>NZ_CP009452.1:157500-462019 GCF_001278035.1 Sphingopyxis sp. 113P3
AGTCGGCTTCAAGACGACGTATAGGGCCTGACGCCTGCCCGGTGCCTGAAGGTTAAGTGGAGGGGTGCAAGCTCCGAAATGAAGCCCAGGTAAACGGCGGCCGTAACTATAACGGTCCTAAGGTAGCGAAATTCCTTGTCGGGTAAGTTCCGACCTGCACGAATGGCGTAACGACTTCCCCACTGTCTCCAGGAGATGCTCAGCGAAATTGAATTCTCCGTGAAGATGCGGAGTACCCGCGGTTAGACGGAAAGACCCCGTGCACCTTTACTGCAGCTTCAGAGTGGCATTAGGAAAGAACTGTGTAGCATAGGTGGGAGGCTTTGAAGCACTGGCGCCAGCCGGTGTGGAGCCATAGGTGAAATACCACCCTGTTGTTTTCTGATGTCTAACCTCGATCCATGAAACTGGATCAGGGACCCTCTGTGGCGGGTAGTTTGACTGGGGCGGTCGCCTCCTAAAGAGTAACGGAGGCGCGCGATGGTAGGCTCAGGACGGTTGGAAACCGTCTGTTAGAGTGCAATGGCATAAGCCTGCCTGACTGCGAGACTGACGAGTCGAGCAGAGACGAAAGTCGGTCATAGTGATCCGGTGGTCCCGAGTGGAAGGGCCATCGCTCAACGGATAAAAGGTACGCCGGGGATAACAGGCTGATGATTCCCAAGAGCTCATATCGACGGAATCGTTTGGCACCTCGATGTCGGCTCATCACATCCTGGGGCTGGAGCAGGTCCCAAGGGTTTGGCTGTTCGCCAATTAAAGTGGTACGTGAGCTGGGTTCAGAACGTCGTGAGACAGTTTGGTCCCTATCTGCCGTGGGCGTCGAAATTTGAGAGGAGTTGACCCTAGTACGAGAGGACCGGGTTGAACATACCTCTGGTGTACCTGTCGTGGCGCCAGCCGCGCAGCAGGGTAGCTATGTATGGACGGGATAACCGCTGAAAGCATCTAAGCGGGAAGCCTCCCTCAAGATAAGATTTCACAGAGCCGTGGAAGACCACCACGTTGATAGATCGGATGTAGAAGCGCGGTAACGCGTGGAGCTAACCGATACTAATTGCTCTATTCGCACTTAGAGTCCCGCCATCAACGACAAGCCTGACCGGTTTGTCCGAGAATGTCGGATGATTGATCAGACAGTATTGCACGGATATCGATTGAAACCCTTTTGACCTACGCCGGCTTCATTGCTTGGTGACCATGGCGTCAGTGACCCACCCGATCCCATCTCGAACTCGGCCGTGAAACCTGACAGCGCCGATGGTACTATGGCTCAAGCCCTGGAAGAGTAGGACGTCGCCAGGCATTGCAGCCGACGTAAGGTCAGAACGGAAAGCCCATTCACATAGTCAGGGCGGCGTTGGCCGCCCTTTGCTGTTTTTGCGCCGACAAGCGCAGCTGGTTGACGCGGGATGGAGCAGCCCGGTAGCTCGTCAGGCTCATAACCTGAAGGTCGCAGGTTCAAATCCTGCTCCCGCAACCAACTTAATTTGCAAGGCCTCCTCGGTTAACCCCACAGGAGGCTTTTTCGTGTCTGAACAAGCGCATAGTTCTAGGATTGACACCAGTTCGCCCCGAAGGTGGATCGCAAGTTCGTCACCTTCCGGTACGAACACCACGCCAGCAATGAGCTCGCGGATTTTTTCAAACGCTTCGGCCCGCAGCGCCTCGTCCTCGAATGCGTCCGTCAGCGCGCTAATCTTGGAATGATACAAAGCAGCGAGATCAGGCTGCAATACGATGTCGCCCACATGGGTATCGACATCATTAATTGCGAGTTGGCTTTCCAAGGTTTGCTGGCGAGCCAACAGCTGGTTCATCTCCTCCACGAACATCGTCGGATCGACACCTTTCATAATGGCGCTCTTGAGCATGCTAAGCTTTTCGGCGACTTCGGCATGCTCTCGCTCGTGCACAGGGCGGAGGCTGTCGCTCAGCTTGCTCAGCCGGGCTGTTTCTACTGCATATTCTTCCTGGAAGGCGTCGAGAACTTCTGCTTGCATGAGTTCGTTCTGAAGGCCGGCGAGTATCCGCCGATCGAGATCGTCCTGTCGTACCGAAAGGCGGTTGGTGCAAAAGGCCTCTCCCTTCTTGGCCGACCCTTGGCACCTGAATCGGTGCTTGCCGCCTTTCGCGAAGGCCGATCCGCATTCGCCGCACGTCATCTTTCCGCTGAGCAGATAGCGAGGGCGCTGCTGTTCCCAGAACGGGCGACGCGCTGTTTTCTGGATAGTCGACCTCGGTCCGGTGCTTAGCTTTTCTTGGCGGGCTTTGACGGCTTGCCAAAGCTCGTCGCTGACGATCCGCAGTTCCGGCACCTTGATCGGCTGCTGCTGTTTGTCCGCAGGATTGACGAACGAATGGCGGCGGCCCGTTTCCGGATTTTTCCGGAACTGCTGCTTTTCGAACGGGCGGAGGCCAATGTACCGGATATTGTTCAGCAAGCCGGTTCCTCGCTGAGCATTGCCTGTTATCGTATTTGCCGCCCACATTGCCGGCACAACGCCAGGTTTCTTGTCGCGTTTGCCGCTCCGCGGTGCGGGTATGGCCTCCCGGTTCAACTGCTTGGCGATTGCGTCTGGCGATCGTCCGGCGACATATTCTTCGAAGATGCGAATCACGATCTGCGCCTGTGCCGGATCGATTTCGACGAGGCCGCGAATGCGCTCTCCACGCGCGTCATGTTCGATTTTGGTCCGATATCCATAGGCAATCCCACCGGGATTCTGTCCCAGTTGAAATCGATGTCGGAGCGCGTCACGCGTCTTAGTGGAGATTACGGCCAGTGCGTCGGCGTTCATCGTACCTTTCAGACCCACGAGAAGCGCGTTGAGTGGCCCTTCTGCCCGGGTGACAAGTTGGACGTTCCGAAAACGCAACTGCTCGAATAGGGTGGCGATATCACCTTGGCTTCGGGAAAGCCGATCCATCGCGTCCGCGTAGACGACATCCACTTGACCAGATTTCGCGACAGAAATGAGCGATTGCATGCCGGGTCGGTGCAAGGTGGCGGCAGACTGAGCCTGGTCGGTGAAACAATGGGTTTCAGTCCATCCAAGTTTTTTGATTTCTGCCCGGCAATGAGCCAACTGAACCTCAAGGGATAGTTCGTCTTGTTTGTCGGTGCTGTAACGGGCGTATAGGGCTACGCGCATGGGTAGTTCCCCTGGAATGTAGAACGGCCCGGGCCATTAATGGGCCAGGCCGTACAGCTGTCAGATGCGCCTTAGCGGCGCAGTTCTACGATCATTCAGACTGCGTCCTCAAGAAAGAGGACCTGTACATCATGTTTCTGCGTTATCGACATGAAGGATAGAAAGTCGTCGAGATTCCGAGAAATCCGATCGCGCGACGACACATAGATTGTGTCGATTTGTCCAGCCACGCAATCTGCAAGAAGCCTGCAAAGCTCTGGTTTTCCTGCGCTCGCCGCCACGCCGCTATCCGCATATGTTGCGCTGATTTCATCTCCGCAACGTGTTGCCAAAACAGCGCAGCGTTCGATTTGAAGATTTTGAGCGAATTCGGCCTTGGCTGCGCTCGAGCGCGCGTAAATCGCGCATATTTTGGTCATTGTTCACTATCCTTTTTCTGGAGCCCGGATGCGCGCTGGTGCCGGACATTTGCCCGCGCGATGTCGCGGGCGAGTAGGCGCGCCAGTTCGATCGCGAGGTACCGAGCGGCATTTGGTGAAGAGTTTTTGTTCGGCACATCTTCGAGTTAGAAGATGTGGAAGTTTCTCGGCTCCTGCTCACCCCCTTAGTTCGAATCGGAGCCCCATTGCAGCGGCCTGGCGCTGTCGGAGGGTAGTTAGGCTTCGCGAGCGTTGATCTACCTGCCGATCTGCTATTGGCGTAAATTGCATTAGAACTGCTCTTGGTCGTGAACCCGGTGCCGGGGTGCGGGCGGCAGCCCTCCTTCAGACGTCTTTCATCCTTCTAGCAGGGCCAGCCTGCTTCATCGTTCCTTTTCACTGGCGGCGCAGTCGGCGCCTACAGGCAGCTTGCAACTCGTTCGCCGTCGAGCGTAGTAGAAGAGCGGTCTACGAACAGATCGGCAACTTCGCGCCCGATCTTGGCCATTCCGACCCTGAGTAGCCTTCACCCGAAAGCGGTCACTCGATCTCACACGCATGACAACGGCTTCGCGCCTGAAAGTCGGCATTAGCGGCTGACATCCTTGTTTAAGGAAAGCAGCCATTCCGCGGAAGCCAGCATTCGCTACTGACAGAATTGGCGTACGGACAGTAATCGAACTGTGCCGGGTCAGCTTTCGATAGCGACGCGCCCCAAATGTGCTCATAACGTTGCCCCTCTTTCCTTGTGTCGGGGCAGGCGTTGTGGACATTCTTGACTCGCAGATCAGTGCTCCGCTCAAATGGCAAACTTTTGAGGACCTGACGTGCGCCTTATTCGCGGAAGTATGGAAGGATCCGACCGCGCAAAAGAATGGCCGGGTTGGGCAGCCCCAAAATGGAGTCGACGTATACGGAACGCCGGGAGGAATGCCGGGCAGGTATTTCGGAGTGCAATGCAAAGGCAAAGATCGCGGTTACGGATCTAGAGCAACCAAGACCGAGTTTGATCGAGAACTTGCCAAGGCGGAGAAGTTCCAGCCGTCCCTCGCCAAATGGTATTTTGCTACGACAGCTCCGGTTGACGAGAAACTTCAGGCGCATGCTCGCACCGTGTCCGCAGCGCGGGTAGCAGCGGGCAAGTTCGAGGTCGATATTCTCGGTTGGGGCGCGCTTACGGCCCTGATAGCAAAACATCCAGCAGTCATACGCCAATTCTACCCTGAGCTGGCTGCAGGGGCAGAAGATCTCGAGCGAGTTGCTGAAACCGCCCGGGCCGCACTCGGGTCGATCGAAGACAGCTTGCGTCACGGGGAGGAAAGTCTCTCACTCCCTCGATCTCTTCTCGTATCGCGCGGCGCGGCGAACCTAGCCGAGAATAGCATACTTCGCCTGACGGGTGAGGGCGGCAGCGGTAAATCGGCGATACTGAAGCGTCTGTCGCGCGATCACGTCGGACCGCTCTTCGTGCTCAAAGACAATCGGGTCCGTGCTGGATCGCTTGCCGAATATTTGGTGCAACTCGGGATTTCCGAGACCCCCCTCAAGCTCTTTGAGCGCCTTGGGCGTGGCGGCAATCTGTTGATACTGGTGGATGGTGCAGATCGCCTGTTGCTCTCCGGGCGGCGCGGCGTGGTAACCGACCTGCTGGCTCTCGTGGCTGAGCATCTGCCTACCAGTTCGTGGAAGATGATCACTTCGGCTCGTCGTTACCAAGATCGGGACCTTGTGCTTACCGCACTGGACGGGGCGAAGCTTGGTGGATCGGCCAGCCTGTCGATCGATGCAATCGATGCGGAGGATTGCGAGGCAATCGCCAAGGCATTCCCTGTCTTTGCCCCCCTCTTAAGGCGCCACGATCTTGCCCAGCAGAACCGGCGCCTCTTTCTTCTTCGTGAATTGCTGAAACTTGAAGTGTTGCCCGAAGGGCGGGTGACGGAGATGGATCTTGCCGGGAAATGGGCGACCGCAGAGCAAAGCGACGCTGACCTCACCTCGCGCCGAACCAAGGCCCTGTCCCAAATGGGCAGCTGGTTGCTCGATCATCCGGCGCGTGCGCCGGGCAGCGCTGCGTTTGACCCGGAGGGTGCGCGCTGCCTTCTAAGTGAAGGCACGCTGATTGCAGATCCCAAAGCGGATGCCCTTTCTCTTGCGTTCGACGTCCATGAGGATTGGCTAATAGCCCGCGCGCTCCTCCCCGATTGCGACGCACTTGGTACGCGGTTGCGAGAAAGCGGTGAACCGCTTTGGTGGCTGCGGGCTGTACGTCTCCTTGCCCAAACTCTCCTTGAGCAAGGGCAATATGAGCGTTGGCGTAACATTCATGGGGCGCTGGAATCCGATGCGACGATCGATCCCGCTTGGAGTCGGACGTGGCTCGTCGCGCCTCTATACAGCGAGACATGCGATGCGATCCTTGCTGACCTCGTTGCGGCCCTCGAGGCGGATGACTTCCGCTTGCTCCGTCGCCTTATCGACACACTCATTGTCTCAGAGACGCGACTTGACGAAAAATTGCTTCAGGCGCCGCACCTCGCGCATCTCAGTGAGAGCCAGCGCTACGCTATCGCGAGCTATGGCAAGCGGCCCGTATGGTCGAGCTGGGTTCCGTTCCTACGCTGGTCGCTGCCGAAGTGGCGGACCTGGCCTAATGATCTTGTGCCCCAGCTCTCCGAATTGGCTCGCATCTTTTCGCGGGCGACGCTCAACGTGCCGAACAGTCACAGCCAGACCATCGCGGAGATCGTTCGGTCTTGGCTCGACGAAATTGAGGAGTGCCGACACCTGCTTGGCTGGGAAGATCGGCGCGACCCCTTCGGTGTCGATCTCCCAGATCGCGATGGCTGGAAGCTTGTCGAGGAGAAGCTTCGCGAGGCGCTGATCTTTTCCGTCCAATCCACCCCAGACAGTGTCGAGGCTTATCTTCAGCGCCTGGCCGGCGATCGTCGCTTGGATAGTCCGCGCCGCAAGTTACTAAAACTTCCTCGCTACCTTCCCGGCAGATTTCCGGCGACATGGGCGAGGCTGTGCGCGTGCCACTACCTGCCTCCCCGGCGCCGCTCTCGCGACAATCAGTCGATCCTTGGGCGCGAACTTTTCAGCATGTATGACGCGCACAACGCAGGGCTCCCCGATAGCCAGAGCTGCTATCCGGCGAGCCCTTCGCGCGCAGGCTTTCTTGAGCTCTTCGAAGCCGACGAGGCGCATGCTCTCGAACTTTTTCATCGGATCGAACGGCGGGCTTCAGTCTTCTGGCGCTGGTATGCCCGCTGCCATGACGGCCAACGGCCGCTTGCTGTGCGGATCAACGTCGGCGGCCGTCCAATAGCGCTTTGGGGGGACGAAGCGGTCTACCGTTGGTCCCGCGCCGTGCTCGGATCGAATGTGTTGGGATCGATGCATCTCGCGCTCGACGAGTGGATGCATAGGCAGGCGGCGAACGGACGCGATGTCGGCGAACTCATCGAACTTGCGCTCCAGCCCAACGGCCTAGTGGCGACAGCTGCGTTATGCATTTCGCTCCTTAAGGACCATGTCAACACGCCCGGCGCAATCGACCATGCTGCTCCGTTTCTAGGTAGCCCGCGCTTCTGGGATTATGAGATCCGCAAGCATCTCGACGACCAGCAGCCGATCCACCGCATAGGCTTCGGTTTCTCGGATCGTGACGATCACTTCGACCAAGTCGAGGCGATCTTCGATCGGCACAAGGCACAATTGCCCATGTCACACGCGCTCATGCTGGCATTTCGCCTCAAGGCGGAGGACGATGCGCAAGAGGCGTTCGATACCATGCGCAGCGACTGGACACTGGAAAGTCTTGCCGACGACGAGCGACAAGCCGCCGATCCGTCTTGGGTTTCTGTAAACGAACAACGGTTTGCGCGGATATTCTCTGACAGCGATCGAAACCAGGTCGAACTCAGCTGCAATGAGGCCGAGCGACGCATCGAGGCTCATATCAATCCTCCGGCAGAACAGGTCGAGGTCATCGAAGCCGCAGAAGAAAGCCGGCGACAGATGGGGCAGATCAACCGCTTGGCGATGTGGGCTGTTCGCTCGCGCGAGCAAGGGAGCATCGACGAGGATCTCACCTTAGCGGAGGCGATCGAACTCGCCGACCATCTCATCGCGGAGCCATTGACCGACGACGAGGACAGCTTCGGTCTCGCACAGCAGATGACGCGCTTTGCCGTTGTCGGCGCCGCGGCGATTGTCGCGGCGCGCGCGGATGAGGTGTTCCTCGATAGCAAACTTGATTGGGTCAGAGAAAGACTCATAGCGGGAGGAGAAAATTGGCGTTCGCCGCAAGAAGAAGCTTTGACCGTCGACCAGGCGTTGCTCAGCTTTGACTCGCAAGAAATCGGTGCATGGGGGATCGCCGCCTATGCGTGCCGGCGGCGCGAAGCCGTGATAGAGAGACGGGTTGTCGAGCTCGCCGTTGACCGCCTGCACGGCATCCAGAAGGCGGTGATCGATGGCCTTCTCTGGGATGAAAACGCCGACCTCGCTCGCCGGGTGACCTTCGCTGCGCTCGATGTCTGTGTAATCGATATTGGCCATTTCTGGTTTGATGGTAGCCAAGAAAAAGCCGCCAAGCGCATGGCACGGAAGCGCAAGGCGATCGTCGAACGTGCTTTGAAATCTTGTCCGGAGGACCGGATACCAGAGCTTCCACCGACCCCTTATCAGCTTCAATGGGTCCGCGGCCGCAAATGGTATCTTCCCCCGCGACGCATTCGCCTCATCTCGCCGATCGTGCTCGACTGGAGTCGAGTACCCGAGATTCTTTGTCGCCTAGACTGGCGCCACATTTCGGGCACGGAAATCCGCCGCAAGGCCTTTGCGGGATATTTGAAGGGCCTTGTCGAATGGACTCGGGAATATTCCGAAGACGAGGATGCCAAACGCCAGGATCGGCGGTATCCTTTCGAATGGGCCCATAAAATGGCCAAGGAAGTTGGTCGGTTTGCTGCGGTTCACGGTGATGCGAGACTCTGGAAATCGCTGACTACGTTCGAGGAGCGTGATCACGGTCGCGATCTTGTTGGAAATTATCTGGAAGCGGTGACGTACGAACTGATGATGAGTGAACGTCGCCCCGATGAGCGTTTCTGGTCGGCATGGAGGCCGGCCGCGGAATGGGTGATGGAAAATGCCGTGCCGAAGCGGCAGACCAACTATGATTCCATCGACAATTGTGTGGAGGCGGCTGGCTTTGTCGGCCCTTGGTCGACCTCCATTCCGCCCGACTGGCCTCATCTTGAGGACTTTATAGAATGGATTGACGGTTGGCAGCGGGCCACTCTCCATCTTCGGCAGGCGGCATGGTTATTGCTCCGCGTGGTTGAACGGATGTCGCTCGATCAGCGTGCTTCCACTTATGTGCTGTGGTTAGGCCGGTTAGTCGAGACGCACGGCCGCGACCCCAAATTTTGGCAGTATCATGATCTCGGTGACCGGGCGGCGGGGCTCGTAAAGCCCCTAGCTAATCATGCCGGCTGCGACCGGGCCGAAATGAGGCGCATATTGGCCATTATGGCTGACGCGGGATCCAACGCTGCTCTCGCGATCGTACCCCTGTTTGCGCAACGAAAGTCAGTCTAGAGCATCGGCCATGTAGTATAAGCCGAACTGCAAATTGACTTTGGCCACCCAATCGATCCCACAAGAGGCGAATGGAGAGACACGAATGACACCGGCGCAGGAATGGCTTTCTGGCAATGTCGGCGGTTATGCCGCGCTGGATCCAAAAGATCGCCAAGCGATCTACGATTTTGCGCTTCTATGGAGCCTCTTTGAGGCGTGCGTGCTCGAATGCGAAGCGAGTGTTCCCATGATCGAAAGCAAGATTGGATTGGCGGGAGATATCGAAGATATCGATCTTACCCCGTTTGAAGAGGCTCTGGTCTATTTTCGCGATCGATATTTTGAGGCTTCCAATCCGGGGCCTCGATTTGAGAGCCTATGGCCTGGGACCAAAAAAGCTGGCCGTGAAAGGGTTGCGGCGGTGTTTGGCAATGTCAATTCAGGGCCATCCGACAAGCTGATCGCCCTTCTCATCATCGTATATCGATTGCGAAACAATCTGTTCCATGGCGAGAAATGGGCCAACTTCTTTGTGGATCAGCACGGGAACTTTACCCATGCTGGAACGGTGCTCATGCGCACGTTGGAAATGTGCCGGGCGAGAGGGCTAACGGTTGGGGCGTATGGCTAGATGCGACATGGTACTAACGCACGCTTTTGTGAACCTGTGATCGACGTGGATTGCCGGTGAGCGGAGCGATGCCGATGCCACTTGTCAACGATCCGGCGCGCGAGGCAGTCGACTCGATGCGTGGTTATTCATATCAGATTCTGTGCAGTATCGATGCTTGGCTCGATCTCTCCGACGGACAGATTCTCTTCCTTGAAGGCGCGGAAGATCTCGACCGTATCGATCAGAACGGCGCGGCGGTCGAACAGGTCAAGGAAACGAAGCGTTCCGGAAATGTTACCCTGAAAAGCGGTAACGCAATCGCGGCTATCTCAAATTTTTGGACGCATCTAGAACGTAATCCGGGTACCGCTATCCAGTTCAGATATTTGACGACGTCCGGTGTGGGGCGGGAGCGTGGCGACGGAATCAAGTTGTCGTCGCCCGGCATCGAAGCCTGGGAAGCTATTCGCCAATTTCCGGCTTCAAATGCCGCGCTCGCTGACGCGGAAGCGTTGCGTGAATTCTATTCTGGCCGGACTGACCTACCCAAAGCAATGTCGGTGTGGCTGAAATCAGCTACAGCCGCACAGTTCGTCTCGCGTATCATCCTGCCATTTTCATGGATTACAGGCCGACCCGATGGTCGCGGCCTGCGCCGACAGATCGAAGCAAAGCTGGTAGAATTGGGTGAAACAAGGGGCATCGGTGCTTCCGATTCCGTTCGTGCGCTTGGTGGATTGCATCTCGAAGCATGGACAAACGTAACAGATTCCGAACGACTGCCGCTGAGACGAGGAGACTTGTTGCGGATATTCGACGATGCGGGCGTAA
This sequence comes from Sphingopyxis sp. 113P3, assembly GCF_001278035.1. Lineage (NCBI taxonomy): Bacteria > Pseudomonadati > Pseudomonadota > Alphaproteobacteria > Sphingomonadales > Sphingopyxidaceae > Sphingopyxis > Sphingopyxis sp. 113P3. Next base: position 168,108 of record NZ_CP009452.1, read on the forward strand.
CGGCTGTTCCGACCACGCAGCTTCTCGATCTAATGCGGCAGCTTAGCGGGGGAGGCGATAACGGCACAAGGATCGTATCGGCTCCGCGTGCGGTGGCTGCGGTTCCGCGATCTCTTTCTCGGCGTTTTCCGCGTCTTGATTTGGAAGCCGCCATCGCTCAGGCGCTCGTTCGTGGTCCTGTGCAACTCCACGGTTCAACGGGCATGGGTAAGACCAGCTTGGCTGTCGCGGCCATAGGGTCTCGAAGCGACGTCGGTTGGATCAATCTTCGAGATTGTCCGGGCGGAATTGGCGGAGCAAAGCTAGAGGCCGCTGCCGATTTTGTCGTCAATCGAGCTACGCCCTGTATTGTCGTTTTGGACGATCTGGATCCCGGCGACGATCCCCGCTCCATCTTGTCGTCGCTAGGTCATTTGGTGACGGCCCTTGAAACCGTGCGCGGGCAGCTTCTGATCACAGGGGCGCAGCGCCTTTCCCGAAGGATTGCGCAGGTCGTCGGGCTAGGCGAAGATGGCATATTCGCAGCTCCCGCATTCACGGATAGCGATATCGCCACCTATTTTATTTCGGCCGGCTGTGATCCCGCCAATGCGGAAATATGGGGGAAGCTCGTCTACGGCTCGACAAGCGGGCATCCACAGCTAGTCGATGCGCGCCTCGGCGCCCTGCAAGAGGCCGGCTGGCCGCAGCCTGATATCACCGAGTTGCTCGCCACGCCGCCGGAGATTGTCGATGTGCGCGCGGAGGCGCGGCGCATGGTTGCTACGCTACCGGAAAGCGAACGAGAGATGCTCTGTCGAGCAAGCCTCCTAGTGGGGCGTGCGTCTCGGCAGCGACTAATTGCGATTGCACGAATAGGTCCGCCGGTCGTCGAGCCTGGTCATGTGATCGATAGGCTCATTGGCCCTTGGTTAGAGCTGACCGATACCGCCGATCTGCGGACTTCGCCGCTTCTGCGGAACTTGGCTGATGAAACACGCGGTCAGGACTGGGTGCGACAGATGCACGGTTCGATCGCTTGGGCATGGCTCTCTGAGCGGACGATTGATGCTTCGGACGTTTCGACCCTTCTTTTGCACAGTATGATTGGTCGAACCGCCGGGCCGATCGTTCGCATATTGCCGAGCTTACTGAGCGCTCCCGACGAAGTCTGGAAGCAGATAGGCGAAACTGCAGAAATCTATGCCCAGGTCGGAATCGGAGATGGGCAAGAATCGCCATTCAGCAAGTCGGTAGAAACCGCTGCTTTTCGTATCCTGCAGTTGCGGATTGCCGAACGTTCGGGCGAAAAACTGGTTCGGCCGGTGGTCGCCCAAGCTCTGAAGGAGGCTGATGCGCGCGAACCTGGGGACATTGCGGCCGAGTTTTTCGACTTCCTGTTTCTCTGGCAATTGTTGCGGGACGGCGATGCGAGCCGCTCGATCTCTGAAATTGTCGATCTGGGCAGTCGTTTCGTTTCGCTCGGCGATCGCGTGCGGGATCGGTTCCAAGACATTGACGAGCAAAATGGGGAGCCGATTGACTGGCCCGACTTTACCCGGCTGCTTTCTCTTTCGTTTATTCCTGCTGTCAACGACGCTGACCGGTTGGAAGAACTCGCTGACCTCCTTGCAGGCCGCGACTTGGAAACCCGTAGTCTGATCCTTCAGGGCTATGGAGGCGAGTTCGACGGCGCTACGCTTGCGCTCGACCGCGTATGGCTCGGCGAGGCCGGGCGGCCTGACCCAGATTGGCGGCGTCTAACCCACTTGCTTGATCGAATTGTCCATATGGCCATAGAGGGCGGTGTGAGCGCGCTTGCAATTGCGGCGGCGACGTTGGGGATACGTGTAACCGACGAGAATCTCTCCGATCCACCAGCCGCGCTTGCGTTGTCGAATCAAATGCTAGGCGATCTTGGGCGAGCTCCCCGCATCCTCACGGCGAAAGCCAAGGTACTCTGGCGATCGGGGCAGGCACAAGATGCGCTGGCATTATACGATGAAGCCATCCCTTCTTTCGACCTCTCGCGACCTTGGTTGACGGACACTCTACGCGAAGCGGGGATGGCTGCGGGTCGTGCAGGAAATTGGCGGTTGGCTGCTGCCAGATTCGCCAGCGCCGTACCGCCCAAGACCGGCGAGGAACCTCTAGAACGTCGCGTCGGGCTCATGTTTGAGCAGGGACTTTCCTTGCATTTGGCTGGTGAAACTCGCCGTGCGGTTGAGGTTTTCGGCCAAGCAATCGCGGAACTTATCGAGGATGGCGACCCGAACCCGCCGGAACCCCTACTCTCTATCCGTCAATTGGGATCGCACGCTATCAAGCTCGTCAAATTGGATATCGAAGGCGAGCCGTCGAATGATGGGCCGAGCATGGCGGACTTCATTGGACGATGCAGCTCTCTTGACCCTCTTGAATGGGGGGATCTGAAGGCAGCGAGCCTAGATATCATCGTTCATATCATGATCGATCTAGATCTCGCGGCGCCCGGCGGGCCCACGGTTTCGGTCGAACTCGCAAACTGGCTACGTCGATCGTTGGATATGCTTGCCATGTCTGTCGCGGGCCAAGCTTTCCTTCGCCTTTCTCTGGCGACGGGTGACATCGGCGAAGTCATGGCCGATGCAGTCACCCAATTCGCCTTTCTTACCTATGCGAAGACCGAAAGGGACGCTGGGCGCTCCACTTCCGAGCGATTAGACGCCGCACCGCCAATGCCCCCATTTGACGCTTCGGCGCGTGCGTTGATCGTAGGTCATATTTTACCCGCGGTGACAGCTTTCGTGGCAAGCGAACGGGCGAATGAGATTCCGTTCGATCGCTGGTTGAACGACATTCCTGCCGACCCGAGTTTCGACGAACTCCGTGTCTTGATCGCGGAAGCAAAGAGCTTCTTTGAGGGTGATGATGATCCTTGGCCGCGAGCGCTTGGCGGGAATCCTGATTGGGAAACTCATGTCCTTGCGGCGCTTGCTGCTAGCGTTCGTCTCAGGACGGCCGACGAGCTTATCGCCACGCACTCGATTTCAGCCCACTATCTATCACAGCCGCATCTTCGCGAGCTTGTAGCCGCGCCTCTGTCGGAGATGATCACGGACATTTGGCTCGACCTTTGCGATACGCCGGCGCTTCTGGTCATGCCTCAGCTGAGTGTACCCGCTATACGCACAAGCGTTGTATCGACGCCTCCCGGCTGGTCACGAATCAAGGCGGTGCTTTGGTCTGCCCTCGACGCGGTGTCGCTCGCTACTTCCAGTCAAATGCGACCCTATGTGGCCGATCTTCCGAGTTAGACCTTCCCTTTTCGTTAGTTGGTGAGTGCGAGCCATAGGGCTCACGTCTTATCTCATTGGCTTTCGAGCAAACGGCACAATCGCTTGGTTTGTCACCATCATGATCCCGCGATCATTGAGGTGGGCAGTCTGGTTGATCTCGATACGATAATTTCGGTTCTTCGCGATGAAGTTGGGCACCCACTCCCGCTCGTGATTTGAGAACACCAAGCGCTCAGCACCTTGGACGAGCTTCCGATTTATATCGACAACTTCGTGTCGGCCTAGGTCGCGTCGCGATTGTGTAAACTGCCTAAACCGGAGATCGAAGCCGATCCTCTTGATGTTGCGATCGGGGTTGATCCGAATGGCGAGACTGGGCGTGAGGGGAAAAGTGCGATCGAGGGCATCCGTTGCGGGATTCCGATCGATGGCAACCGGGTAATCGCTGGTGAAGAATGGTGCGTCGGTATGATTATTGATGAGAATATCCCAGTGGAAATTGCCGAACGCGGCCACGCGATCCTGTATGTCCACAATGCCGATTGCTTGGGGGTATTTCCCATCAATCTCTAGCTTGATTGCTTCCTTTTCTAGCAGCTCCGTGACGCTATTGCCGGGCAAAATTCCGGGCGGATCGGGGAATATGCCCTTCGCATCGGCAAGCTTCGTTGTGTTGGTGACGATGCCCGCCATTATAGCGGTCTGCATCCTGATCGCAGCGGGCGAACATGTAGTGATGTAGGCGGCGAAACCGGCAATCGCATATACCACGTCGCCAGTGATCTTGCCGTTCTCCAACGCGGCGACTGCGTCGTTGTAGCCGTTTTCCACAGGCTTCAGAAACTCTTCGATGGCACGTGGCTCGGTCAAATATTCGTTCGTATTGCCCTCTCCGATCCGGCAAACCTGCTTAGCTGTACGTATGGCAGATTTGTAGTTTTGCTTATCGAAGACGATCAGCCCTGCCTTCTCGGAGTTGTAGAACTTTCTCAGATGAACTTGCGGAACGTAGTGGTCGAGAGCCATGGTGGTGAAGGCTATCACGCCGCATGGGTCCGTTCAAATGGAGCAGCTTAGGCAGCGGATATACGCTCGCACCGTCTGACGACTGCGGATATCGTCTCAGGGCAATGCGAATAGGAGAGCGATGATGAATTTGGTCGTGGGCCATGCAGGAGCGTAGAATCGGGCCTTGGCTGCGAGGTTGGGTATCTGCGATTGCCGGCACGAAGTCGCCCCCGGACACGCGCTGAGGCTGACCCACTGTCCTCCGACCGATAAAATCAGCCCGAGGCGAGCGCCACTTCTCTCGCCACTGTCTTGGAATAGGCGAAGCGAGGATCATCGCGGTTTACGAGGTCCTTGCGAAACATCAGTCTGAAGCGGCCCGGCTGATCCAAGGCAAATTCCACATGGCGCGGGCGAGACCGCGCGCCGGTGGTGGCATGGCGGCGACGCTGGGGGCAGTGAGGCCCCGCTAGCCGAGGAGGGTGAGCGCCCCCGACAATTTCATACTGGCTGACGCGCGCGATCGTGCCGAGCTCTTCCATGATCCGCGGCCTCGAAACGGATACTGCAACATCTCTTCTCGGTGGTGATCATCACCACTCTAAGAGCATGTTGACATTCTTAGGAGTAATATAATTCGCCCATAATAAGAGATTTTTCAAATCATATAAGACATTCGCCATTTCTCAAATAGGCTTGACTTTCAAATTCCCCGAAAGCTATTCGCCGTTTCGGCGACACTCCCTCCCCATGGAAATATGTCGCACGGGAAAGCCTGACGAATGTGGAGAAAACACATCGGAAGGGCCGGCCAACGGGCCGTTTTGGAGGAGGAAGCGATGTTCAGGCACATATGGAAGTTTACCGTGTCCGCACCGGCTATTGCGCTGTCGCTGTCAGCGCCAGCCTTTGCTCAGACCCAGGACAGCACAAACGCTGATAGTGAGACGGAAATTGTCGTTACCGGCACGTATATCCAGGGTACGGCCAAGGATACGGCAATCCCGGTTTCGGTCGTCACGCAGGAAGATATCGAGAAGCGCGGTTCGCCCTCGGTGCTCGATCTCATCAAGACACTCCCGATTGCTGGTCCCGCCCTTGGCGATTCCAATCAGTTCAACGCCGCAGCCAATGTCAGAAATGGCGGTGGCACAATCAATATACGCTCGCTGGGGGCGCAGCGTACGCTGGTGCTTCTTAATGGCCGTCGTTTCGCGGCTGGGACAGCCGACACCAACCTCCTTCCGATCGCCGCGATCGGCCGCGTCGAAGTCCTCAAGGACGGCGCGGCGGCGACCTACGGCTCGGATGCGATCGCGGGCGTGGCAAACTTCATCACGCGCAAGAATGTCGACGGTCTCGAGGCATCGGTGGACTATCGGCATGTGCCGGGTTCCGATGGCGGCGATTACACCGGCAGCCTGCTGTTCGGATATGACGGTGAAGGCGTGAATGTCCTCCTGAGTGCGGCCTATCAGCACCGCGCTGAACTCAGCGTGCTCAAGCGGGATTGGGTTCTCCAGCCCTACCTCACCAGCCCGGCCGGCTGGTCCGGTACAGGCAACCCGGGCGCGTACACGGCCTACAGCGGCCCGAACGGTACTGGCACCAGTTTTGGCTATAACATCGACGCCAATTGCACCGACGTCGGGGGCTATTCAGGTTTCGCGGGGCTTTCGCCTGTCTGTTATTACCAATATATGCCGTGCGGATTCCGACGATCGCGCGCATGTATTCCGATCTGATGCCGCGCAGCGTTCCGATTTGATCGCGCGCAGTTGGAGCACCTGATCGTCGGGTAAAGATGTCATGTTGCTAGTGGCCGGGTCAAGCTGCTGCGACGGCGAGTTGCCTGCGCATGGATTCTCCGGTGAGTTCGAGGCGGTGAGCGTTGTGAACGAGGCGGTCCAGGATGGCGTCGGCGTAGGTTGGATCGCCGATCAGGTCGAACCAGCTGGCCACCGGGAGCTGACTGGTCACGAGCGTTGACCGGCGGCCGTATCGGTCTTCGAGGATCTCGAGCAGATGGTGGCGGGCATTGCCGTCGAGCGGTTGCAGGCCCCAGTCGTCGAGGATGAGCAGGTCGACGCGGGCGAGGCTCTTCATGCGGCTGGCGATCCGGCCATCGCCTTTGGCGAGCGACAGGTCGTCGATCAGGCGGGGCAGCCGGGTGTAGAGCACGGAGCGATTGTCGCGGCACGCCTTGTGGCCCATGGCGCAGGCGAGCCAGCTTTTGCCGACGCCTGCAGGCCCGATGATGGCGCAGTTCTCGTGGGCGGTGATCCAGTCGCCCCTGAGCAGCCTCTCGAACAGCCGGCGATCGAGCCCGCGCTGCGCACGGTAATCGACGTCTTCGGGAACAGCATGATGGCGCAGCTTCGCGTGGCGCAGGCGAAGGGCGAGACGCCGATCGTTGCGGTATGTTGCTTCATGATCGAGTAGCAGCCCGAGCCATTCGGCATGGCTGAGGCTCGTCGCATCGCCATTATGTTCGAGCTCGCAAAACGCGTGCGCCATGCCGGAAAGGCCGAGTTGGTTCAGCTGATCAAGTGTCGGATGTTTGAGCATTGTCGTCCTCTCAGTGGTAATAGCCAGAGCCCCGGATGTTGGTGTGCAGGATCGGCGCGCGCTCCGGGGACTGGCGCACGGGAACCTGGTCGAGCCCCTTTTCGAGGATCGATTTGACCGAAGGATAATTGCGCGCCTGGATCTCCAGCGCGCGCAGCGCGGCCGCCTCGAGGCGCTCAGGCCCGAAGCGCCGGGCAAGGCCAATAATCCCGACGCACGAGCGATAGCCCTGCTCGGGGTGCGGGCGATCCTCGATGATCTTCTCGATCAGAAGCGACAGCATCGGCCCGATCCGCGCCGCCTCCTCGCGGATTTTCGCCGGCGTCAACTCGCCGTATCGCCGGTGGCTCGAGGGCATGTGGTCGGCAACCGTCGTATGCCGCCCGTTGCCCGAAGCGCGCATATGGACGGCGATGCGCTCGCCACCGAGGAAGATCTCGACCGTGCGCGCGGTGACGCGGACGTCGACCTCGCGCCGCGCGAAGCGATACGGCACCGAGTAATGATGGCGCTCGATGGCAATGTGATAATCGAGCCCGACCCGGCAGCGCTTCCATTGCGCACAGACCCATGGCTCGGCCGGGAGCGGCTTCAGGTTCGGCGCATCGATTTCCTCGAACAGCTCCCGGCGTGTCTTGCCGAACTGGCGCAGTACCCGCTTGTCGTTGAGCTCAGCCAGGCATTCGGCGATCGCCGCATTCACCTCGGCCAGACTGTAGAAAATCCGGTTGCGCAGCCGGCCCAGAAGCCAGCGTTCGACGATCCTGACGCAGGCCTCCACTTTCGCCTTATCCCGCGGTTTTCTCGGCCGCGCCGGGAGCACCGCCGTGCCGTAATGGCGTGCCATATCGGTATAGCCACGGTTGACCATCGGATCGAAGTGACAGGCCTTGATCACCGCGACTTTCGCATTGTCGGGGACCAGCAGTTGCGGCACGCCGCCGAAGAAAGCGAAGGCGGCATTGTGCGCCTCGATCCAGTCGGCAAACTGCTCGCTCCATGAGGCGCAGGCAAAGGACAGGCTCGAACCGCCGAGCACCGCGACGAACAAATGAGCCGCACGCTCCTCGCCGGTTCGGCGGTTCACCACCACCAGCACCTTGTCTCCTGCATAATCGACGAACATCTTTTCGCCGCCCGCATGGGCTTGCCGCATCACAAGCGGCAACCGGCCCTCCCAGCGCCGGAACAGATCGCACCACCGGCTGTACCGGTAACCGTCCGGGTTCGCCGCGATATACTCCTCCCACAGAATCTGCAGCGTCACGTGCTTGCGCTTCAGCTCGCGCGCCACCACAGACCAGTCCGGCTCCGGCTGCTTGCGCCGACCAGGCTTCACACCGCAGACGCCATAGAGCCGCGCCTCAAGATCCGCGTCGGTCATCGCTTCCGGAACCGGCCATGCCAGCCCCGAGCGCGCGAACCGCTTCAACGTATCGCGAACCGTCGTCGGACTAACCCCGACCCGCTCACTGACTAACCGCGTCGACAGCCCTGCCAGGCTCAGACGCAAAATCTCGCGCACATGGCGCATCGCAATCCTCCTCGTCGGCATCCATTCCTCCAGTCGCTAAACAACCGGAAAAATGGTCCTACGATCAGGATTCTCCATCTCGAAAACTGCGCGCGATCACATCGGAACGCTGCGCGGATAATTCTCGGAACGCCGCGCGCCATCATCTCGGAACGCTGCGCGCGATCAAATCGGAATCCGCATGCCGTTCGATAATCTGATCGAAGAGACGAACCAGTATCAGTTCTACGGCGAGTTGAACTTCGATATCTCGGACAATATCGAATTCCATATCGAGGGTCTGTACGCGAACACCAAGCTGCCCGACTATCGCGTGACCTCGGGTTATCTTGCCAGCAACGGACCCACCGGACCGGGTACGTCTTTCAGCATTCCCTCTTCCAATCCGGGCTTCAACACGTTCCTTTCCCAAACGGGACAGAGTGCGTTGATCGGTGTCGCGCAAAGCATTCTCACGAACCGGCTTCGCCCGATCGCCGTCGGCGGCAATCCGACGACCGACGGTCTGGGCGGACAGATCCTCAAGCGCGAATATGAGCAAATGCGCTGGTCCGCAGGGGTGAAGGGCGAGATTGCCAAGGACCTCAATTTCGACGTGGCTGCGACCTATATCATCGAGGATCAGGTACAGCAGACGCCAGACGTATTGATCGACCGGCTGCAACGGGCGCTCAATGGCCTCGGCGGACCGAATTGCTCGGGCAACGTGCCCGGCGCCAATGGCTGCCAATATTTCAACCCGTTCTCGAACGGCTATGCGGGCAACCGGCCGCTCGAATTGACCAATCCCGGTTATGTGCCTGCCAATGCCAACTCGACCGACCTTGTCGCCTGGCTGTTTGATACGCAGCGCTACACCGCCAAGACCCAGACATGGGTGGCCGATGCCGTGGTCAGCGGCAAACTGCCGATAACATTGCCGGGCGGGGAAGTCGGATTTGCCGTCGGCGCCCAGTATCGGCATGTCGATTTCAATCAGGATGTGTCCGACATTCTCAACGCCAACCTCAATCCCTGCCCGGTCCTGGGCCAGACCGATTGCGCGCTGAAGACCGGACCCTATATTTTTCTGGGTCAGAACATTCCGCTCGACCTCGACCTTCAGGTGAAAGCAGTTTTTGGCGAACTCAGCGTTCCGCTGTTCGACGGGTTCAATGCGCAATTGACCGTTCGGCATGAGGATTATGGCGGTCTGACAGGTTCCACCACCAATCCGCAGTTCCGTGCCAAATGGGATCTGACCGACTGGCTTTCGGTTCGTGGATCGGTGGGAACATCCTTCCGCGGCCCCACGGTGCTGGATTCGGCGCCGACCGGCGTCACGCTGCTTCAGGGCATCGCGGCTTCCGGCAACGTCTTCAAATCGATCGACACGTTCGGCAACCCCGCCGTGGGACCGGAAAAGGCGCTTAGCTACAGCGTCGGCGCGATCCTGCAGACCGGCGGACTGACGGCCACGATCGACTATTGGAGTTACAAGGTCAAAGACCAGATCCTCGCTGTCCCGGCCAATGTCGTCGCGACGGCGGTTGCCGGCACCGGCAATGGAAGCCAGTTCGTCAACTGCTCCAGCGCGCTTCGCTCGTTCGTCACGTTCAACAACGCCAATGCCTGTACGCAGGGCGTGACCACCGGAAACGATATCGAGCGCGTGCGGTCCGACGTAACCAACGGCCCGACGATCCGTCTCAACGGCATCGACTTCGACGTCAATTATCGTTTCGATCAGGTCCTCGGCGGAACGCTCGATATCGGTACGACGGGAAGCTACCTGTTCCACTACAAGCAGGACGAGTTCGTTTATAACGGCATCTTCGTATCGCCTGCATTCGATGCCGCCGGCTTTGCCAATTATGACAGGGCGCCCGGCACCGTCTCGAAGCTGCGGGCGTCGGCCTATCTCGATTTCGCGACCGGACCGCACAGCTTCAACTGGACGACCACTTATATCGGCGGGGTCGACGACAATCGCGGGCCAACGGTCGCCCAGACCGGCCCCTCGACAAATTGCAGCGTCGACAATGTCAATGCCGGCATCGCGACCAATTGCCAGTTGGTCGACTTCGGGCTGCGGGTGAAATCCTTCATGATGCATGATTTCACTTACCGCGTGGAATTGCCGCTGGATGTCACCTTGTCGGCGTCAATCCTCAACGTGTTCGATCGCGATCCGCCGAAGGCGCGCCTCGAATACAGCTATGACCCGTTCATCGGCAATCCGATCGGACGGACGTTCAAGATCGGACTGCGCAAGAAGTTCTGATCTTATTTTCGGGGTCAGGCATCGTGGCGGCGCATCAACCATGCGTCGCCACGACCTGTTCGGGCGCCGATTTGCGATTGTCCCGGAGTTGCCCTGCTGGCGCTCAAAATCCGATGCCGAAAAACTGCCGCCATTGCGCGTGACAATCGAACAGGCTGTGGCGCTCGCCTCCCTTTGCCGTCCGCTCGCGATCGATATCTTCCTCGCGAAAGGGAAAGGCGCCATATTGGTGCATGAGCTGTGCGAAGCGGGGCGGATTGCGATCGAGCGCAGCCTGCGTCACGTCGGCGCGGAAAGGCGACTGCGTCTGCAGATGGCCGCGGCAGAAATCGAGAAGCAGGGTCGCGCGAATGCCCGGATCGGTGCGCGGGCGCGCGACATGCCATGTATTGGCAGGCCAGATCACCGCCGATCCGGCCGGAGCGATGACCGGAACCATCTCGGGTTCGAGCTCGCGTATTTCGGCCAATGTGGGCTGCCTGCGGAAGGCATGGCTTCCCGGCAGGAATGCGATCGGCCCGCTGCCTTCCTCATAATCGCTTAGGAGCAGGTTGATATTGGCCGATTGCGGCTGGTCGGCGTAGACCGGCGTGGCGAGATCGCCATTGTCGTTGTGAAGCGGGAGCGGCTTGCCGCCGGAGCCTTTCAGCATGGCGTCGTAAAGGCTGAGTATCGCGTCGAACCCGACGAGATAGGTGATGAGGCCGAGCAGGACCGGGTGCGTCAGGACAGGTTCGAATATCGCGTCTTCCCACAGGACATAACGCATGAACTGGCCGAGCGGGTGAGCCTGCCCCTGATGGGTGAGGCCCGCCTCCCAGTCGGGGAGGATCCCGGTCCGTTTTTCCGAGACACGCAATACCGCCGCGCGCAACGCCACGATATATTCGGGCGGTGCCACCTTTTCCGGTGAAACGATCGTATAACCCTGCATGGCAAGTTCGGCGATATGCTGTTCGAGCCCAAGCCGGCGCAGTTCGGGGAAGAGAAGGGTATTGCGTTGCTGCACGTCGAGGAAAGGCGCGGACACATAACCGGGGCGGCCCTGGCGTGTTTCGTCGCCGCTTTTCTCGCTATTCATGGCTCTTCGTCCCCGCGCCGATGACGCGTTCATCGTGCGTGATCACATCGCTCATGGTCCGGTCGCAATTTCGGGTTCGTCAGCAGGCCGCTGGGCGATCTTGCGAAGATTGGCCTCATGAACCGCCCGGTTGATCGGGAAGAAAATGATCGCGAGAAGGCCGCAAAGCTGGAGCGCCATGATGGTAGCGGGTTCGGCCAGCGCGAGCGCGATCAATACATCCTCGGATACGCCACCCTGCGCGGCGTTGTCCGGAAATGCGACGAAGGTCAGGATCAGCCCCGCGCCGAACACCCCGACGCCAGACATCGCCTTCAAAAGAAAGGCGTTGGCTGAAAAGACGAGCCCCGCAGAATCGCGTCCGGTGCGCACGGCCGCATATTCGACGACGTCGGCGAACATCGAGGAGCCCATCGTGCCGGCGCTTACCCCCAGTGTCGTGTTGATGAATCCCATCACGAACAGCATCACGTAAAGAAGCTGCGTGCCATTTTCGGGCGCGATCCCGAGCACTCTGCTGAAATACATGATCGGACTGCAGATGATGAGCGCGACCGCAAGGAAGATCGCTGCATTTTTCTTGCCGAGCTTGGCGCCGAGCCAGGGCGCGAAAAACAGGGCGGTTACCAGCGCTGCAAAATAGCCGATCATTAGGCCCGAGATCTGGTCGCCCGACAGTTCCCAAAGATAGACACGAAAATAGGTAAGCGTCGCGGCCGTGATGCCCGCGGCGGCAGAGGCGAAGAAGGTTCCTGCCGCCAGAAGCAGAAACGGTGCGTTGATCAATGTGTCCCGGATTTCGCGCGCACTTTCCGTGAAAACGAACGGTCGGCGCGGCGGCGGCGGAGCGAAACTCGGAATATGTTTGGCCGTGCCGAGCGAGGATATGACGATTGCGGCCAGCATGATGAACGAGGCTGTGAGACCGTAGTTGGCATAGCCTTCGACATTGAGTTGCCCGGCGGGGTCGTTGGGGCCGGGTCGCAGGAAATAGCTGAACGCAAGGATGTTGCTGCCGAGGCCGCCGACATAGCCGAAAAACCAGCGCCAGCTCATGAACGCGGTGCGCTTGTCATAATCGCGCACAAGGTCAACGACCAATGCGCTCGAAGGAATCTCATAAACCGAAATGAATATCCGGATCACGATCGCGAGAGTCATGAGATACCAGAACAGCCCATTTTCATTCATGCCCTCGGGCGGGTTCCAGAGGAAATAATAGCTGATCGCGATCGGAAGCGCGGCGCCCAGCATGAACGGGTGTCGCCGTCCCCATCGCGACCTCAAGCCATCGCTCAGCCGGCCGATGACGGGATCGGCGATGGCATCGACAATCAAGGCGATCATGATCGCAAATCCGACCGTGGCCGCCGGGAGCCCAAGCGCCTGATTGTAGAAGATCATCAGGAGCACGGTGAAACCGGTGTCCTTGACGCCGAAAGCGACCGAACCGAGCCCGTACAGGATCCGGTCGACGACCGTCTTCTCGAGCGGCGGCGCCTGTTCGAGGATCGTGCTCGGCGCCGGGGCGACGCCCGCCGCAGCCGTCTTCTCGGTCATAATTCCTCTCCTTTTCGTCCGCTCCCGGACTTATTTTTCAGGGCCTCACCATGGATCGATCCAGCGCAGCCGTTTTCCTTCCTCGGGAATTTTTGCCGGCGGCACCGTGCGCAGCGCGGCGCTGATCCACCGACGCGTGTCGGCGGGGTCGATCACGTCATCGATGCCGTAATAGCCCGCGGTCGTGAGCGCCTTGCCGTGCCGGTAGAGCTGGGCGACCATCTCGTCGAACTTGGCCTGGCGTGCGGCGGGGTCGGCGATCGCTTCCAGTTCTTTCCGGTATCCGAGCCGGACCGCGCCCTCGAGGCCCATGCCGCCGAACTCGCCGGTGGGCCATGCGACCGAAAAGAAGGACGCCTGATAGCTGCCCCCCGTCATCGCGATGGCGCCGAGCCCGTAGCTCTTGCGCAGGACGACCGACAGGAGGGGAACGGTCAGATTGGCGCCGATCACGAACAGCCGCGCTGCATGGCGAACGAGGCCCGTCTTCTCGACATCCGGCCCGACCATGATGCCCGGCGTGTCGCTCAACGAGACCACCGGCAGCCCATGCGCTTCGCATAGCTGCAGGAAACGCGCGCCCTTGTCCGCCGCATCGCTGTCGATCGCACCACCGAGATGACCAGGGTCGTTTGCAATGATGCCGACGGGGCGGCCCTCGATGCGCGCAAGGCCGATCACCATCGCGAGCCCGAACCCGCGTCTGAGTTCCAGCCAGCTTCCTTCATCGACAAGGATCGAGATCAGGGCGCGGATGTCGTAGACGCGTAGCCGGTTCTCGGGGATCGCATGACGCAGTCCGCGCTGGTCGGCGCAGCTCCACTCGGCCAGCGACCCCTGAAAATAGCCGATATACTGCCTCGCCGCCGCGACCGCAGCCGCTTCGTCGTCAACGAGCAGGTCGATCACGCCGTTGGCCACGTGCACCGCAGCGGGGCCGACCTCCTCGGGCTTGAAGACGCCGAGACCGCCGCCTTCGATCATCGCCGGCCCGCCCATGCCCAGCGTCGTGTCGCGTGTCGCGATGACGACGTCGCTACAGCCGAGGAAGGACGCATTGCCGGCAAAGCAGCGCCCCGACACGATCCCGACCATCGGCACGCGGCCGCTCAGCTTGGGCAGCCACTCGAATGCCCGGATGAAGCCGCCGCCGTCGGTGTCACCGGGCCGCCCGCCGCCGCCTTCGGCGAACTGGATGAACGGGATACGCCAGCGGTCGGCGAGTTCGACGAGCCTGTCGGTCTTGACGTGATTGCGCGCACCCTGCGTGCCGGCAAAGACTGTATAGTCATAGGCCATGGTGGCGACGCGCGCCTGCTCTGCTCCGAACAGGTCGGCGTTGACGGTCCCCAGACCCATGACAAGCCCGTCCGCCGGACTTTGTTCGACGAGTTCCTCGGTGGACGCCCGCCGGCTCCTCCCGGCAATGGCCAGCCCGCCATATTCGACGAAACTGCCTTCATCGAGAAGATGGTCGAGGTTCTCGCGCGCGGTCCTGTGGCCGGTCTTGCGGCGCCGGGCCACGGCATCGGGCCGCGCGGCGTCGAGCGTTCCCCGGTGGCGATCGAGCACCTCGGCAAGGTCGGGGCGAATATGATCGGGGTCGATATCGGCAACTGCCTGCGTCACGTCGGCGTGTGCGTCGCCCGAAGCGCGCATGAAAAGGATCGGCTGCCCGTCGAGCAGCATGTCGCCGACGGTCGCGGCCAGCGCAGCGACAATGCCGCCATGGCTCGCCGTGACGCCATGCTGCATCTTCATGGCTTCGACGACCGCGACTTCTTGCCCCGCAACGACCGTATCGCCCGTCGCGACCGTCATCGATACGAGCATCCCCAGCATCGGTGCCGACAGCGGGACCGTGCCTTCCGGCGCCGCGGCGATCGTTGCAGCGCCGGCAGCATTGTCTTCGACGCCAGACGCCTTGGTTGTCGGCAGGGCGGCCTCGGCGTCGAGCAGCGCGTCGATATCCTCATCGACGAACCGCACATGCGCCCCGCCGGCGCGGACGACGGGATGGGCGAGCAAGGCGCGCAGGAAGCGGATGTTCGTATCGACGCCGCCGATCTGGAAGGACTCGAGCGCGCGCAACGCCTTGGCGCTGACAGCGGGAAAGCCGCCCTCGGGCACACTGACGATGAGCTTCGCCAGCAGCGGGTCGTAGCGCAGGCTTGTCCGATAGCCCGTGTGGGCGAAGCCATCGACGCGGATGCCGCGTCCCGTGGGCGGCGAGTAATGCGCGATGATGCCGGCCGTCGGGCGCGCGCCGTCGGGCGTCATCGTCTCCAGATTGACGCGCACCTGCATCGCATGCCCGCGCGGCGGGGCTATCCTGTCCTGTTCCAGCCCGAGGTCAGCCAACGTCGCGCCGTTTGCAAGCGCGAGCTGTACGCGGACGAGGTCAAGGCCCATCACCTCCTCGGTCACCGTGTGCTCGACCTGGAGCCGGGGGTTCACCTCCAGAAAAGCCCAATTGTCGCCATCGGGCGTCACCAGAAACTCGACGGTCGCAAGGCTGAGCAGCTTTGCCTGCCGGGCGAGGCGGACCGCGGCATCCAGAAGCGCCTGCCGCGTGCTGCCGGGCACCGCATCGGCCGGAGCCCATTCTACGATCTTCTGGCGCGCGCGTTGCAGAGTGCATTCGCGGTCCCACAAATGGCTGACGGCTCCGCTGCCGTCGCCCACGATCTGGACCTCGACATGGCGCGCGCACGGGAACAGGCGTTCGGCATAGAGCGCGCCGTCGCCGAAGCTGTTGTGCGCTTCGGTGGTGCAGCGGGCAAAAGTGGCGTCGAGGTCCGCAATATGCTCGACAGGACGCATCCCGCGGCCGCCGCCGCCAGCGATCGCTTTCAGCATGATCGCACCGCGGGGACCAAGCGAGGTCAGAAAGCTTCGCGCTTCTTCCAGACTCGTCAGGCCCTGCGTTCCCTCGGGCATCGGAACGCCGCAGGATTGCGCATGGGCGCGGGCGCGGGCCTTGTCGCCGAACAGTTCGAGCGTTTCCGGTCGGGGGCCGACAAAGCGGATTTCCGAAGCCACGCAGGCGCGCGCGAACGCGGCATTTTCCGACAGGAAGCCATAGCCGGGATGAATGGCATCGGCGCCGACGGCGAGGGCAGCCTCGATCACGGCATCGATCGCGAGATAGGCCGACGTCCCCGCGCCGGGCAGCATCACCGCTTCATCGGCTTCCTCGACGTGGCTGGAGCCAGCGTCGTCCTCAGGATAGATCGCGACAGTCGCGAACCCGGCCTCTGCAGCCGACCGCATGATCCGGATGGCGATTTCACCGCGATTGGCGACTAGCAGTTTCTTCATGCGAGTGTCCGGCTTTGTGACACGCCGCCCAGTATTGCGTCCTGATGCTCGCCCAGCAGCGGAGCGGGACGGTCCGCGTAGGGGCGCGTGCCATCGAAACGAAAGGGAGCCGCGCCCGCGACATGGCGGCCAAGGTGCGAGCGCTCGAGCGCCACCCAGTAGCCGGCCTGCTGCAATTGCGGGTCCTCGACCAGCGCCTCGATGGAATGGACAGGCGCGGCCGGAATGCCTGCGGCCTGCAACGCCGCAGAGATGGCCTCCGGATCATGGCCCGCGATGACGCGCGCGAGCATCGCTTCGATTTCGTCCGACCGCCTGCTGCGGCCTTCGGGCGACGCAAGGTCATGGTCCAATATCCAGTCAGCGCGGCCGGTGAACAAACAGAGCGCATGCCATGTGTCCTCGTCATGGCATGCCACGGCAACCCATTGGTCGTCTCCTGCCGCGGCAAAGCAGCCGCATGGTGCCAGAGTCGACCGTTTGCTTGCGGTTCGCGGGAGCGCAGCCCCGGTAACCCGGCGCGCGATAATCGCGTCGGCCGCCACCTGGAACAAGGTCTCGACCTGCGCCAGGTCGGCCGTGCAGCCGCCTTTCTCTTCCCTTGCGGCAAGGCCGACAAGCGCAGCCACCGCGGCATAGAGTCCCGCTACGGGGTCGCCATATGCGATATGCTGGAGCGCGGGCGGCATGTCCTCGGCGCCGTTGATGGTCGGTATGCCCGATGCCTGCTCGACCGTCGAGCCATAGGCACGAAAGCCGGACCATGGGCCGGTGGCACCGAAGGCGCCCATCGATACGATGACGACGCCGGGACGCAGTTGGCGCAGCCTGTGCTGATCGAGGCCGAGCTTGGCCAAGATGCCGGGCGCGAAATTGTCGATCACGATATCGGCACGGCGGACCAGGGCTTCAGCCTGGACAAGCCCTTCGGGGGTCTTGAGGTCAAGAACCACTCCGCGTTTGCCGCGGTTGACGACGGAAAATACGGGCGCCGCTTCGACCGCGGCGCCGGGTTCGGGACGTTCCCAGCCCCGCCACCAGTCGGGCCGCGCGTCGGATTCGATCTTGATGACGTCGGCGCCCAGATCGGCAAGCGTGCGCGTGCTCAGGGGACCCGCCCAGCCCATCGTGAAATCGACGACGCGAATGCCGGCGAGCGGCGGATCGTTGCTGCCGATTGCCGGCAGATGCGATGTCGCCGCGTCCCAGTCGAGCAGGAAGGGCAGGGTGGGGGCACCGTTCGCATCGAAGGATCGACGATCGCGCCAGTGAGGAATGGCGGGCAGGTCTGCCAGGTCGGGCACGGCAGCCATCGGGATGCGGCGCGCCTGGCCTTCTTCGGCAGCTTCGATCGCGTCGCGATCGGCGAACGCCGGGCGCAGGATCGCATCGATGGCATCGGCATGGTCGAGGCGATCCAATGTCGTTGCGAAACGCCCGTCGTGGGCGAGTTCGGGCTTGCCGATCATGTCGGCCAGCGCGCCCCATTGGGCGGGCGTCAGGCAGGTGACGCCCAGCCAGCCGTTGGCGGCGGGATAGATCGAGCAGGGATAGGTGGGAATGAAACGGTTGATCCCCAGCCGGCTGCCCATATGTCCGAAATGCGCGTAGGAAACTGCGTTGGGCTCGCTGAAACAGCAGGCCGCCTCGAATATCGACACGGCGGCGCTGTCGATCGACGCGCCGCGCATCCGCCCGATCAGTCCGGCAAGCGCCGCGATGAATGCCGTGGTGCCCGCGACGATCTGTGGCGCATGTCCGCGCGCGAGTATGGGTGGACCTTCGGCAGGGCCGAACCCGTGGGCCAGGCCCGCGAGCGCCTGGACGATCGGATCATTGCCAAGCCAGTGCGAATAGGGGCCGTCGGGAAAAAACCATCCGATCTCGAGGCGCAGAATATCGTCCGGTGTCGGCTCGCCATCGTCAACGATCGCTACGGTTGCCGAAGATGGGGCGCTTCCTGCCGACCGCACCTTTCCCGCGTCGAGCCACTTCCCGAACGCGATACCGGCTTCGCCGCCATAGCCGAGCAAGCGATCGTCGGTCGCCGCGGTCCGGCATACATGCGCACCGAGCTGAGCGAACAGCCTGGCGCAATATCGGCCCGCCACGCTCGTCGACCGATCGAGAACGTCGAAACGGGCCAGCGGGCGTTTCATGGCCGCGGCTCTCTGATCAGCACTTCCTGCGCGACGCTGGCGACCAGCGTTCCGCCCTGCGTATAGATGCAGCCCAGCGTCAGCCCGCGCCCGCTATGGGCGACGGGTGCATGCTGGACATGAAGCAGCCAGTCATCGGCTCGCGCCGGACGATGAAACCAGATCGCGTGATCGAGGCTCGCGGAATCGAGGGGGCCACCCCCCGCCGCATTGTTCGCAAGGAGCTGGAGATGGACCAGACCCATGTCGGATGCGAACGCAATGAGCGCCTGGTGCGATATCGGATCGTCGCCGAGCGGTTTCCGGCTGCGGAACCACAGATGGCGTCGCACCTCCTGGCCGCCTTGTACGGGCAATGATTCCGCAGGCCGTGCGTCGACCAGTTCTTCTGCTACGCTACGTCTCGCCGGCCTGCCGCGCGCTTCTGCGTTGCGCCGCCGCGTTTCGCGCTGATCTTCCAGAGTCTCGGGATCGGACACATCGCCCATCGCGGGTTGGTGACGCGGTCCCTCATCGCCGTCATGAAAGGAGAGGGTGGCGCTCGCGAGAAGCTTGGCATCCTGCTCCGCGCGGACGCCGCGCGCGGCAAAAGCTCGGCCGTCACGCAGGCGCTCGACGGCGAGCGTGACGGGCCGGGCTCCATCTCCCGCCCCCGTAAATAACAGGTGAAGCGAGTGACAGGGCCGGCCTTCGACCGTGGCGGCTGCCGCGACCAGCGTCTGCGCTATGAGGAGGCCGCCGAATGTGCGCCTTTCGTCCCCGCCGCCGGCGGGACTTTCAAAGCGGTCGCCACCAAGCGGCTCGGATTGGAGCTGCGGATGCATGAAACGCACTCAGAAGATTTCAAAGAGTCCGGCTCCCCCCATGCCCCCGCCCATGCACATGGTGACGACGCCGTATTTCGCGCCGCGGCGCTTGCCTTCGTGCATGATGTGCCCCGTCATGCGCGCGCCGGACATGCCGTAGGGATGGCCGATCGAGATCGCCCCGCCCGATACATTGTAGCGGTCGTTGGGAATGCCGATCTTGTCGCGGCAGTAAAGGACCTGGCTCGCGAAGGCCTCGTTCAGCTCCCACATGTCGATATCGTCGACGCCGAGGCCGTGCGCCGCGAGCAGCTTGGGAATGGCAAAGACAGGGCCGATCCCCATTTCCTCGGGTCCGCAGCCGGCGACCGCGAGGCCGCGATAGGCGCCGAGCGGCTGCAGCCCGCGCCGTTCGGCCTCCCTGGCTTCCATGAGCACGACCGCCGCCGCACCATCGGACAGTTGCGAGGCATTGCCGGCGGTGATGAAGCGGCCTTCCTGCACCTGCTGCCCACCCTTGAACACCGGCTGGAGCTTCTGGAGGTCGGCAAGCGACGTTTGGGGACGATTGCCTTCATCCTGTTCCAGCGTCACTTCGCGCCGCGACGTGTCGCCGGTTGCCTTGTCGGTGACCAGCATCGTCGTGGTCATCGGCGCGATTTCGGCCGTGAAACGGCCAGCCGCCTGCGCTTCGGCGACACGCTGCTGCGACTGGAGCGCATATTCGTCCTGCGCGTCGCGGCTGATGCCATAGCGATCCGCGACGATTTCCGCAGTTTCGAGCATGCCCATATAGAGCTGCGGAATCTCGGCGAGCAGCTTGGGATCGGCATTGCGATAGCCGTTCATGTGGTTGTTTTGAACGAGGCTGATCGATTCGACCCCGCCCGCCACCGCAATCTTCTGCTCGCCCGCCTGAATCCGGTTGGCCGCAGCAGCGATTGCCATCAGGCCCGATCCGCACTGACGGTCTAGCGTGGTCCCGGGAACCGTTTCGGGAAGTCCCGCCCACAGCGCGCCCTGGCGCGCTACGTTGAAACCGGTCGACCCTTGCTGGAGCGCGCAGCCGAAGACCGAATCCTCGATTTCGCCGCCTTCCAGGCCGGCGCGAGCGACGGCGTGTTTGATCGCATGGCCGGCGAGCGCCTGCCCCTGCGTATCGTTGAACGCACCTCGATAGGCTTTTCCGATGGGCGTACGGGCGGTCGAGACAATTACGGCTTCATGCATTGTGGCATCCATCCCTAAAAATCGTTTTGAGAATTAAGGTATGGTTGTAATAACACGATCAATCTGTCAAGGGCGGCTATATCAGATTATTGGAATGACCGATGCGGAGAGGTATATGGCAATGGGAAATGCGTCGCCCAAGGAGGTCACGCTCTACAGCGAAGGCAGCCGCATCGCGGCCGAGATCTTCACGCCGACCGGCAAGGCGCCGCCCGAAGGCTGGCCCGCGATCCTGCTCTGCCATGGCTGGGGCGGATTGAAGGATCATCTGGCGCGCTACGCCCGAAAATTCTCCGAAGCAGGCTATGTCTGCATGACCTTCGACTATCGTGGGTGGGGGGAATCGGACGGGCGCGTCATCGCAACCCGCGACGCGCCCCGGCTGCTCGAGGCGGGCGAGATCGAACTCAAGGTGCGCGTGCTGCGCGAGATCGTCGACCCGGTCGATCAGACGACCGACATCCGCAATTGCCTCGCCTATCTCTGGTCCGAACCGGGCGTCGACCGTTCGCGGATCGGCATCTGGGGGACAAGCTATGGCGGCGGCCATGCCGTATTCACCGGCGGCAATGACGACCGAGTCAAAGCGATCGTGGCGCAGATCGGCGGCTTCGGTTTTCCGCCTGAGCATCGCGACTGGGCGCGCGAGCGTGCGGCCGACAAGGCGCGCGGCAAACTAGACACGATCGTACCGCAAGACGGCGTCGATGGCGTGGAGGGTCTCAAGGGCACGCCCGACGTAGGCCGGATGGCCGAGCATTCGCAGCTCGGCGCCGCGGCGCGCGTCAAGGTCCCGACGCTCATTCTCGACGCCGAGTTCGAGGAACTCAACAACCGGCTCGAACACGGCTGGGCCGCCTATATGGCGATCCGCCAAAACGCTCCGGCCGAGTACGCGACCTATCCGTGCAAACACTACGCCGTTTACGACGAGCATTGTGGCGATTCCACCAATCGCGCGATCGCGTGGTTCCACAAATATCTATGAGGAAGAAGCAGCGAATATGACCGAATATGAAGACAGCAGCGCCTATGTCAGCCAAGCCCTGGAAGCCGCGCGCGTGGTGGACGACGTTCCCGCCGACACGCCGTTGATCGCAATCGAGAAAGTCGGGATCATCGGCGCCGGGACGATGGGCGGCGGGATCGCGATGAATTTCGCGAATATCGGCGTTCCCGTCCGCATCGTCGAGACGAAGCAGGAAGCGCTCGATCGCGGCCTCGGCGTCATCCGCGGCAATTACGAGCGCAGCGCAAACCGCGGTCGCTTTCCGATTGAAGAGGTCGATGTGCGCATGGCGCGTATTTCCAGTTCGCTCGATATGACCGATCTTGCCGACTGCGACATCGTGATCGAAGCCGTGTTCGAAGACCTGGAACTGAAGAAGAGCATATTCGCGAAGCTCGACGGCATCGTCAAACAGGGCGCGATCCTGGCGAGCAACACATCGGGTCTCGACGTGAACCAGATCGCGGAGGTCACGAGCCGGCCGGAAGCAGTAATCGGATTGCATTTCTTTTCGCCGGCCAATGTCATGAAGCTGCTTGAAATCGTGCGCGGCGACAAGACGTCGAACGAAGTCATCGCGACGTCGCTCGACATGGCACGGCGGATTGGCAAGGTCGCCGTCGTCGTGGGCGTCTGCCCGGGATTCGTCGGCAACCGGATGCTGTATCCGCGCCAGCTTCAGGCGGCCGAACTTCTGAAGCGCGGCGCCATGCCCTGGGATGTCGACCGCGTGCTCCGCGCCTTCGGCTTCAAGATGGGGCCTTTCGAGATGAGCGATCTGGCCGGCCTCGATATCGGCTGGGTGCCGGGCGAGGGGGATCCGCTGCGCGACCAACTGTGCAAGCGCGAGCGGCGCGGTCAGAAGACCGGAAAGGGTTATTATGACTATGATGCCAATCGGGCTGCCACGCCGTCGGACGAAGTGGCGGCACTGATCCGCGAAACGCTCGGCGCCGATCCCGATGCAACGCCGCCGTCCGATGACGAGATCCTCGAGACCTGCCTGTTCCCGATGGTGAACGAAGGCGCGAAAATCCTCGAAGAGAAGATGGCGCAGCGCCCTTCGGATGTCGACGTCGTCTGGATGTTCGGCTACAACTGGCCGCAGGACACCGGAGGCCCGATGCGCTGGGCCGACAAAGTGGGCCTCGAGAAGGTGGCAGCCAAGGCCGAGGAACTCGGCAAGGATAATGGCTGGTACGCGCCGGCAGCGCTTCTCAAGACGCTGGTGAGCGAGAACAGGAAATTCGCCGACCTGTAAAAGGTCCGGTCACTGCCGAAGATCTGTATCGCCCAAGCGGGGCAGTCAGCCGGGATCGTCTGACTGCCCCGGCCTTTATAGGAGCGTGCCGTCCTGCATGACGAAGGACGGCACGCCGAAGGCCCGGCCCAGACGCGCGCGTCTGCTCGTGCACGGTCGCGCGCTGGCTGCGCCGCCGCATTGGCTCTCGGTAAAATGGGGTAGCAGTTTAGCGGGCGAGTGCTGGCTATTTCGAGCTTCCAAACATGCGTGCCGGCAAGGCGGGCAACGGCTGCCCGTCCTGCCAGGAAAGATCGTTGCGCACGGCGTAGGCCCATAAAAAGCTGGCCCTGTCTTGCGACAGGGCCAGTTGAGAGGATAATCGGAGAGGCATTTCCTCCACTAGAAGCGGTAGCGGGCCGTAAGGGACCAGTGTCGATCCGCACCGTAATAGACATTCTGCTGCACCGAACCCGAGCCGAAGGTCGCGAGAACTGAGCTATCGGCATAACGTTTCCTGAACAGGTTGCTCACAACCGCAGTGATATCGAGCCGCTCGTCGGCGGTTCGATAGGTCAGCGTCGCGTTCACGAGCGCGCGTCCGGGAACGCGAAAGTTCGGAAGCGTGAACGGCGACGTATAGAAACTCGACTGATAATAGATGCTGCCGCCGGGATAGAGGCGGCCGGCGGCGCCCATATCGATGCCGTAATAGCCGTAAAGGGACGCCTTATGTCGGGGCGCGCGCGGAAGTTCATTACCGGTTAGGTCGAGGGGACCATAATCCGGGTTGGGAACGAGATTGGTCGGCGAATCCAGAAACTCCGGTACTGCGATATTGACGCCGCCGCACGTCGATGATCCCGGAGCTTGCGGACAGAAATCGGTGAATGTTGGGTGCAGATAAGTGTAGGATGCAACGACGTTGGAGAAGTCGTTGGGCCGCCAGGACAACTGCGCTTCCGCGCCGTAGATCTCGGTCTTCTTGGCGTTTGCGAAGGTGGTGAACACCGGTCCCAGCACCGGTCCATCTGGCCCGACAAACGTTCCGCGCGTCCGGATGGGAATCTGCTGGTCGTGGAAGATCTGATAGAAGATCGAGCCATCGAAACGCAGACGACCGCTTGTCCAGTTACCCCCGATCTCGAAGACGTCGAGATATTCCTTGTCGGCGATATTGTCCGGCGGCAGGCCCTGTCCAAGCGTGAATGCCGACGACTGATAGCCGCGCGCATAGGATGCGTAAATCTGGTCGCCGGGACCGGGGCGCCATGCGATCGCGGCCCGTCCAGACAGCCCCTTGTCACGCCGCTCTGGATTTGCGCTGTGGACGAGTGGCGAGAAATCGCCTGCATAGAGTGGCGGATAATAATAGATGAAGCGGAAGTCGGTCTGCGCTTCCTTCTCGTCCATCGTATATCGGAGGCCCCCGTCGAAACGGATTTCGGGCGTAATGTCCCAGGTAACATTCCCGAACACCGCATTCGACCGGATTTCATAAAGATTGCGTTGTTCATACGTGGAGCGCCGCGGGTTGGGCGCAAGCGTCAGTCCGGGGGTTCCCACGATGGGATTGAGGATTGCGTCGGTCGCGTTGGCAATATTCTCCCAATATTGCTCGTCGAATTTCTGGTTGAAATAGTAAAAGCCGAGCACCCAGTCGAGCGGGCCGTTCCCGTTGCCCTCGAGGCGGACTTCCTGCGACCAGAAATAATTGTCGTTGAGATAATTGGTCCGATAGTCGGTTGGAACCTGGGTGCCCGGCTCAAAGGTACCCGGCGCGATCGTATCGCCATCATAGCTCACACGCGACGTGAGGTCCCGATCCGCTTCGCCGGACGCTACATATTCCTGATAGCCACCCGTATAGAAAAATGTGGCAAAGCCGAGATCAAGATCAGCGTTTAGCACATTCTGGAAATTGCCGCGCAGACGATCGTAGCCGACGACATTGACGTTGGTCTGATATGGCTGGTTGGGAAGCGGTCCGTCGTATCCGAACGCGGGATTGGGCGACAAGTCGCCGAACGCCGCGCTCGTATTGCCGTTAAGGCCATTGTTGTAGCGGCTGACAGTCGGGTAACCTGGCTGGTTGTCGTAGCTGAAGGTCGTCGCGCGATTGCGGACATGCAGATTGCCGATGTTCCAGTCGAGCTGGAATTCAAAATAGGTGTTGTCGATAGCAAAGCCCGCGCCCTTTGCGCCGCCGACCGCCTTGAAGATGCTGGGTTGGACAAAGCGCTGCATCCCGACACGGAAACCCAGATTGTCGGTGATCGGGCCGGACAGGTTGGCGCCGAAGTTATAAGCGCCCGCCCGCGCGGTACCGGCTACGACTTGGGCCGTGAAATCCTTGGTCGGCGCGCGCGAGATGACGTTGATCGCGCCCGCGATCGCGTTGCGCCCATAGGTGGTGCCGGCCGGCCCGCGGACAAATGTGATATTGCCCCCGAACAGCGTCGACTCGGCGATGTTCTCGGGCACGAGGATGATGAAATTATCGATATATTGGATCACGGTGTTTTCTTGCCCAAGCAGCGTCTGCTCGGTTTGGCGGCCAACCCCGCGTGCGTTGATCCCGAAATCGCCGGTGATGTTAAAACCCGGTTGCGAGCGGATCAACTCGCTCGCCGAATTCACGCCTGCCAAGTTGCGATCTTCCGCCGAGATGACGGCCTTCGGCTGCGGCTGATCGAGAAGCTTGCTGAAACGGCTGCCCGTAACCGTGATCTCGCGTTCCTCGACCCCCGATCGAGGGGCTTCATCCGGTGTCTCGGAGTCCTCCTGGGTCGTTTGCGTGCTGGCCTCGGCCGGACGCTCCGCCCGTTCGTCACTGACTTGCGCCGCCGCCGTGCTCGCGATCAGCAACCCCGAAACAGCGCAGGACATGCGCAAAAGACATTTCACCGACATCACTTCCCTCTCCCTGCCCGAATCATTCGGGAATTCACGGCTCGTTAATCCAAACCGTATTTCTTAAAACGATGTTTTGACTCTTTCGGTGTGATAGTCAAGCAGCTATATTGCGCTATATGAAGGAGGGGATGGAGGATATGCGGGCGAATCTCGTTCATACCTATGTTCTTAATATGAATCCTCTATGTGCAGGTTCGCGTTCCGCCTCCGCGCTCTCGGCCGCTCCCCGTCGGAGGGGTTCGTCGGTCCCCTGTCCATCGACGCAATCATGCTTTTAAAAGATATAAGGTATATTATAATTTATTGTATAATCTTGATAATTATATATTTTAAGAAAACAGGTTTGATCATGACTCGGTCGCGGCAAGGAGAGGGTGTGCGATGAAGGACTTCAAGGACAAGGTGGCCGTGATTACGGGCGGCGCCAGCGGGATCGGCTTGGCCCTCGCCAATCGTTTCGGGCGCGAAGGGTGCCGAATCATGCTGGCCGACATCGAGGAGGAGGCGCTGCAGGTCGCGGTCGATCAGCTGCGCGGCAGCGGGATCGAGGCGGAGGGTCACCGGACCGACGTTTCGGATCTTCATTCGGTGGAGGGCCTGCGGGATCGGGTGAATTCGACATTTGGCCATACGGCTCTGTTGTTCAACAACGCGGGTGTTTCGATCACGGGACCGACCTGGAAGATGTCGCCCGACGACTGGCGCTGGGTGTGGGACGTGAATGTCTGGGGAGCGGTGAATGGCATACGCGCCTTTCTTCCGGACATGATCGATCGGGGCGAGGGCGGGCATGTCATCAACACCGGTTCGCTGGCTTCGTTCAACGGCAATGGCGATCACGCGCCCTATTGCTCGTCCAAGGCGGCCCTGCTGGGGATGAGCCAATCGCTCTACAGCGAAATGGCGGCGATGATGACCGGCATCGGCGTATCCATCCTGTGTCCGGGCATGGTTGCAACGCAAATCCACCGGAGTTGGCGGAACAGGCCAGAGGCCGACAATGCCTGGAGCGACCGCGAATATGCCGACGAAGCGTTCAGGCAAGGCAGTGAAGAGTTTCAAGGTCGCGGGCTGAGCCCGGAACAAATTGCCGATGCGACCTTCGACGGGGTCCGGAACGGCAGCTTCTATATCTTTGCCGGCGACACCTGGTCGGCATTCTTGGCGGAGACCATGGGGCGCGCCATGCGTGCCGAAAATCCGCTGGTCATGACGTGGGGCGAGGATCGGCGCCCTCTCGATGAACGTGAGCTCCCGCCCTGGCACGCTATCTCGGGGACTGTGTGATGAGATTTCGGACGCTGACCGACGAAGAGATCGCCCACCACGAAGCGCAACTGGAGCGCGACGGTTATACGATCGTCACGAGTCTCATAGACGACGCCGGTTGCGATCGCCTTCGGGCATGCCTCGACACGCTGCATGATGCGCAGGCCTTCGGCGACAATGATTTTGCGGGAACGAGAACGAAGCGCGTTTTCAATCTCTTCGCCAAGACCAGGGAGCTGGATGCCTTGCTGACCGAGCCCTCCGTGGTTCGGCTGGTCCGCCATCTCCTGGGCCCCGAAGCGCAACTCTCGATCGCATCCACGATGGAAATCCATGGCGGAGAAACTGCGCAGGCGATCCATCAGGACGATGCCTATTTCCCGGTACGCCCGCATCCTCCGCTGGTCGTTAACACGATCTGGGCGTTGACGCCCTTCACGGACGCCAATGGCGGGACGCGCGTCGTTCCGGGTTCGCACCTGAGTTCGGATCCGGTCGATACGCGAGCGCCCTCGATCGCTATCGAGATGCCGCGGGGTTCGGTATTGCTGTGGGACGGCCAGCTCTGGCATGGCGGCGGCGCGAATGTAACGCAGGAAGCGCGCTTCGGCCTCAGCCTCAACTATTGTCGCGGGTGGCTTCGCCAGCAGGAAAACCAGTATCTCGGGCTTGATCCCCAAGTCGTTAGCCTGTTGCCCGACGACGTTCAGAAGCTGCTGGGCTACGATATTTGCCAGTTTGTCGGCTGGGTCGACGGGCGTCATCCGATGCGTGCGATCCTGCCCGATGTTCGCACCCGGATATATGCAGGCCGGCGGGGAGCGGATTGAAGTTCCGATGCTCTGTCCGGAAAATTCCCGTGGCGTCTGATGCCCAGCTTTCCGCGGCATACTATATTTCTCTCATATCAAGACTTGGTTATCTTTCAATGGGGGAGGGCAGGCCCGCGAGGCGTCCCTCCTGCTGAGAGAAGCCGGCCATTCGGGGATTTTTTGTTTATTTATTACGGGGATAAACGAGGGTGCGCGGCTCGTTGGTGCCCGGGAGCTTTTGATGCCGTCGCCTTCTGGTTTTTTGCTGGGCAGGCTGGAAGATGGCTGATGCAGCAATCAGGATCGGCCGCTGTCAGGCGATTCCCCGTATTCACGATGATCGACAGAAAAACGTCATTACCGTGCGCGTAATCGGCTTGGGCTGCCATTTTGGGATCGCGGAGGTGGGGTGCGCCATGGTGCCTCTGGACATTAATGAGAAAACTGGTATGTCGGCGGAGAGATATGGGAGAGAGGCATGTTCAAACCTGTTGTAAAGTCGCGGCCAAGCCGTTCGTTTTGTTATCTTGCCGGCTGTCTGGCGATGGTAGCCGCGACCCTCTCTTCAACAGCGCAGGCCAAGAGCGAATGGGCCTGCCCCGAGGGATTTACGCCTAAGGCGGGCCTAAACACCGATTTCCCATCCGACGGCAAGAAGCGGGCCTTCGTCGTCGTTCCACCGAAGGATTCGGCCGGGGGTGCCCCCGTGTGGGTTCCGATGGTCGGCACGGTCGAGGCAACCAACTGGAATCTCAACGTACCTAGAAGCGGCAATAACGCGAAGCTGGCCGAGCATGGCTATATGGTAATTTCTCCTGTTCGCCAGTGTGCGGAGCAGGATCCGAATCTCGGGGCGGGCGCGTGCAACGGCGTGGGCAAGGATGGATGGACGTGGAACCCTTGGAACGACGGGCGTGCACCCGATGCTTCAGGCGACAAGTACAAGACCGATGCGGGTGACGATGTCCGCTTCCTCGAGGCGATGGTCCGCTGCGTCGGGACAAAGTGGAAGCTCGACCGCAAACGCCTCTTCCTGGGCGGTATCTCGGCGGGTGGCACGATGACGAACCGCGCCTTGCTGTTCGATTCCGAATTCTGGGCCGGTGGAATGCCGATCTCGGGCGAATGGTATTCGACGAAGGACGATGGAAGCACCGTCCCCTTCCAGGAAACGCGCAAGATGGTGGCGGCCGCGCCGGCCAAGATCTGGCAGGGCCGCGTCGGCCCCTATCCCTTGCCGTCGAAGCTAGACCCGATGGTCGTGATCACTGTGTGGGGAGGCGAAAAGGACTTGTGGGACTGCGGGCCTCCGCTCGGTCTTTGCTCGGACTATCGCCCCACCACGCAGGCCAGTTCCAACTATTTCAGCTCGATCTCCAACGTCGTCCATGTCGCGTGCAGCGCTACGCACGGACATATGTGGCCGCAGGTCAATACCGACGCCTTCAATCTCTGGGCTTTGAACACGATGGCGTCGCATCCCAAGGGCAGCTCGCCCAAGGATTTCAAACTCACCGCCCCGCCGGAAGGTTATTCGTGCAAAATCGGACGATTTACGGATCATTACAAATGAGCAAGCTCACAGAAGCGATGAGCCGGATCATGGGCTCCCATGCTTGGGGCGGGGCTGTTTTTTCGGCAGCGACACTGATCGCTTTCGGGTCGGTCGTACATGCATCCGGCACCGTGGCCGAAACGGCGCCCCAATCCGGGCATGCTGTCCCGGCAGACCAGCTCGATGGCGAGACCCTGTACAAGGCGCGCTGTGCCGCCTGCCACGACAATGCGGAAGGGCGTACACCGAGCCGGGAGGTGCTTTCGAAGAACCCGGCCAGTTTCATCCTCGCAAGCATGCGAACGGGCGCGATGGTACCGATGGCCGAAGGCCTGACGCTCGAGGAAATGACCGCGATCGCGCGTGCGGTCGGGAAGGCAGACGCAAAAACCGACGACGGCATCGACTTGCGCCGGATCTGGGGCAACAGCGTCGAAGGGACGCCGCTTGATGCACCACAATGTTCTTCGGCGCCAACGCCCGTCGATCTCGGCGCGGCCAACCAGTGGAACGGCTGGAGCACCGAAAAGGATAACGGCCGTTTCCAGCGCAAGCCCGCACTGGACGTCGCCGACATACCGAAGCTTAAACTGAAATGGGCATTCCAGTATCCCGGCTCGAAGAACGGGCAGGCGACGGTCATCGGCGACAGGCTGTTCACGACCAGCACGTCGGGCGCGGTTTATGCTCTCAACGCCAAAACCGGCTGCGTTTATTGGCGGCACGCCGCCGAAGGCGCGACGCGCACCAGCCCCGTCATCGCGGCCCTGCCCGAAGGCGCGCCAGCGAAGACCGCGCTCTTCTTCTCGGACTTTACCAAGGCGGCTGTCGCACTTGATGCCGAAACCGGCAAGCAGCTCTGGAAGACGGTGGTCGACGACCAGCCGGCGTTGCAGATGACCGGTTCGATTACATATTGGGACGGTAAGATCTATGTGCCGATCTCGTCGGGCACCGAGGCATTTGCGCAAATCCCGACATGGGAATGCTGCAAGTTCCGGGGCGCGCTTGTGGCGCTCGATGCTGCGACGGGCAAAATCCTCTGGAAGCGCTACACAACCGAACAGGAACCGAGGCCGTTCAAGCTCAACAAGGCCGGCCGGCAAATGTGGGGACCTTCGGGCGGCGCGATCTGGGTAACGCCGACGGTCGATGAGGCGCGCCGCCTCATCTATGTGGGAACGTCGAACAGCTATACCGATGTTCCCTACGACAATTCTGACTCGGTGATGGCCATCGATGCCGACACCGGCGCCGTTCGCTGGACCGTGCAACTGCTCGCCGACGACAATTATATCGACGGCTGCTGGCAGAAGGGGAAGGAGCATGCGAACTGCCCCAACCCGCTTGGCCCCGACTTCTCGATCGGCGCTGCGCCGATTTACAGGAAGATGGCGGACGGAAAGGAGTTTCTCCTTGTCGGGCAGAAATCGGGCATGATCTACGCGCTCGATCCGGCCAACAAGGGCGCGAAGATCTGGGAGCGGCAGCTGAGCCTTGGTAGCGCGCTTGGCGGCATCGAATTCGGTACGGCGGCCGATGACGGCAAGGTCTATGCGGGTGTTTCCGATATCGCGAGTCAGGCCAAGGACCGCGGTAAACCTGGTCTCTGGGCGCTCGATATTCGGACCGGCGAGGTCGCCTGGAACTTCCTGAACGCGCCGGATACGAAGTGCCGCTGGAACAACTGGTGGTGCCATGGCGCCTTCAGCCAGGCGATCAGCGTTATTCCCGGTGCGATCTTCGCTGGCAGCTATGATGGACATTTCCGCGCCTTCGATACCGCGACGGGCAAGATCATCTGGGACGTCGATACCGGCACAAAGGCGGTCACGACGCTGAGCGGCGCGAAAGCCTTTGGCGGCGTGATGGACGGGGCAGGGCCGACGATCGCCGGCGGAATGGTCTATGTCCATTCAGGTTATGCCGGCCGATCGAGCGAAAGCGGCGGGCGGGACCTGCGCGGCACGGACGGCAACATCCTGATGGCCTTCTCGGTCGATGGAAAATGATCGCTAATGCCTGTCGGGCGAGGATCAAGTGGAGAGCGTTGGATGAATGATGCGTGCAAGTTGACTGTTTTCGGATCGGTCGGTGCCTTCCTTGTAGCGACCCTCACGGTCGAGACCGATGCATCGGCTAAGGCCCCTGCAGCGCCGGCCGCATTCGCCCGATGTGCAGCTTGCCATTCGGTGGTTCGCGGCGCGCCCAATAAAATGGGTCCGAACCTTGCCGGGATCGTCGGGAGTAAGGCCGCCACGCGTCCGGGTGGCCGATATTCGCCGGCGCTCAAGAAGAGCGGCATTGTCTGGAACAAGGCCAATCTCGCCGCCTATCTCAAGAACACCCAGACGACTGTCCCCGGCACGACTATGCCCAATCCGAATATTTCGAAGACGGCCGACAGCGACGCGATCATTGCCTATCTGACGGCATCCAAATGACCGACATCCCGGCTGAGATCGCCTCCTGTCAGGCGCAGGAATTCGGTACATTCGAACGGCTTTTTGCGCTCCACGCCAAAGCCTTCCCCGATGCGTGCGCCCTGAACTGCGAGGGTGAGGAAATCAGTTACAGCGCGCTCGATGCGCTTGCCGATCGTGTCGCTGCCAGCTTGCAGCGCGATGGTGTCGAGGGCCGCGACGTTGTCGCCATATGCGCGTCGAGCAGCATCGCCTATGTCGCGGTCTTCATCGGGACCTTGCGGGCAGGGGCGGCCATCTCGCCCTTGTCTCCGGCGTCAACACCGGACCAGCTTGCGGCCATGGTATCCGACAGCGGAGCGACCCACCTCTTTGCCGATGGTTCGGTCTCGCGAGACCTTGCCGGCGTCGAGGACGGCATTACCGCAAAACGCGTCGCGCTGGACGACGGCGCGCGGGGTGCGGGGTTCGCAGACTGGCTGCTGGCCGACGGGGCGGCGCCGACGCCTGTTCCGATCGAGCCCCGCTGGGCCTTCAACATCATCTACTCGTCGGGCACCACCGGGACTCCGAAGGGCATCGTCCAATCCCATGAGATGCGATGGAATCATGTCGGGCGCCTCGGCGGCTATGGGCCGGGGTCGATCACGATGATCTCGACCGGGCTTTATTCCAATACCACGTTGGTCGTGTTCCTGCCGGCGTTGGCAACCGGCGGCACAGTTGTCCTGATGCCGAAATTCGACGCGCGCCGCTTCCTCGAACTGAGCGAACAGCATCGCGCGAACTATGCCATGCTGGTGCCCGTGCAATATCGCCGCATCCTCGATGTGCCCGACTTCGACCGATATGATCTTTCGAGTTATATCATGAAATTCTGCACATCGGCGCCCTTTTCGGCAGCGCTAAAGGCCGAAGTGCTCGCCCGCTGGCCGGGCGGCCTCATCGAATGGTACGGGATGACCGAAGGCGGCGGCTCGTGCCAGCTCATCGCCCATGAACATCCCGACAAGCTGCACACCGTGGGCCAGCCGCTCCCGGGGCATGAGATCCGGGTCATCGATGCCGACGGCAAATTTGCCGCGCCCGGCGAAGTGGGCGAAGTGGTGGGCCGGTCGGGCGCGATGATGAATGGTTATCACAACAAGCCCGACAAGACGGCGGAAGCCGAATGGTACAGCCCGGAGGGCGATCGTTATATTCGCACCGGCGATCTCGCCTCGGTCGACGAGGACGGCTTCTTCACGCTGATCGGCCGCAAGAAGGACATGATCATCTCGGGCGGCTTCAACATCTATCCCGTCGACCTCGAGGCCGCGCTCGTCGCGCATGATGCCGTGCGCGAAGCGGCCGTCATCGGTGTGCCGTCGCGCGACTGGGGGGAGACACCGGTCGGGTTCGTGACCCTCGTGCCCGGAGGACAAGCCCATGGCGACATGCTGCGCGATTTCGCCAATGCCCGGCTCGGCAAGACGCAGCGGCTCAGCGAAGTGCGCGTTGTCGATGCGCTGCCGCGAAGCGCCATCGGCAAGATATTGAAGCGCGAGCTCCAGGACCTGATGGCCTCAGAAGGCGCGGCCTGAGCTCCGGCAAGCAAACTACGATTTTCAACATCGATCAAGGAACAGGGATATGGGCGAAAGGCTTGTGGGTAAGGTCGCGCTGATTACGGGCGGGACGAGCGGGATCGGCGAAGCGACGGTCGAACTTTTTATCGAACAGGGCTGCAAGGTCGTCTTTACGGGACGCAATGCCGACAAGGGTGCGACCATCGCGGCGCGCCTCGGCGATGCGGCCTTCTTCGTCGAAGGTGACATCCGCAGCGAAGCGGCCGTCAAGGCGGCGATCGACGCGACGACGGACCGGTTCGGGCGGCTCGACTGCCTTTTCAACAATGCCGGGGGCCCGACGCGCGGAACGCTAGAGACCGTCACCTGGGACGATTATCGCGATGCGATGGATTTGCTGGTCGCCCCAGTGGTGTTCGGTATCAAATATGCGGCGCCGATCATGAAGGCGCAGGGTTCGGGCGCGATCATCAATAATGCCAGCGTCGCCGCACTGCGTACCAACTATGGCGGTCATCTCTACAGTGGCGCGAAAGCGGCCGTCCGCCAGATCACCAAGGTCGCGGGATCGGAACTGGCACCATGGGGCATCACCGTCAACTCGATCGCGCCCGGCGGGATTGCGACGCCGATCTTCTTCGGCGGTTCGGAACGTGCGGCCGGCATGGAGGAAGGGCATGTCGCCGCCAGTATGGCGAAGCTCGAAAAGAATCTGGCGTCGGCAACGCCGATGCAACGCTCGGGCTTTCCGAAAGATATCGCCTATGGCGCGCTCTACCTGGCGAGCGACGAGGGTCGGTTCGTGACCTGCCACGATCTGGTGATCGACGCGGGCATGACCGCTGCCGGCAAGACCAGCTTCGAAGGCAAGCCGCCAGCACCGACCTGGTAGGGCACCCAGGTCAAGCGTTGCGGCAAGGCCGACCGGAACTGCTCTGGTCGGCCTTTTTATTCGGGCGGTGCTTTCGATATATTGTGCCGTCGCTCATGCCGTACGGCTCTCAGCGCCAGGAGTATTGCGGGGGCCACGAGGCCGGCGGCCGCGAAATAGGGGAGGTTCGGACTGATATGGCCAAATCCGAGACTTGCGGTGAAGGGGCCCGTCGTTCGCCCAAATGCTCCGGTCGCGTTGTTGAATCCGAGCACCTGACCTTGGCGTGAGGGATCGCACGTTCGGGAGATCAGCGTGACAACATTGGGAAATGCAATCGACTGCCCGGCCGCCGTCAGCGAAATCAGGGCGGTGGTCATCATCAGGCCGTTCGAAAAAGGCTGAAGAAAACATCCGACGACGGTCATGGCCATCCCGCCGGCAAGGACATGGGCTTCGCCATATCGTTCCGACAAGCGGCCGGTGACAAAAATCTGGGTAAAGGCGGAAATTGCGCCCGCAATCGCGAAACATTGCCCGATCTCACGCGCCCCCCAGCCGAAACGCGCATGCGCCCACAACCCGAACATCACCTCGACCCCGGTGAAGGCAAAGCTCACGAGCAGGGTCAGCAGCATCAGGCGGCCGATGACGGGATGCTTGACGACCTGCGCGAGTGCGGAGCCGATCTTCAATTTCGGACGGGCGACGACGATCCGTGTGCGCGGTTCCTTGACGAACAATAGGAGCGCGACCAACGAGCATGCCGATGCAGCCGATGCCAAGAGCAGCGGGATGCGAAAGCCCGGAACGCCGCGGCTCTCATCGACAAAGCTACCCCCTATCGCGGGACCGACGATCAGGCCGATGGCGAATGCCGCGCCGAGCCAACTCATTCTGCGCGCCCGTTTCTCGGGTGGCGTTACGTCGGCAATATAAGCTTGTACGACTGAACCGTTCCCGCTGGCGAACCCGCCGAGCAGCCGGATAGCGAAAGCAAGCCATGCGGTGTCGGCAAAGGCGAGTGCCAAATAACAGAGGCAATTGCCGGAGACCGTCGAAATAAGCAGAATGCGTCGGCCATAAAGGTCGCTGAGCCGCCCCCATAATGGCTCGCCGAACAGGCTGCCGACCGAAAAGGCCGAAAAAATGAGTGCGACCTGCCAGGGCTCGGCGCTGAAGGCGAGGCCATAGAAGGGGAGCAACGGTATGACGATACCGAAGCCGACCATGTTGATGAACAGGATGCCGACGAGGGTCAGCGCGGCATAAGCCGGCGGCCCGTCCTGATCCCCTCGCAACGAGCCGCGAGCCGCTATCCCCTCCGACATTCGCGCGATTCTACTTTCCCTCGCGCCCCGCGACGATCGAAATGGAATAATATCGGTCGTCGGTGACGAAAATCTTCCACTTCGAACCGACCTTCTTCTTCGGTCCGAGCGTACAAAGCGGCGGTGCTGCCGGCGCCTGATAGCAAATCTGTCCCTTCACGACCTGCCAGGTCCCGGCAGATTCCACGCCCCCGGTGACCGACCGGTACGTGCCGTCGGGGTCGACATAGGTCCGCGTCTCGACGCCGTCCGGCGAAATAGACAGGATCGTGTTGCCGAACGCGCCTGCCATCGGACTTTGTGCGTCGCTGGCCATGGCCGGGGCGGCTGCGGCCAACAGGATCAGGGTCAAAATCGATTTCATTCCTCTCCTCCTCATTCTGGCACTCACCCCGCTGATGGGCGATGTGCTTTGACCGCATGGACGCCTTGACGACGCGGTGTCACTGCAATGACTAGATCTCTTATATTAAGAATATTGGTATGTCTCAACCTCCTTTCCGTCTGTCAGGTGACGAGTCATTGGAAGTGAGGTTTTATGAAGTTAGATCGACGGAATATGGCGCTTGCTCCTACGCGATTTGACGCTAAGCAGAACGATATAAGAAAATAGGTCTGGCAAGGGAGCGAGGATGAGCGGCAATAAAACGACGCAGGTTGGTGCGGTCGATCATCACCAGCGCAAAGTCATGCTCGCGATGATGACGGCCGCCTACACGCTCAATTTCGTCGACCGGACGATCATCGCCTCGATCGGGCAGGCCATAAAGGTCGACCTCAAGCTCACCGACACCCAGCTCGGCCTCTTGGGCGGCCTGTATTTCGCGCTGCTTTACACGATCCTGGGGCTTCCGCTCGCAAGGCTCGCCGAGCGCGTGTCGCGCGTCAACATCATTGCCGTTGCCATATTCATCTGGTCGGGCTTTACTGCCCTGTGCGGTCTGGCGACGAGCTATTTCTGGCTGGCGCTTTTCCGGTTCGGCGTCGGTGTCGGCGAGGCCGGATTGTCGCCGCCCGCGCATTCGGTGATCAGCGATAGCTATGAACCCAGCAAGCGGGCATCGGCGCTTTCCATCTATTCGCTGGGCGTCCCCATCGGTGTGATGATCGGCGCGGTGGCGGGAGGCTGGCTTGCGCAGAACTATTCCTGGAGGGTCGCCTTTATCGCGCTGGGGTTCCCGGGCGTCATCTTGGCGCTGACTATGAAATGGCTGGTGAAGGAACCTGTTCGCGGCGCGATGGAGGAGGTTCCTCCGCCGCCGCGGCCCGCCTACAGCTTGCGCGGCGACCTCGGCGAGATTGCCTGCGTCGGCAGGAAGCTGTTCGGCAACTGGATTCTGTTCAACATGATGATCGGGATCACGCTTGTCTCCTTTGCCGGCTATGGCGGCGGTGCGTTCATCCAGCCCTATTGGAGCCGCGCATTTGGTCTGGATTATGCTGAAATCGGTCTGATCACCGGGCTTATCGGCGGCTTTAGTCAGGGCGTGGGCGTTCTGTTCGGCGGTTTGCTCAGCGACCGGCTGGCGCGCTCGGGCAAGGCTGTATGGTATGGCCTGGTGCCTGCCCTCGGTATTGCTGCCGCCTATCCATTCATCCTTGCCATATACACGGTGGAAAGCTGGCAAATGGCGGCCATCTGGCTTCTGTTTCCCGGTGCGCTTTCCTATACCTATATGGGCCCCACCTATGGCGTGGTCCAAAACAGCTTCTCGCCGGCGCAGAGGGCAACGGCGACCGCCGTTCTTTTCTTCGTGCTGAACCTGATCGCACTGGGCTTCGGGCCGCCTCTGACGGGCATGCTGATCGATCATCTGGGCGCGGCCCATTTCTATGCCGCCGATCCGCTCTCGACATGGTCGGCCTTCACCCAGGCCTTTGGCGCCGACACGTCGGGCTTTCAGGCCGCATGTCCCGGCGGCGTCGGGGCGGTGGCGGGAAGCGGCGCCGACCGGGCCTGCAAGGCGGCCGTCGAAGTCGCGACCCGCGAAGGCGTGCTGATCGCATTCGGCATCAGCCTGTGGGCCGCGTTTCATTATTTTCTGGCGGCTATGGCCCTTCGGCGTAGCAGGGAGTCGCGGGCCGTCTAGGCGCTGAAATGAATACCTCATTTCTTAAAGACGCTGGAGTGAGCATGGATCGAGAGCCGTGGGAAGCGTATCTGCTGGCAGTTCCCGATGCGCAGGGCGTGCTGATCTTGCGCCTCGACAGGCCCGAGCGGCGCAATGCGGTTGCCACGGACGTGCTGCAGGCGATTGCCGCCGCGCTGCAAGCCGCGGCTGCCGATCCCGCATGCCGCGTCGCGGTCGTGACGGGCACGCGGGATATTTTCGCCGCGGGGGCAGATATCGGCGAGATCGAAATGCTCGGCCCCGACGATCCGGTCGACGGCACCCGATATCGCGCCTGGCAGTCGATCCGCGCCTTTCCCAAACCCCTTGTCGCGGCCGTCGAAGGCTGGTGCCTCGGGGCGGGACTCGAACTCGCGATGGTCGCGGATATCGTCGTCGCCGGCGATGAAGCGCAATTCGGTCAGCCGGAGACCAATCTCGGTTTCATCCCGGGAGGCGGCGGAACCGGCCTCCTGACACGCCGGGTCGGGCGGGCGCTTGCCAGCATGATGATCCTGACCGGAAAGCCGATCGGCGCCGATCGCGCGCTCGCGGCGGGCCTGATCGCCGAGGTCGTGCCGGCCGGCAGCGCGCTCGAACGCGCCGCAGAGATCGCAGCTATTCTGGCCGGACGAGCCCCGCTGGCGCTTCGCGAAGCAAAAGCCTGTATTCGCGCAGCCGATGAGCTGCCGCTGAGCGCGCATCATGCCGAGGAACGGCGACGGTTCATCGCCCTGATGGGAACAGCCGACAAGGCCGAGGGCATTGCGGCGTTTCGTGAACGTCGTCCGCCGCGATGGGCGGGGGCCTGACCCGGGCTTCTAGCCTCCCAGCGCTGCGCTATTCTCGCTTGCCTTGCTTCGCTCCGCGAGCGTCCGCAGATTGGCCTCGTGCATGGCCTTGGTGATCGGATAGGCGATAATCAGCCCGAGCGCACAAAGCTGGAGCGCCATGATCACGGCAGGTTCGGTCCAGGCGAAATTGACCAGCACCTGCTGGCTGACGTCGCCGACCTTCGCATTTTCGGGGAATTCGACGAACGCAAGGATGATGCCCGCTCCGAACGCGCCGATTCCCGATGTTGCCTTGAGCATGAAGGCATTGGTTGCAAAGATCAGCCCGGCCGAATGCCGGCCGGTCCGCGCGGCGCTATGCTCGACGACGTCGGCCAGCAGCGACGATCCGATCGTACCGAGGCATACCGCAAGCAGCGTGTTGATGAAGCTCGACGTGAAAAGGAGCCAGTAGAGCAGTTCGGTCCCGTTGGCCGGAAGCCATCCCATCAGGCGGCTCCAGTACATGGCCGGACTCGCGATGATGAAGGCGATCCACAGCATGATCTGGGCGCGCTTCTTTCCCATCCGCGTCGCGAAACGCGGCGCGACGAACAGGGCCATGAACACCGCGGCGAAATTTCCGACCAGCAGCAGCGAAATCTGGTCGCCAGTCAATTCCCAGAAATAAACCCGGAAATAGGTCAGAACGGCGGCGGCTATACCGGTTGCCGCATAGCTGAACAGCGTTGCCCCGGCGATCGTCAGGAACGGCCGGTTGACGATCGTCTCCATCGTTTCCCGCGCCGAGCGGGCGAAAATGAAGGGACGCCTTTCGGGCACTGGCCGGAATGTCCTGACCAGATGCTGCGTGCCGTAGCTCGAGATGAGGATGGCTGCGAACATCATCAGCGACGCGGTCAGCCCGTAAAGCGAATATCCTTCGATATTCAATGTTCCGGTCGGATGTTCAGGGGTCGAGCGCAGGAAAACGCTGAAGCCCAATATGCTGATCGTCAAGCCGCCTATCCATCCGAAAAACCAGCGATAGCTCAGGAACTCGGTGCGATCGTCATAGCTTTCGGCCAGGTCGACGACGAGCGCCGAACTCGGAATCTCGTACATCGAGATGCACAGCCGGATGAGGATCGACAGGATGAGGAGATACCAGAACAGCTCCTGCGCGTCGTAATCGGACGGCGGGTTCCAGAGGAAGAAATAGCTGACCGCGATGGGCAGGGCCGCAGCATACATGAAAGGATGCCTGCGCCCGAGCCTCGATCGGACATTGTCGGACCAGGTCCCGATCAGCGGGTCGGCGATCGCATCGACGAGCAGGGCGACCATGATGGCCAGGCCCACCGCGGCGGCGGGCACGCCCAGCGCCTGATTATAGAAGATCATGAGCAGATAGGTGAAGCCATTGTCCTTAACGCCAAAGGCGATGGATCCAAGGCCGTAGAAGAATTTGACGCGCCACGGGCGTTTGGCCGGCTGGCCGCTCCCCGCATCGGCTCGGGCCTGCGCGCCTTCACGATCAGCCGCTGCTGACGCCATGTCCATCCCCTCCGACGGCATTGCTCAGATGCGGCATACCGTTTTTCTCAAATGCAAGCTATCGGTTGGTTCGCTTATGTCAATAGGATGAATTGCGCCCCCACGAGGATGCAGTTCGCCGGACGCGGATCATTGCTTCCCGAAGGGGGAAGGATCGATCAGCAGTGAGGCGGGAATTGCCCGGCCGCGCTATTCGGCCAGGAAGCCATAGAAGAGGGGCCACACATAATATTGCGCGGCATTCTCGACTGAGGCGCTCGGAACCCACCGCTGCAGTTCTTGCGCCGAGTTCACCATGCCCGTCACCATTTCCGAGGCGACGCGCATGTCGCATAGCCTCACGGACCCGTCGACAAGACCGTCATTGAGCATGTCGGCAAACCGATAGGTCGAAAGCGTCAGCTTGCGCTGCATTTCCATGCGGAGCTCGGGACCCACCGCAGTGAGGGCCGATGTGCGCAGAAGGGCTCCTTCGGGAAGCATTTGCCTCGAAACGAGGGATACCGATGCCGCCGCGACATGCGAGAGTCCGTCCATTTCTTCGGCCATGGCCAGGTTCTGAGCCTCGCGGACGATGTCGAACGTCCGTTCGAAACATGCCACGACCAGTTGGTCGCGCGTCTCGTTGTGATGGTAGAAGGCGCCCTTGGTGACCTTCAGCGTTGCCGAAATGCGATCGACCGAAGCGCCGCGGTAGCCATGATCGTTGATGAGATCGGTCGCCGCGCGAAGGAAGCTGTCTTGCGACAATTTATCCGTCGACACGAACGGCGTCGGAATAGCCGCCGCGGCATTGGTGAGATCGACGCGCTGAGCGGCGAGACCATGAAGCAGCACATCGGCCATGCGGTCGGCAACGCGTGTGTGAAGTCTTCCGGCACATAGTTCCAGATCCAGACCACCGACCAATGCATCTGCGACAGCAGCATATGGGCATAGGCGCTGCGCTGCTCCTGGGAGATTGCGCGCGGCATGTCGTCGAACAGCTTCCGCGTGGCGCGAAACAGCCCGACGTACGCCGCTCCAACCGTGCTCAGATGGGGTTCGCCGAGCGCGCGCACGTCACCGAAATGGACAAACTCGGGAATCTCTTTACGCGCTACTCTGGCGAGCAGCGCGAAGTAACTGTTCAGAAACGAGCGGATCCGTTTCTCGAAGGGCGTTATCGTCAGGGCATCGCTCACCAACTCGTCGTGCAATGAGATCGAGTGGAGAAACGCTGCCGAAACCAAATCCTCCTTCTTTTCGTAATAGTAACGAAGGCTTTTTAAATTGAGGCCGATTTCGGAAGCGACAACGGACAGGGTCGCGTCCCGCAACCCGTGCTCGTTAAAAAGCGCTCCCGCCGCGTCCAGAATCTCCTGCTTGCGGACTTCGAAACGAGGCCGCCTCTTTTTTTCAGGAGATTGCGAACTCAATGTAACCGTCTCAGGCAATAGGTGGGTTCCTCATATACATGTCATTCTGCCTACCAACGAGCGCCCTCGCTAGCAAGCGATGCCCTTTTGCCTCGGTGGGAGCGCACGGCGTCAAGGCTGTTGATTTGGGTCGCTGGCGAGTGGAACTGTTCGCTGATAGCTTGTCGCATGATCGCAGAACCCGCGACCGCGCTCGCGCCTCCAGAGGAACAGTGCCTGCCGAACGGCGTATCGACCGTCGGGCACAATGGCCGCTATTACCGATCTGCGCCCAAGGACTGGCCGCTATCGGCCAACTTCTCGAGCAGCAGCGGATCTGTGAGCGCGCTAAAAAGAACGCCCGCCCAATCGAAACCGGGCGGGCGTCAGATGAAGAGCTGAGTTTCCTGAAAGGAAGAGCTCTCCTGGGTCGCACGGCGCGGATAGCGTCGCAGACGGAACGATTATTGTACGGCAACGCCAAAACGGATCGCCGGAAAACGGCCATTATTCGCTGGTCTGATCGGAGGGATCGCGCTCGCCGAGAGACGTGTGAACCGGGCGGCCGACCTGAAATCGGATGCCGAGCTTTTTCGCGATGCGACGCAGGGATGCGCGGGCTGTCTTACGCCGGTTGGGCGGTATCTTCACGGGTTGGGGGCTCCGTAATT
The DNA here is from genome assembly GCF_001278035.1 of Sphingopyxis sp. 113P3. Lineage (NCBI taxonomy): Bacteria > Pseudomonadati > Pseudomonadota > Alphaproteobacteria > Sphingomonadales > Sphingopyxidaceae > Sphingopyxis > Sphingopyxis sp. 113P3. The sequence goes on from NZ_CP009452.1 coordinate 210,398, forward strand.
CGTGGACGCGCAGGCCATCGCGCGAGCAAGAGAAGCGCGGGTTCAGAAATCTGCCGAGATCAATGCAACAAGCGTGGGGCATCGACGATCACTCGAAAATGATCTCGCTATCCTCGTAAGGGGTGACATTTGCCTCTTCAGAGGTGGGCGGCATGTACAGACCGCCTCTCGCCGCGTCGACGAAACGCCGGACGGTCATCGGTCCCTCCAAGGTTCCATCGGCAATGAGGTCGATCGGCGGATTACCACCGAACGAGGTAACGCTATGGGGTTTGTGCAACCAGGCGACGCTTTCGAGTTCGTTGGCGAATAGTTCTCCAAGGCCCTTGTGAATTCCGAGCACCGCCGAGATCCGCATCAAGGCGTTCTCTTTCAAGGTGATTTCGCGATGCTCCCGAACCCTCTTGCGCCAGCGACTATAGGCCGAGCGGGATGGAGAGCCGAGGATCAGGCGCTGCTGCTCCCCGGTCAGTCTCCACAGGCCTGCGATGGCTAGAAAGGTACGGAGCGCGGGGGCGCTCAGGCGGCGGCGATCATCGGTCATCGTCAGACCCACTCCCGGTGTCGCCGGACTTGGGGATGGCCAGTATCAGAGCATCGCGGATCAGCGCGAGAGGGCCGGCGCGGCGGTCATGGTCGCGCAGTATTAGTTCTTCGGATATCTCGGCGACGCCAGCTTCCCGATATTCATCCTGATGTACGCGTATTTCATATGTCCCGATGGGTCCTGAGCCCGCGATGTTCCCCGCGGTGATCTCGCCAACCTTGCGTTTCAGCTCGGCTCGGCCCCACGGCCAGACCTCGACAGTTACGACCAGCATGTAATTATCCTGACATCCATATCATGAGGTTTGCGTCGGCGGGTTACCCTTCGCCCCCGCCTTTCGAGGGCGTCACCCAACGGCCATTCTTCGGCCAATCGGAAAAAGTCGCGCGGCGCAGGCGCGAGAAGGGCCTTGTTCGCTGCTTCATTGCTCACCGAAGCAGACCCCGTCGAAATCGGAGGACACTGTCAGGCCCTTTTTCGTCAGATTGAAGAGCGGTCCCGCCGGATCGAAGGCGGGTGCGAAGTAGAGCGCGCCATCGATTACGCGGGCGCAATATTCGGAGTGCCAGACCGGCACGAGGCCATCGATGCCGATTTCCAGGGTGACTTTCTTGGGTCCGATGGACGGTCTGGAAACGCTGACAACGATGGCGTCGCACTTGGACATGCACATGGCATTCTCGACCCGTCTGCGATCGCCGTCATCCAAAGTGACGGCTGGTACGATCAGAAGATATGCGTCGGGTGCGATCAGGAATTGCGCGAACTGGCGCGGCAGCATCGAAATGTCGCTGTCCAGATCGAGGCCGGCGATCTCGATGATCGTGAGGGCGATCTTGAGGATCTCGGCCTCTTCGGCCCGGTCTTTGGCGGTCATGTATTTTTTCATCGTCAATCCATTCTTGCAGCGGCTCCGGCTGGACCGCCGCTGCTTTCATTTCTTCGCTCCAGCCAAAAGCTGGCACTTCTTCATTGGGAGATCGGCCGATGCCTCGAGCGTCGACGTGGCCATCACCGGTCATTCGCCGCCAATGAGCCGCCTCTGCCATTCGGCCCATTCGGCTGCGATCATCGCCTTGCCTGCATCGGCGGAAAAGGGCCGGACGAACGGACCGAAGCCGAAGCATTGCAGTTCGCGGGCCGGTGCCATCAAATGGATATGCGGTGGATTGGTCGAGCCCACGGTGACGGGCAAATGCATCGCGGCGATCACGGCGACATTGCGCTCGCTGCACAGCCTCTCGAGCGCGAATGCACGGACATCCTCCCAGGCCCGATGCAGTCGATCGGGGTTGGGAAAGCGCAGCGTGATCATGACGAAGAGGTCCTTGAGATTGCTGCACGCCTGCTCCTCATATTTTTCGCAAAGGCGTTTCGGGTCGAGGAACTCGTCATTCGCATGGGGCGGCAAAAGAACGTCCCAGCGATAACAACTGGGTACCCACGGCGCGGTGACGTCGACCTTTTGCCCCGGGCAAAGACGCTTGAGGACCGAGCTTGGAACAGTCCGGACGGGGCCGCCCTTGATCTGCCGGCGCACGACGCCGAATATGAAGTTCGGATCGTCACCGCCGGGAATGGGCACGAAGTCGAGGTCGCCGGGGGCAGGGATTTTCTTCATTACCACGACCAGCCTCCGATCCGGTGCGAGGCAAGATGAGCGCTCGCCCGCTCGATGCCGGCTTCGTGGTCCCACTCATCGGCAAAGGGATGATGCTCGGACAGGAACAGACCGCGCCGCATCAGATGGATTGATGGGCCGCTGCCCGGCGGAACGAGCCAGCTATCGCCAGCGAGGCTGCGGAACAGGCGATAGCCCAGAAACCATTCGAGATTGGCAGAGCCGGGCAGGGCGATGTCGACCGTCACATCGGTCGATGATCCGTCGGCCGCTCGCCGGAGCAACAGGACGGGGTGGCCTGTCGCGATCGCGACGACTTCGGTCTCGCCCAGGAACAACGGAGCCGCAGCCGCGGTGGCATGCACAACAACGCCCGGCGTCTTCAGAAAGAGGCTCCCGGGGAGCAACGTCGCCGCCATTCCACGGTCGGGGCGGGCGGAACTATGCATAAGCGCAGCAACATGGTGCATGAGTTTGCTGTCGGGGCGCGTCGCTGCGGGGAGTAGAACACTGCCCCTGAGGGCTGTGTGAATCATGGAGCCGGAACCATCGGCCAGGTCCAGTGAATCGGATATCGTCGAAAATTGCACGGGCATTGCTCTTAATTGGGAACCCGGTTGCCGGGGTTCGGGCGGCAGCTCTCCTTCAGATGTCTTTCATCCTTTCAGCAGGGCCACCTGGCTCATCTTCCCCATTCAAGCGGCGGGGACCGCCGCGATCCTGCCTACTTGGCGCGGGTTGCGTGCACGCAACCCGCGTCCGGCGGTTCACCGCTCGTGGCCGCCGCGCCCGCGCGACGGACCGGGGCGTGACGGTTCGGGCGGGCTCTCCGTGCTGCGCGCGGCCCGCGGCAGGGGCAATGTCCAGGCAAGCGGGAGCGCCTTGCGGTCGATCGGCCGGTCGGCGGTCAGCTTGCCGAGCGCGACCAGGGCGTTCCGCCCGGTTGGCGAAGCCTCGAGTTTTCCGGCAATGCTCCGCAGGGCCTCGGACTCGCAGTAGATATGTACGTCGCTGCCGACCATGCGCATCGCGAACTGCCCCTTGATGATGGCCTTTGCGATCACCCCCACGGCGGCAAGGGTCATATCATTGGCCCCGGGCCATTTGCCCTGTTCGACCAATGTCTCGGCGCGCGCGATAATCCGATCGACGCGCTCGCGGAGTTTGGCGTCGGCTGCGGCCTTCGCTTGCTCCACCTTCTTCTGCTCGCGGCGCTTCGCGGCTTCGCGGACTTGCCAGTCCCGCCGCAGCCCTTCGAGAAGCGTCTGCATGTCGCGCGACGGATAGGCTGCCCAATAGGCGTCTCTAAGTCGCATATCGAGACCATAGGGATCGAGTTTGGGCCGACCTTCGCCGGCGACAAATGGCGATCGGGCGCTTTTCTCAACATGTCGTTTCAACGCCGTGAGCATTGCTGCCCATTTGCGGGCATGGATGCGCTGGATGATAGCTTCGGCTTCAAAGCGATCGACATCGATATGTTGCGACGTGAAGCCCTGCGCAATCGCAAATCCCGTTGCCGTCCGAACTTGCGGTGGGAAGGGGGTTCGGCGGAATTGCCAAGCGGCTGCCGCTATTGCCTTGCGCCGATCGCTGTCCCCGCGAGTTTCGTTGGTTGGGACGGGCACCGTGCGCGGCAACGGTACCGGAATGACCGGGTCAATGCCGTGATCCAGCATCGCCGCTCGCTGATGTAGAGCATTCAGCCGTCGATCCGCCGATGCGATCACCTGTTTGACCGTGATAGCTAATTCCGAAAGCTGCTGATCACGATGGTGTTGCTGGGCGACCTCGCCGAGACGGGCGAGCATCCGTGCGCGTGTCGCTGCGGTCGATGCATCAGGCCTGATGCGATTCAGCTGATTACTGACCCGTTGCCCGGCGCCGAGCATGCGGGAGGTGGCGCCCGACGTTGCATCCTCCAGATTGGCCGTCAGCTTCTTCAGTCGATCGGCTTTCGCCATGCGCTCACTTGCGCGACGGATATTGGCGAGGCGAGAAAAGCCAGCTTTCGTCCGACGCTCGATGGACTCTTTCTTCGTCAGCATCGAGGTCTCTACTGCATTACGCGTATCGTCAATGGCGCCGCCGAATATGGCCGATATTTTGTGGATCGCCGAGGCCTGCTCCAACAAATGCGCTGTCTTCTCGAGTTTTTCCGCGGTAGCGCTGAGGTTCGCGAGTTGCATGTACCTTTCAGACGATTCCGAGAAGGTGCGACGAACGCGATTTGCAATGCCCTGCAGATGTTCATCTTTGGCAATCTGGCTAATCTGCAGTGATCGGGCCGCGGCGAGAATCACCTGGCGCAGCCTCAGCAATTTCTCGCGCCGCGCCGCTTGGGCTGTCTGATTGCCGATCGCCTCGACACGCTTCTCGTAGGTCGCAATCGCTTTCTGCGCTGTTGATGCCTGGAGCGCGAGGCGTGCGTGAACGGCGCTTTTAAGGTCTATCATCCGGAGGTTCGCGGGTACAACCGCGGAAGTGTGACGAATGTCGTGCAGTCGCTCGGCCGCGACCGATCGCTCGCGCTGGAGCGCCAGGCCGGTTATGCCGAGTATATGTCGCACTCGGCGCGCCATCGCCGACAATTGCTGCAACTGTTCCAGCCGTTTCTCAAGCGCTTCCAGCCGGCGCGCCATCCAGGTGGCTTCCTGACCGATCTTCGCCTGGCCCGCAGCCATCCCGCGGGCTTTGTTGCTGAGATGGGTATAGCGTTTGTCGATGCGGGCTGCGGACAGCGTCTTGTTGATTGCCTTGACCACGGCGATACGCCGGGCCTTGATGCCTGCCGGCGTATTGATGTCGGCCTCTTTGCCGACCGCGAAATTCCATTCATATGCTCCGTGACGTTCGCATGGTCGCAGCGAGTAGATGATATGGACATGATAGTTACGCTGATCGCCGGCCCGGTCTGGGAGGTGGAGGGCGACGGTATAGGGAAGCCCGCGCTTGGCAAAGAAACGGCAGATACGGCGCACGGCCTTGCGGCGCTGTCGGGCGGTGAGTTCGTGCGGTAGGGCGAGGATTTCTGTGATGTATACGTTCGCATTGCTACGATCGTGCCGCTCGATCGCTTCCGACGTGCGATAATAAGCGGCGAGTTCGTTGCGGTTTGCGGCGATGTTCGACCACCAGCCGCATTCTCCGCCTTCGAGGGCGTCTTCGCGCACGATATAAAGAGCTGCCCGTTCGGCTTCGCCGTTCCGCCAGCGGCGCCCCTTGGTCGACGCAAATCCGCGCGCGGTGAAGGCGAAATGGATCGAGTATAGCCCATCGGGCCCGCGCGCGTCTGTGGTTCCGGCCGTGCCGAGGAGCATGTCAGCGGTGCGGTGAAAGAGCTTCCTGGCCGTGCTCGTACCGATCCTTGGCCGCTCCTCCTGCGGCATGCGAACGCGTAACCTTTGGTGCAGCGCCTTCAGTTCTTCGGCCTCTTTCCGCTTGCGCCGACGGCGATAATGATTGGCCTCGCGCTCGTCGCGTACATCCTCGGCACGCCGTCGCGAAGCCAGGTTACGGGCGCTGCGTTCGGCGGCCATCGCCGCGGCGACCGCCGCCGAACGATCTTTCAGCTGCCCGTAGCTCAACTGCATTTTCTCTTCCTGCTTCGGTCTGAGGGGGTGGCAGTTGGGTCGGATGGTCGAAGCGCCAAACAACACTTTACCGCGCACCACCCCCTCTCTCTCCACTCTAGGTAGTGAAACATATGGGGTGGCGGGTCCTGTTCACCCCCACGTTGGAGGTGTCAGGCCTCACCGGCATCTATGGGGGTGAGCAGGAGTCCTGATTGGACCGCCTTCGCTATGTCGCTGCGTATGACATGCGAACTACCACTAAATGACGACGTCCTGCTCGGCTTGTTGGCAAGGCTGCGATCCCTGGAACGAGACGCTCGGTCGGAAACCATTTTGGCCGAACAGGGCTTGTCTGAACTCCGAAGGCAGGCCCGGGCGCGGCCCAAGCGACGCGGTGGGGAAGGAAGTGCGGATGCAGAGAAATACAAGCTGGGATCCGTTCTAGTCCAGCTCGGCTTTGCCGCCGCGGATGATCTCGCCCTTCTGGGCCTGCTGGCTAGCGGGGATCGGGCGCTTCAGTGGTTGTGCGAAGCCCGGCTGAAACGGGGGCCTCTCCCTTTCGCCGAGCTGGTTTCTGCTGCGATCAGCAATTCCGGGCGGCTCGACTGGTGCCGCGAATGGGGCAACTATCATTGGCGCCTTCATAATAAGAAAGCATACGACGCCACGGTGACGTCGTTCATCGAAGCTGGGCGGACCGGCGCGAACGAAGGTTGGCGCAAGCACGATGCCAGCGCCGACCAGATCGCGCTCATCGCCAAGCTTTGCGATCTCCTCGACGAACCGTTGCCCAAGCGCTTGACAAAAGGCGAAGCCTTCGACTGGATTTATGAACGCGGCGGCAATCCCGCCCATTGGCATGAACCCACCGAGCCAGCGGAGTGGGAGGCATGACCATGGATATCGATGCTCTCTATGAGCAGTTCCAAATCAAGGAAAACGCCTTGGCGGATGCGCTCTCTCTTTGCGAGGCTGAGCAGGCCGCGGGCAGGAGCGGCGTCGGCGCGCTTCGCGAGGCGAACCGGCTCCATGAAGAACTCAAGTTCGTGGCTGGTCTCTTGGCCGAACTCATAGATGACGCCCTGGCAGAAATCGGAGCGAAGCCGCCGCCTAGCTCAACTTAACGAGAACGTAAGGAAGGTTGCCGCGTAGAGTTCGGCAAATCAGGGGTGAGACGCGATGACAAAAAATCCAACGACGAACAAAAATTTGGCGCGCACGCTGTCATGGCGTTTCAGATGGCTGACCTCCCAAGTGGTTGCAGCAAAATCCCAGAGCGTTGAGGAAGCTTTGGCTCTCCTCGGCAAGCTTTTCAACGATATCCGGGGTCTGAACAAAACCACTGAGCAACTGCAGGCCGAGCTTTATTCTTTCGGCCCTTGGGACGATTGTCTCCCCGCGGTTCTTGACGCTTGCTGGTTGCCGTTGCCGACCGGGTTGGTTCCCAATTCCAAAGAGGCATTGGTCGAGCTCTGCGAAAAGTTGCTGGATCGGACAAATGATTCGACGCTGCGGGATATTTTCCTGGAGGGATGGCGCAGCAAAAATGACAACAGGCCTGGAGGCAGGATTTTTGACGAATTCTGCCAGGATCTGTGGAAAACCAGCCGGACTGACCCTGTTTTTTTTAATGCTGTCGTACGAGGCATGCATGGGACGGCCCTAGATTATCAGGCGCGGAAGGAGGCTTCGACACATCTCACCCGTGTTCGGGCAGTACGCCTGATCAGCAGGATGGCGCTGGTATGGGCTGCCCATGATGTTCAAGCGACTGTCGCAGCGGCACGCCTGTCTAAAACTCGCCCGCTAGCTGGGCTGATTGCGGGGTGGGCGCAAAATATGAAGGCGGACACCGTGTTTGCCGTGGTGAGGCCGATCTTTACGATCGCAAAGCTTAATTTTCCTAAATACCGGACCAATCAGGAAATTCGCCAAGGCAAGCCGGAAGGCAAATTGTCGAAGCACGACGATGTAGCGACGATTAGTTTCCGTTGTGATCAAGCCCGTTTTTCAACCCATAGGCGGTCGGCTTTAATCAGCGCGTTGACCATGACGATGAGCTTGCGCATAAGTGTGACCACAGCGACCTTTGCCGGTTTTCCGGACGCGATGAGGCTTTGATATTTTGCTTTGAGATCTGGATTGTAGCGGGCGGCAACGAGGGCCGGCATGTAAAGCGCACGTCTTACATTGGCCCGTCCCCCTTGAATAAAACTGCGCCCTTTCCATTGCCCCGATTGACGGGCGACGGGAGCCAGGCCTGCAAGGGAAGCGACTTGTTTAGGATCCAGTGCTCCTAGCTCTGGCATGGTTGCGACCAACTGGTCGGCGGTACGTGTGCCTACCCCGGCAATACTGGAGATGATTTCGTGCCGCCGCGCCAACTCTGCGTCAGCAGCAATGATCGTCGCAAGCTCGACATCGACCTGTTTGATATGCTGCTCAATCTGATCCAGGCGCTTTTTGTGCTGACGCTTGAGGAGAGGTAGCGTCAGGTTCTTCGCTTGATTTTGAAGCGCGATCTTATCACGGACCAAGCCATCGCGAGCGCTGATCAATTCGGCGAGCTTGGCTTGCTTGGGCGTATTTGCCGGGCGTACGGGAGGCTGGAGCGTCGTCGCCATACGGGCCAGAATCACCGCATCAATCTTATCCGTCTTGGCGAGAGTGCCTATCGCTTGGGCGAACCGCCGTGCGCGAGCCGGGTTGAGCTTGACGCATGGCAGGTCCGATAAAGCCTGCTCGAGCTGTCGGTGGTATGCGCCAGTAGCCTCATAGGCGATCCGATCGATCTGCCATTGCCCGAGCCAATCTATCAGCTCCCTGTGGCCTTTGGCGGTATTGGTGAATTGCCGCTCGCAGCCTGCAGGATGGGCATATACATCAAGGGTCGCTTTTGAGATGTCGATGCCGATGGTTTGGGGTATGGGATTGTCCATCTTTTCCGCTGTCCTACTCTTGTCATCCGGGCCCGAAGCCCTGGTTTCCGTCCAGGTCTGGTGGAAAAGAAAGGGGTGATCACACTAATCGACGGTCCTCCACGACCGAGACAACTTCGATCCATCCCCTTCCGCCCGATCCGGGGTGGCCACCCCGGATCGGGCAGCCCTTAATGCCCACAACCGCCAGAAAAGTCATAAGACAAGAGAAAGTCTTCCAGAAAACAATCGAGCTGTCTTTGCTGATTTTGTCGGATTCGGTGGGAAGCGCGGGCTTTTTTCTCGACGCCGTCGGGATCGTTTCATGCAGGATTTGCCTCAGGCTCTCGAACAGCAGAATCCCGAATTCTGGGCTGAACTGAAAGAACCTACCGGTCGATTTGCAGGCATGACCATGAGTCAGGTCTGGTATCGTGGACTGCTTCCAGCCGAGATGTCGGCCCTAGCTGCACTTCGGCTCGTTTATTGGGAAGAACGTTTGCAGACGCATCTTTTCGGGGTGAAGAACAAGTATTGGCAGCCTGGAACTTACTTGCCTCAAGATGTTGGTTCAAAAACACGTGTTGCTGATCTGGTTCACAATCTTCATCGTGTTATCTTGCGTAACGCGGGGCCGTTGAATGGCGAGGCCGTGTCAGGACATGATCATAGGCATATCTCTAATGCAGAGAATTTCATCGCGGATGCGTTGAGCACGCCTCTTCCGATCGATGGGGAACCTGTGGGCCGGATGAGGACACTTCATGACCTAGATGTCTGCGTCGCGATCCGTTTGGGTCGATAGTGTTCGTGTGCTGCGCTTGTGAAATTGCTGCCCTCGGCAGCCTCCTTTAGAGGCCGCGCTCGTGAGGAGGGAAATGACTGCCGCTACGGATCCAAGGACCCTAGCACCGTGCCGAGATCAGCAAATCAAGATGGCTGCACACTCCCGCAACCAACTAAGAGCCCGCCTCCCTCGAGGGATGGCGGGTTTTTTGTGTCTGCGCTCCGCATCGATCTTTCGCTTGGGAACCAGCCGCCCTTTCACGCATTTCCGCCTTTAGCGGTCTTGTATCCGCGCGAAGGTGACGATCGGGTCCGCGAACGGAGCGCGAACCGGTGTTGGGGGGCATATGGCCGAAGCCGCCGAAAAAGGAGTGGAGGATGCCCTTCGCGGCATTCGCGATCGGCTGTCGACCGAACTCACGCTGCTCGACGCGCTCGGTGAGTTCGCGGCCGCCGTGGAACTGGATGCTGCCATTCGCATCCTCGATCATCGGCTCGAAAAGGGCACCCAGTTCGAGATGCCGTTACCGGATTGACGCATCATAGGCGCGCCCGGGCGCATCACCATCCCATGCCAGGAACAGCAGATCGTCGAGAATAGCGCGGCGTGCCTTCCCGATCCGGAGCAACGGGCGTAACGGGAGAACAGCCGCATCGAGCCCGCGGTCGATATCGAAGTGGATATAGTGCCAGCCTTGGCTACTGATCTGCTGTGTCCCAACTGACGTGACAGGCGCGCTCTCGAGGGCTCTCATGCGACCCATGCCCTTCGGCTGTTCCTGAAGCAGGAGCTGAAGCGTGGCCGGGCCCTCGACCCGGATCCATCCGCCAAATGACAGCCGCCGCTCTGCGACCGGCCGGAAGAAGGTCTTGGGCGCGATCGTCAGCGGCGTGTCCCCGGTTGCGGCAACCGCCATCGCCCCTGAGCCCCGATGGGCGTCGCTCACGAATTCAATCATTCCACCCTCTATGCCCCAACTCCGGTCGCGCGCTTCGCCCGAGCGGGCCGCCTCGAAATCGCCGCGCATCAAAAGGTCGCGCGCCGCGGGCGCGCCGGACTCGCATCGCGTGGCAGGTCGTTGGAGATCGTAGGCAAAGGCTCTAAGCCCTTCCTCGATCATCGCAGCGCAAAATTTCGGCGCAGGCATGTCGGCCGACGGCTGAATGACGCCGTGACCTCCGATGATGCCGATGCGGGTGCCGCGCTCTGCCGACAGGTCAATGATACGCCGCAGCACCGCCTGGCGCATGCCCGCGACCGCGGGGACCGGACGATAGTCGAGAAGTTGGATTGGGATCATCTCGGCGCGGAAGAGCCGGTCGCCGTCCATCCAGACCTTCAGCGCATAGGTCGCTTGCGTTTCCGGGAAATACTGGTCGAACAGAAAATTGCCGAGCGAATAGTTTCCGTTGTGATCAAGCCCGTTTTTCAACCCATAGGCGGTCGGCTTTAATCAGCGCGTTGACCATGACGATGAGCTTGCGCATAAGTGTGACCACAGCGACCTTTGCCGGTTTTCCGGACGCGATGAGGCTTTGATATTTTGCTTTGAGATCTGGATTGTAGCGGGCGGCAACGAGGGCCGGCATGTAAAGCGCACGTCTTACATTGGCCCGTCCCCCTTGAATAAAACTGCGCCCTTTCCATTGCCCCGATTGACGGGCGACGGGAGCCAGGCCTGCAAGGGAAGCGACTTGTTTAGGATCCAGTGCTCCTAGCTCTGGCATGGTTGCGACCAACTGGTCGGCGGTACGTGTGCCTACCCCGGCAATACTGGAGATGATTTCGTGCCGCCGCGCCAACTCTGCGTCAGCAGCAATGATCGTCGCAAGCTCGACATCGACCTGTTTGATATGCTGCTCAATCTGATCCAGGCGCTTTTTGTGCTGACGCTTGAGGAGAGGTAGCGTCAGGTTCTTCGCTTGATTTTGAAGCGCGATCTTATCACGGACCAAGCCATCGCGAGCGCTGATCAATTCGGCGAGCTTGGCTTGCTTGGGCGTATTTGCCGGGCGTACGGGAGGCTGGAGCGTCGTCGCCATACGGGCCAGAATCACCGCATCAATCTTATCCGTCTTGGCGAGAGTGCCTATCGCTTGGGCGAACCGCCGTGCGCGAGCCGGGTTGAGCTTGACGCATGGCAGGTCCGATAAAGCCTGCTCGAGCTGTCGGTGGTATGCGCCAGTAGCCTCATAGGCGATCCGATCGATCTGCCATTGCCCGAGCCAATCTATCAGCTCCCTGTGGCCTTTGGCGGTATTGGTGAATTGCCGCTCGCAGCCTGCAGGATGGGCATATACATCAAGGGTCGCTTTTGAGATGTCGATGCCGATGGTTTGGGGTATGGGATTGTCCATCTTTTCCGCTGTCCTACTCTTGTCATCCGGGCCCGAAGCCCTGGTTTCCGTCCAGGTCTGGTGGAAAAGAAAGGGGTGATCACACTAATCGACGGTCCTCCACGACCGAGACAACTTCGATCCATCCCCTTCCGCCCGATCCGGGGTGGCCACCCCGGATCGGGCAGCCCTTAATGCCCACAACCGCCAGAAAAGTCATAAGACAAGGCAATCAGGCGTCCCTTGTAGAGTTCAAGCCCGTGCGAAACATGGGGGTGGTGGGATACAATGAGCGCCGCGCCCGCGTCGATCGCGAGCTTCATGCGCCGCTCGCTGATCTCGCTCGGACGATCGCTATATTCGCTGCTGCCATGATATTGGAGGATGGGCGAGCGTCCCGCCTTCACCTCGCGCCGGACTGCGGCCTCGATCGCGTCATCGCTGCCGAATGCAGCCCCGCCCTTGCTTCCTTCGGCGATCTGGTTGGGATCAGCCTTGCCCTTCCAGCCGACAAAGCCCAGCATCGACCAGGCATGACCGCCCACGTCGAGCCGCGCTGCTTTGGCGGCTTCGATCTCATTGTGTCCCGCACCCGACCACCGCAGATTGGCGGCGTCCAGCGCCGCCAGGGTCGAGGCGAGACCCGGCTCGACATAGTCGTAGACATGATTGTTGCCGAGCGTGACATAATCGATCCCCACATCGGCGAGCGCCCTTGCGGCGTCGCGGTGAGTATAAAAGACGACCGACTTGTCGGGCGCGTCACCAAGGTCGCGGGCTGCGAGCACGGTTTCAAGATTGACCGAGGCGAGGTCGGCGCCCGCAAAATATGGTTGCATCGGCTCAAGGAGACGCGCCATGTCGGTGAGGCGGCTATCGTTGCGGATGAGCACGCGTTCGTTCCAGATGGGCCGCTCGAAGCGCCGTCCCATCATCACATCGCCGCCGAAGAAGAACTCCACACGCCCCGATGCACGGGCGACCGCTTCGACCGGGGGCAGGGTCCAGCGACCGTCGGGACCTGCAATCTCGCTAGGCGCAAAGGTGAATGTTGCGTCGAAGATGTCGGGCCCGCGGACGGTGAGCTGCACAGGTTCAGCGCCGCGTGCGATTCCCCTGATGCGCCCGTCCGGGGTAATTTGTGCCGGCGCGCCGTCGATCCGCACGTCGAGTGCTGTGAGATCCGCGGTGCCGCCAACGATGCTGAGCTGTCCACTGACATCGTGCGACATCGGGGGCGTTGCCGCAGCATGGGGCGAATGAAAGGGAGTAGCTTCGCCCAAGCCGAATGCCAGAGCGAGCGCCAGCGCCGTCGATGCCACAAGCCGCATGGGGTGACGTCCTATTTTGCGAAGAGCTGGCCGAGATCGGCGAAAGCCTTGAATTCAAGCGCATTGCCCGAGGGATCGTGGAAAAACATGGTCGACTGTTCACCCGGTTCGCCTGGAAAGCGCGTGTGCGGTTCGATCACGAAGCCGACCCCCGCGGCACGCAGCCGGTCGGCAAGCGCCTGCCATTCGGCGGGCCGAAGGACGACGCCGAAATGCGGGACGGGGACGTCGTGGCCGTCGACGGGATTGTGCCCCGCCACCGCGTCTCGCCCGCCAACCCGGTGGGCGACGATCTGGTGACCGTAGAGGTTGAAGTCGATCCAGTCGGTGTCGCTCCTTCCTTCAGGGCAGCCGAGGACCGTGCCGTAGAAATGGCGTGCAGCGTCAAGATCGTGCACCGGGAAGGCGAAGTGGAACGGGGCAAGCACATCCATGGCGGGCTCCTATCGCGCGGGTTTCAATGTTGCGGCGAGAAAGACGAGAATATCGGTCTCGGTTGCGGCCTTGGCTTCGGCATTGGCCTTGACCGACTGCCGGCGCTTCGTCGGCGTGTCATAGCTGTGCGTCGCGCCTTTGAAGGTCGTCAGCTCAATGTCGCCGCCCATTTTGCGGCTGCGGGCGACGAGCTTTTCGCAAAGCGCTGGCGAGATTTCTTCGTCGGCCGTGCCGATAAAGACGCGCACCGGATTATAGGGGCGATAGCCGCCTTTGGCGAAACGCTGCTTGAGGCCGCAGCCCGGATATAGCGCGACGCCCGCGCGGAAGCCGATCTTGCGCATGTCGCCCGGCTTGTCGTCCGCCATCGCCGCAAGCGTCGCGCTGCCGCCATTGGACCAGCCGAGAAGCGCGACATGGGTCCCATCGACATCGCCACGCTGCTGGAGGTAGCGCAGAGCGCCATAAGCGTGCAGCGGGCGGTGAGCGACCTCGTCGACTACGGCGGGACGGTCCTTGTAGGTCCCGGCCTTGAATCCCCCCGGATAGCCAACAGGCCCGAAATCGTCGACCATCAGCGCGACATAGCCGCGCTGCGCGAGCAACCGTCCCCACGCCTTGTGCCGCGCAGACAAGGTTGCCGCTCCATATTCGCCTTGGGCACGGCTCGAATAGGCACCGGAACGGCCGTGCATCATCACCACCGCGGGCGCCTTCGCGGCCGCATCGGCGGCCTTGAACACATAGCCTTTTACCTCGGTCTTGCCGTCGCGGCTCGGAAAGCTAACCGTCTCGACATGCACCTCTTGGGCGGTCGCGGGGGCGGTCGTGACCGTGAGAACCACCGCTAACATCAAGGCCCTTCGCATCAGCGATTCTCCCGCAGGCGGACCGTTTTCGCGACACCGTCACGGCGCGCATCGGCGGCGCCATCGAAGCGGCCGCCCTCGCGGATCAGAACACCATGCAGTCCCGAATCCTCACCCGAGCCCGCGCGCACCGTCACGCCGCGTCTCGCCATTTCGGCGCGAAGCGTCGGCGCGAAGCGGCTTTCTTCGCCCGCGAAGCTGTCGCCGCGGGCGATGAGATTGGGCAGCGCGAACGCGTCTTTCATGGGCAGATTCCAGTCGATCGCCCCGATCAACGCCTTCGACACATAGCCGAGAATGGCATTTCCGCCCGGCGAGCCGATCGCCCCTGCGAGGCTGCGGTCGCGGTTGAGAATGATGGTGGGGGTCATCGAAGAGCGGGGCCGCTTGCCCGGCGCGATGGCATTTGGACCTTTCGGCACGAAGGAGAAATCGGTCATCTGATTATTGAGGAAAAAGCCGTCGACCATGCGGCCCGAACCGAAAAAGCTTTCGACGGTGGTCGTCATCGACACCGCATTGCCCTCGCCGTCGATGATCACGAAATGCGAAGTCCCGGCAACCTCTTCGGTCGCGTCGATGCGCGCCGTGACGGCGCCGGGGGGCGTGCCCGCCTGCGGCGCGGGGCCGGCGTGGTCGCCGATCAGCGACGCGCGCGAGGCGATATAGGCAGGGTCCAGCAGCCCGCGCACCGGCACGTTCGCCACGTCGCCAACATAGGCGTCGCGGTCGGCGTACATCAGCCGGCTCGCCTCGGCATATTGGACCCAGGCCACCGGATCGTCTGGGCCGCGCGCTGCGATGTCGGTGCGTTCGACCATCGCCATCAGCTGGAGCAGTCCAACGCCGCTGGAGGGCGGCGGCGGCACGCAGAGGATATAGACGCGGTAGCTGCCGCAAAGCGCCTGCCGCACGACCGGCTTGTAACTCGCAAGGTCCGCCTCGGACATGCTGCTTGCAAGATCGCCGTCGCGCAGCCGCTCAACGATGCGCTTCGCGGTTTCACCACGATAGAGAGCGTCGGGGCCTTCGCTCGCGAGGCGGCGAACAAAGGCGGCGTAGGCGGGGTTCTTGAGCGTGTCGCCCGCGCGAACCTTCCCGCCGCGGCCGTCGCTGAAATAGCGCACCACATCGGGCGCGTTTGATTGCGGATAGGGCCCCTGGACGAAATGCTCCATCCGCTTGGTCACGGTGAAGCCCTCGCGCGCAACGCGCTCGGCCTCGCCGAACAGATCCCTCCACGGTAGCTTGCCATGCTGCTTTTGCGCCAGCGCGAGCATCGCCACCGCGCCGGGCACCCCCGTCGCGCGACCACTGAGCACCGCCGTGCGGAACGGCAGCGGTTGGCCGCCGTCATCGAGGAACATGTCGGGCGTCGCCCCCCTGGGTGCCACCTCGCGGCCATCATAGACCGTTACCGCCGTCGTCGTCGCATCATAATGGACCATGAAAGCGCCGCCGCCGAGCCCCGAGCTTTGCGGTTCGACCAGCCCCAACATGGTCTGGACCGCGACGGCTGCGTCAACGGCGTTGCCGCCGCGACGCAGCACGTCGAGGCCCGCCTCGACCGCCAGTGGATGGGCAGCGGCGAGGAAAGCCTGGCGTTCCTGATATTGGGTTCCCGCCGGCGCGGCCGATTGGGGCGGCGCGGAGGGAGTGCAGGCAGCGAGCAGGGTCGCCGCGGCGAGGATGAGCGGGCGCATCATGGCTCGACCGCCAGGGCGCCCGGACGGCGCGGATCGGCCGCACCCAGAAATAGTCCCTTGTCGATCATGATCGATTGCTCGCTTCCCATTGTTTCATCGCTTGTGATCGGGTGGCCCATAGCCTTCAGCTCCCTGACCGTGTCGGGGTTGAAATGGGGTTCGACCCGCAGGGCATCGACCGCGCCCTGATAGATGCGCGGCTGGTGCGTCGCCTCTGCGATATTCATTCCATGGTCGATGATGTTGACGATCACCTGGACGACCGAGGAGATGATCGTGCTCCCCCCGGGGGTGCCGGTGACGAGCCACGGCTTGCCATCCTTCATGATGATCGTCGGCATTTGCGTCGACAGC
Source organism: Sphingopyxis sp. 113P3 (assembly GCF_001278035.1). Lineage (NCBI taxonomy): Bacteria > Pseudomonadati > Pseudomonadota > Alphaproteobacteria > Sphingomonadales > Sphingopyxidaceae > Sphingopyxis > Sphingopyxis sp. 113P3. The sequence goes on from NZ_CP009452.1 coordinate 226,877, forward strand.
ATGCGCTTGCCGGGGGCCATTGCGTTGAGCGGCGGCGGGGCTCCGGTTCGCTGGGCTTCCCACGCCTGTTCGTGGCTGAAATTGTTCATTTCGTTGTTGAGGAGGATGCCGGTCCCCTCGATCATGACGCCCGAGCCGAAATCCGAGCCGAGCGTGTAGGTCGTCGACACGACATTGCCGTCCTTGTCGGCGACCGAGAAATGGGTTGTCGAAGGGCTTTCATATTGAAGCGGGTCACCCGGCTGCATTTCCGCCATCGGCCTGGCTTTTGCAGGATCGATCAGCTTGGCGCGCTCTGCCGCATAGGCCTTGGAAACGAAGCCATTGACGGGAGCAGTGACAAACGAGGGGTCGCCGAGGGCGCGGTAACGGTCAGCGTATCCGAGCTTCATCGCCTCCGCCATCACATGCAGCGCCCGCGCTGACCCCGCACCCATCGCTTCCAGGTCGAAATGCTCAAGTTGATTGAGTATGTTGAGCAGCGTTGCACCGCCCGCGCTCGATGGCGGCGCGGTATAGATCGTGTAGCCGCGATAACTGCCGACGAGCGGCGCTCGCTCTTCGGGCCGGTAAGCGGCAAGATCCTCCATCGTGATCAGCCCGCCATGCGCCTTCATGTCGGCGACAATGCGACCTGCGACTTCCCCCTTGTAGAAGCCGTCAGCGCCATATTTCGCGATTTCCCCAAGCGTCCAGGCAAGGGCGGGGCGCTTCATCACCTCGTCCTTGGCATAGAGCGAGCCATCCGCCTTGTAGAAGGCGGCCTTTCCGGCTTTGCTTTTCGAGAGCCGTTCCTTGCCCCAGCTGAAGACGAACGCCTCGTCCGCGGTGAGCTTTACCCCGTCCCTTGCGAGCGCGATCGCGGGAGCCACGAGCTTTGCCCAGGGAAGCTTGCCCCATTTCCGGTGCGCATGATCGAACCCTGCAACGGTGCCGGGCACCGCGGGCGCCATATAGCCATAGCTCGCGATGCGGCGTTCCTTGCCCTCATTGTCGACGAACATCGCAGGGGTGGCGGCGCGGGGCGCTACTGAGCGGAAGTCGATGATGCGCACCTCGCCCGAAGCGGCGTCGTAAACGTTCATATAGCCGTCGCCGCCGATATTGCCCGCGCGCGGGAGCGTGACCGACAAGGCGAAGCCGATCGCGATCGCGGCATCGACCGCATTCCCGCCCTCGCGCAAGATCTGCGCGCCAACCTCGCTCGCAATCGCATTCTGGCTGACCACCATGCCGCGCGTGCCCACGACCGGCGAATGGATCGATGGATATTCGAGCAGGTGCCGGCTTTGCGCCGCGAGCGGCGCCGGCAGCGGGAGGGCCAGTGATAGGGCGAGTGCGGCGCTGATCGAGCGGCGGAAGATCATGGCGGACTTCATTCGTCGTTCGCGGAGAGATATTCGGCGACGTCCATCTCCTTTTCCCATCGCGCGACGGCGGTTGCGATCGAAAGGTCGGAGGTGACGTTGGGGACGGTGCGGATCATGTCCAGGATACGGTCGAAAGGAAGGACGAAGCCGACGACAACCGCAGTCTGGGCGGGAGTGATCCCAATGGCGTGGAGTACCGCGGCAAGCACGAAGAGCGAGCCCGAAGGGACAGGTGCGACACCCATCGCGACGATCGTGGTGGTGCCGGCGATAACGAAATAGTCGGCAAGGCCGAGATCCACGCCGAAGGCCTGAGCCGCAAACAATGTGAGCATCGCAACATACATGGCGGCGCCGTCCATGCCGATTGTCGCGCCCAGGGGCAGCACCGTCGATGCGACCGGCGGCGAAACACCGAGGTTGCGTTCGGCGACGCGGATCGCGACGGGTAGCGTCGCGCTCGAGGAGGATGTCGAGAAGCCGACCATGATGGCGTCGGCGATGCCGCGGAAGAAGGGGAGCGGCGGCAACCATGCGAGAAGCCGTACGACGATGCCACCGTGAATGACGAGGGTGACGATTGCCGAGCCGATGAGGACGCAGAGCGCTAGCTTCAACACAGCGATGAAGCTGGCGGGCCCGGTCGTCCCCATGACCACCGCGATGAGCGCAAAAACGCCGAAAGGTGCGGTCTCCATAACGAAGCCGACGATGCGTAGCATGACTTCGGCGCCGCTCGCGAGCAGGCGGCGCACGGGCTCGGCTTCCTTGCCCGCGGCGATAACCCCGGCGCCGACGAGGATAGCGAAGAAGATCACCGACAGCGTCGCGCCATTTGCCATCGCGCCGATCGGGTTGTCGGGGACGATTTCCATGAACATGCGCGCTGTGTCCTGCGGCTCGGCGACGGCACGCGGGACCGCCCCTGCGAAGCTCGCTCCCGCCCCTGGCGCGATCAGCGTCGCGACGAGGAGGCCAGTGGCCACCGCGAGCGCCGTGGTGAAGACATACATACCGAGCGTCTTCACTCCGATGCTGCCGAGGCGCTTGGGATCGGCGAGGGCGGCGACCCCCGAAGCGATGGTGAGGAAGACGAGCGGGATGACGAGCATGCGGATCAGCCGGACGAACAATTCGCCGATCCACCCAATCCTTGTCGCGTCCTCGCCCCAGGCGATCCCGACCACTGCGCCGAGCAGCAGCGCGGCCAATATGCGCTTCCACAGCGCGATGGCGAACCAGCTCGCCAGCAGGCGGCGCGCAAGGTGGGTGCGGCGGGACCTGTTCGCGTCGCTGTCGGGCAGGTCAATTGTCGTGTCGGTCATTCAGGCGCGTCCCCATATCGTCCGCTCTCCGGCGGATTCTTCTTCAAACATCTGGCCGGTTCGACGCCCGCCCTTCGCTTCCTTGCAGAAGATCGAACGACGGGCGCGCACCGCGACCCAGTAGTGCGTAGCGCGATCAGAAGCGTTTGCTGATCGACGCGTAGATCTGACGGCCCCGGTTGCTGTAGAGGTCGCCGATATAACCATAGGTTCCGTCGGCCAGCGGCGCGAGCTTGTTGAAGATATTGCGCGCGCCGATGCGGAAGCGGGTGTCCTTCAGCAGACCCTTTTCGGGCTCGTACTGAATATAGAAGCTGTGCGTCATATGATCGCCGACGCGGAACCGTCTGCCGTCCGCAAGCGAGGCGGACGTGTCGTTGACTGGTCCGACATAGGACGCGTAGTAGCCGGCGCCCCATCCTTCATAACGCCAGGTCAGGCTGCCCGACCCGCGCCACTTGGGGCGGCCATTTTGCTCGACCAGACTCTCGGCACCCGTGATGTTGATCGTCGGGTCGATCCCTCCCGATGCCTGCGCATCGAGCAGCGCCTGCTGCAGTGGCCCGGGAGCCTGATAGAATTCGATCAGCCGCGCAGCGTTGACGCGGAGGCTGAAATTGCCGACGCCCGTGTCGCGGATCTGATAGTAGAGGCCAAGATCGATCCCGCGCACTGTCCGCGGGTTGAGGTTGGTATAATTATCGATCACCTGGATGACATCGCCAACGGGCGCGATACCGGTACCATCGAAATCGGCAATGTCCTGCGGGGTCGGATCGATCCGCTCGACATTGGGGTTGGACGAACCCTGGAGCCGCAGCAGATAGTCGAGGACCAGCGCGTTAGCGTCGCCGAAGAGGCCAATGACGTTCTTCTGGCGGATTTCCCAATAGTCGGCCGTAAAGGTCAAGCGCCCGTGCTGACCCATGTCGAACTGATAGGTGGCTCCAAGAGACAGGTTTTCGGCCGTTTCGGGGTCGAGCTCCTTGCTGCCCGACCGGTTGCTGACGATTCCCTGACCCTGCGTACAGTCATCGAAATTGGTGATGCGCCCCGCACGGCGATCGGCCTCGCAGCGGATCCAGTCGGTGCGCGTATTCGAGCGCTGGATTCCATTTTCAAACAGCTGCGGCAGGTTGGGTGCGCGAAAGCTCTGCGACCAGCTGCCACGGAGCTGGAAATTTGGGAAGGGGTACCAGGACAGCGCAACTTTCGGTTTCGCCACCGATCCGAAGCCCTGGTAGGATTCGGCGCGTCCGGCGAGCTGCAGGTCAAGCGAATGGATCAGCGGAACGTTCATTTCGGGCGACACGAGCGGCACCGCGAACTCGAGGAAGGCCGAAAACACATCGCGTGAGCCCTTGCTGTCAGGCGTCGGGCTGGCTCCCATTGCGTCGCTTCCGTTCGACGATCCGTCAAGCGCGGTGAAGACGATCGTGCCGTCGAGCCGGTCGTCGCGATTATCGGCGAAGGTTTCGTGGCGAAACTCGACGCCCGCCGCCATGCCGACGCGGCCGCCGGGCAGGACGAAGAGGTCATTCTTGCTGATCTTGAAATCGGCGAGCGCGAGTTCGGTGGTGCTGACACGTCCGATATCGACCATGAAGCTGTCGATCACGCTCTGGGGGTTCGGAGTCGAATCCAGACGGCCGGGGTCAGCCGGATCGCCCCCGTTGAACGGGTTATAGGCGTCGGCTCCCGGGCGCGACAGCGCCTCCTGGAACAGCGTCATCGAAATGGTGTGCATGCTGTCCCTGGTCCGCGCCTTCGAATAGAGGGCGGCGGTGTCGAAGTCGAAGCCAAGGATTTCACCGCGAAATCCGGCGAGGAAACGCGTGGTGTCGTTCGTGACGTTGACGATCGTTGGCCCGGCGTCGACCGGGCGATAGTCGATCAGCTCAATAGGGACCCCCGAATCCTGGACGCCGGTTAGCCCGGGAATACGGTTGGGGCTGCCGACCGGGCCGAAGGGGTTCCAATATCCGTCGGCCGGAATGATCAGGCGCTGGCTAGCGAGCGCGGTCTCGGTCTCGCGATAGGCGCGATAGTCCGAGTGATACCAGCCGGCCTCCGCGAAGAATTCCAACCCTGACTCAAACTCGTGATTGAAGAAGCCAAAGAGGTTCAGCCGGTTGTTTCGGCCCAGTACGGTGCGCTGGTCATTGATATTATACTTCAGGTTGTTGTCGGTCGAGGCGGTCGACAGCGAGCTGTTGTCCCAGCAGGTGCCCGCATAGGGCGTCGCGGCAATGCAGCCATCGTTCGTATCGGGCTGGATGTGGAAGATACCATTGGTGGTCAGCGCGGTACCGTCGATGCGCGCCGTCGTGGTCGACCGGGCATAGCTGCCGGTCAGGCGCTGAAACTCGCCCCAGATGCTGTCGGTCGAGGTGTTGTCGAAATCGCTGTCGTCTTCGAAGGGTGTGCCCACGACGAGCGGGCGCAAATCGGACGAAGCCGAATTGCGGCGTTCGCGGGCGTAGAGGGGGTCGCGATGGTTGAACGATCCGAAGAGCGAGATGTTGGTCCGCCCGTCGTTGAAGCTGTGCCCAGCCTCGAACGCGACCTCATACTCCTGCTGATCCGAATCCTCGGTCAGGCCGACCTCGCCGGTAACGCGAAGGCCCTTGAAATTATCCTTGAGGACGGTGTTGATCACGCCCGCGACTGCGTCCGAACCATAAACGGCGGCAGCGCCGTCGAGCAGGACCTCAACCCGGCGGACGCCAAGCACGGGTATCGTGTTGGTGTTAACGCTCTGCACGGGCACCAGATTCTCAGATTGGGTCCCGGGGTGAAGGACCATGCGGCGCCCGTTGAGCAAGACCAGCGTATTGCCGGTGCCGAGCGCGCGGAGGTTGATCGACGCCACATCTCCGCGCGCGTCGTTAATCCCGCCCGCATCGCGGCTTTCGTTGAAGGCAACGTCGCCTGCCTGAGGGATGGCTCGGAACAGCTCGTCGCCGCTGGTTGCGGCGATTGCGTCGATATCATCCTCGTTGAGCAGCGTGACGGGTAGCGATCCTGCTACATCGGCGCCCTTGATCTGCGAGCCGATGACGACGATTTCGTCACCATTGTTTCCCGCCGCGTCCTGCACATCACTCGCGATCTGCGGCTGTCCCTGGTCGCTATTGTCCTGCGCCAGCGCGGCGCTCGCGCTGGCGATGAGCGAAATACCGCCCATCAGACTGAAGATACGAAGACCCCTGTTCATCATTCTGCCCCTTCCCTGGGTTTGCCCAATATTCCGATCAATCCTCTCCATCGACGATGGCGGCGACGCGTTCCGCCGATCCCGCGGCGTAGGTCCACCCCAATGCGCCGTGACCCGTGTTTGCGATCACTCCGCGCGCGATGGGCCGGGTGATCGGCAGAGAATCCGGTGTCATCGGCCGCAGGCCGGCCCAGTTCGCCTCGATGGCGTCATAGTCGGCAGCCTCGGGCAGCGCGGCGCGCGCGCTGCTGGTCAGGGCGGCGAGCCGGCGCGGATCGATCCGCGTGTCGCGGCACCCGAGTTCGGCGAGGCCCGCAATGCGCATCCGGCCGCCGAGCCGCGCAAAGACGACGCGGTTGGCGGCGTCGGTTACGCTGACGGTCGGGGCCGCCGGGCCGAGAGGAGCGGTAATCGAATAGCCCTTCATCGGGATGATAGGCAGGCGGGCCCCGAGCTGCCACGCGAGCGCGGTTGACCGAAGCCCTGCGCAAAGGATGATGCGATCGGCCTCGATCCGGCGGCCGGCCTTGGTGATCGCGGCAGGCCGCGGCCCTGACGTATCGATCCGTGCGACGCCGGTACGCAGAAGCATCCTCCCTCGGCCGGTCTTTGTGAGCGCGGCCGCCGCACTGGCGCAGAAGCGATAGGGGTCGCCGACCTCTTCGCTATCGGTATAGACCGCGCCCGCGATGGCCGGACGGATCGAAGCGAGCATCGGCTCGATCTCGACGGCCTTGTTGGCGTCGAAAAGGCGCTGGCGTGCGCCGTGGGCGGCTTTCAGTGCGGTAATGCGTTCGGCAGCGGCAAAGCTCTTCGCGGACCGGTAGACAATCATCTTGCCAGGCGCAGCATGGCCAAAATCGAGCGAGTGCCGCCGGGCGAGGCCGTGTAAGGCCCGCCTTGATTCAAAGGCGAGCGCCATGCCGTCCAGCGTGTTGCGGCGAAAGCGCGCCGCGCTTGTGTTGCGAAGAAAGGCGAGCCCCCAGCGAAGAAAATCGGGGTCGAGGCGTGGATGCAAGCGAAAGGCGGGGTCGAGCGCAAGAAGAAGTCGCGGCATTTGTATCAGCGTCGCAGGGCTCGCGAGTGCATCGGTGTAGGCATAGCTGAGCTGTGCGCCGTTGGCGAAGGATGTCCCGCGCCCCGGTTCCTCGCCAGCATCGACGACCGTCACTCGGTGCCCGCGTTCGGCGAGCGCAAGCGCGCAGGCCATCCCGACGACTCCCGCGCCGATGACAAGCAGGTCCATCTGCCGCCGTGCCGTAGGCGGTTCGTCCAGACGGTCTTCTGCCTGCATGCCTCAATCGGGTCCCCTTTCGGCCGGGCTATCCGAAATTATCTTTGCCGGCCTTCGGGGGTCAGAATATCGAGCCTTCGCGTTCCGCCAACGCGCAATATTTACGACGTCCATAGCCGCGGGTTATAGTTTACGCGGCGCGGCTGCTTTCGAGCACCTCTTCAAGGGTGCGCAGGAATTGCCGCGCGACCTTCGAGGGCGGACGGTCCTCGAGCGTCACATAGGAGATTGTGAATCCTAGCGGCGGATCGGTCGGAAGCCAGCAGAACCCCGGCGACTGCCAGGCGCGCGCAGTGAATTCGTCGATCACCGTCACCCCACCTTCAAGCTGCGCGAGGCGCGCGGCGATGAAGAAGGTCTGCACCGACACCGATTCGCGATACGCGATCCCGCGCGCGCGCGCGGCGCGGGTCAGAACGTCGCCGATCGGTCCGGTCGCCGCCACGCCGATGACGTCGCGGTCGGCGAGTTCGCTCAGCGGCAGGCGCCCGCGAACCTCTCTGAAGGCGCCAGTGGGAAAGAAGACGACAAGCTCACCCTCCGCGAGCAGCGAGCGCGTCAGCCGCGGGTGCGGGGGCGGGGTGTAAGCTACCGCGATGTCGGTCTCGCGCTCGATCAGCGACTGGACGAGGTCGTCGTGATGGTGCGTATGCACCTCGAACGTGACGCGCGGCCATTGGCGGCGAAACTGCGCCATCGCCTGGGGAACGATGTCGAGCGCAAGGCTGGGCACGATACCGAGCCGGATATGCCCGCCCCCCGCCTGTGACAGGTTGCGCGCCGTGTGTTGGAGCGATGTGAGCCGTTCGAATATGTCGCCGGCTTCGCGCATCAGCGCATGGGCCTCATCGGTGGGTACGAGGCGACCGCGCGCAAGCTGAAACAGCGGAAAGCCCAAGCTGTCCTCGGCATGATGCAGCGTTTTCGATACCGATGGCTGCGACACGCCGAGCGCACGCGCCGCGGCGCTGATCGAGCCGTGGGTGTAAACGGCGTGGAAGACTTCGATCTGGCGGAACCGCATGCCTCCACCGTAAGCCCGCAATAGCTGGGGGCCAACCGTCTTTGCGGTCATGGGCGCAGCGCAACCGCCTCGACCTCGATCAGCGCACCAGGAGCGAGCAACGCCGACACCACTGTCGAGCGGGCGGGCCAGGGTTCGCCAAAGAGTCGGCGATAGGCGGCATTGAATGCGGTGCCATGGGCGGGATCCGTCAGCCACGCGGTGACTTTGACGACATCGGCGGGGGTGCAACCCTCGCTTTCGAGCACGGCGGCGAGATTGGCGAGGGCGCGTTCGGCCTGCAGCTCGATCCCGCCTGCGACGATCGCGCCGTCGCCGCCGCGAGCAAGCTGGCCGGACGTGAAGACGAGGGCACCCGCGCAACGGGCGGGCGAGGGCGGCGGCATGGTCATGATGTTCCCCTTTGTCGTGCGATGACGCGGCGACGCTATGCGAGGGGCCGCCAAGGGAACATGGAAAATGGGGCGGGTCCCCATAGGCAGAGGTTATGGGCGGCGTTGTCCGCGCCCCGACGCCCCCTCGCGATAATCCTTCGGATTGATGCTGTGACGGCCAAGCTTGTCATAGAGGGTCTTGCGCGGCAAACCCAGGATGGTCATCGCCCGCGCGATGTCGCCGCCGCATGCGGTCATCGCGTCGCGGATCACCGCAGCTTCGAAGCGCGCGACGCGCTCGGCGAGCGTCATCTCGCCCTGGAGCGGCGCGCGGCTCGCGTCCGAAGGCAGGTTCAGAACGACGCTATAGGCGAAATTCTTGAGCTCGCGGACATTCCCCGGCCAGTCGTGCTCGACCAGATAGCGGCGGGTCCGGTCGTCGATGTGAAACCCCGGCAGGCCCATTTTTCTCGCTGCCTCGTCGAGGAAATAGGCGAAGGTCTGCGGAATGTCCGAGCGCCGCTCGCGCAGCGGTGGGATGCGAAGCTTGACGACATGCAGTCGGTAATAAAGATCCTCGCGAAAGGTCCCTGCGCGCAAGGCGTCCATCAGGTCGATCTTGGTTGCGGCGATGACGCGCAAGTCGACAGGCTCAGGCGCCGCGGCGCCGATCGGCTGTACCTCGCGCTCCTCGATCACGCGCAGCAGCTTGGCCTGTACGGCAGGATGCATCGTATCGATCTCGTCAAGGAACAGCGTTCCGCGGTGCGCGGTGCGGATGCGGCCGGCGTGGCCCAGCTTGCCGGTGGTGCGGTCGAGGATATCGCTGCCGAACAGCTCCGCCTCTGCGAGTTCCTGCGGCAGCGCGGCACAATTGACTGCAACCAGCGCGCCGCCGCTTCGGCGGCTCTGGCGGTGGATCATATGTGCAACAAGTTCCTTGCCGGTCCCGGTCTCCCCTTCGACGAGCACGTCGATGTCCGCCTGCGCGAGCTGCGCAATGGTTTCGCGCAACCGGGTCATGCTTGCGCTTTCACCGATCAGCGGACTGTCGACTTCGGCAACTGCGGCAACGAGACGACGGTTGTCGAGGATCAGCGCCCGATGCGCGAGCGCGCGTCGCGCCGAACTCGTCAGATGGTCGGCGGCGAAAGGCTTGGCCAGAAAATCGAAAGCGCCCTCCTGAAGCGCGCGCACCGCCATCGGCACGTCGGCGTGGCCGGTGATCAGGATGACAGGGATATCGGGATCGACCTCGTGGATCGCCGCGCGAAGATCTAGTCCGTCCATGGCTGGCATGCGGATGTCGGAGATAACAATGCCGGCAAAATCGCGCGTGATGCGCGGCAGCACGCTCCCGGCATCCGCAAATGCCTCGACGGCGAGGCCCGCGAGATCAAGCGACTGAAGGTTCGCTTCGCGAAGCTGCGGATCGTCGTCGACGAAAAGGATTGTCTGCTCGTCGGTGAAGAAGGTCATGCGCGCCTGAGCTCCATCCGGAAACCGGCACCGCCGAGGGGCGAGTCAATCAGCGTCAATTTGCCGCCGAAGTCGGCCACGATCTGGCTCGCGATCGCGAGCCCCAGACCCAGCCCGTCGGTGCGGCCGGTCACAAAGGGGGTGAAGAGCTGCGGCACGAGGGCAGCCGGTACGCCGGGGCCGTTGTCGCACACATCGATGCACACGGGATCTGCTCCATGTACGCGGACCGAAAGACGGGGGGCGGGCGCTTCGTGCAGCGCCTCGGCCGCATTCTGGAGCAGGTTGACGAGAACCTGCTCGAGGCGCACACGGTCGGCGTGGACCTGGGCGTCGGGGTCGTCGAGCGCGATGTCGATTATGATCCCCTGGCTGCGCAGCCGGTCGCCAATGAGTAACATTGTGCCCTCGATCGCGGCCTGCACCGCGACAGCGCTCAGCGGCATCGGCCTCTTGCGTGCGAAATTGCGCAGCTCGCCAGTGATGGCGCCGACGCGCGCGGTAAGCTCGACGATGGTTCCCAGATTGCCCCGCACCTTGTCCGCCTCGCCGCGGTCGAGATAGCGTAGGCTATTCTCGGCAAAGGTGCGGATCGCTGCGACTGGCTGATTGATTTCGTGCGCGACTCCTGCCGTGATCTGCCCGATTGAGCCGAGCCGACTGGCCTGCGCCAGCTCCTCGCGCGCGGCGCGATAGCGACGGTCCGTCTCGCGCTGCAACTTGGAAGCCTGTTGCAGTTCGGCGTTGGCCGTGCGCAGATCCTGCGTTCGCGCTGCGACCTCGCGTTCGAGCGCCTGATGTGCAGCTTGGCGCATCGCCTGCCGCTCGACAAGGCGGAGCAGCGTGATGATTGCCGCCCCGACGAGGATCAACAAAACCAGAAAGATCACGCGGGCGGTGGCGTTCGCGGCATCGCGTCCCGGCGCAAGCGGCTGGAACTGGTGCAGAGTGGTGCCGGGTAGCGAGACGCGCTCGGACGCGTGGCGATAAAGCGCTGCTTCGTCGCCGTTCGCGATGCGAATGTCACTGCCGCGGCGCTGGAGTCCGAGCGGCTCGAGTGCGCGTTCGCCATAGCGCAGCGAGGCCCGCAGCCTTTCACGCGCCGCCGCCGGCAGCGGATCGAGAGAGCGGAACTGCCAGGCGGGGTTGCTTGCCATGATGATGATGCCGCTGCTGTCGGTGACCAGCGTGGCACCGCTTGAGTCGGCCCATTTGCGCTCGAGCCGGTCGAACTCGACCTTCACCACGATCACGCCCAGCGCCCTGCCTTCGAGGGCGACCTTGCGCGCCAGGTAGAGACCGGGGCGGCCGCTGACGGTGCCGAGCGCGAACAGCTCGGCCTCGCCCCTGGCCATTGCGCCCCGATAATAAGGGCGAAACCTGTAATTCTCGCCGACGAAGCTGGTCGGCGTGCGCCAATTGCTCGCGGCGATCGTGGTGCCCCCTTCGTCGAGGACGTAAATCACCGCCGCATCGGTGCGCGCCGCGAGCTGTTCAAGTTCGGCGTCGAGACGCCGTGAGGCCTCGGCGCTCTTGTCTGCCAGGGCCCGGCGGACGTCCGGAAATTCGGTCAGGACGCGTGGCAGCAGACGGAACTTCTGCAACTCGCTTTCGAGAAGGCTCGCATGCGCACGGGCGTTCTGACGGGCCTCCGCATCGGTTTCTGACCGGGCCCGGCCCATCGCCCATTGGTTGAGGCCGACGGCGGCGATCAGGAGCAGAAGCGCGGCCGCCAGCGTTGCCAGCACCAGCCGGCGCCGATCGAACGAGGGATGAGCCCGAGAGGACGAATCATCGGCAGACATTTGTGTGAAATATAGCACAAACATCAAACATGCGATGCGGAAAATCGCACAAAATTCCCCGGTTCGATTGAGGGATGCCAAATATTATCTATAGAATTCAAATATATGGTTCACTTCTTTTCCGGCTTTGACCGGTCCTGTGGCCCTTCTTAGGCTTTCGCAAAATCCGGAGGAGCGGCCGGACGCGCGCTAGAGGCGCGAGGGACAAGGGAGAGGCTGTGGCTGCCACAATCAATTTGACGCCGCGCGACGTGATCCGGCGCCGCCCCTGGTGGGCACACCTCTATGTGCAGGTCCTGACTGCGATTTTAGCGGGTGTGCTGCTCGGCCATTTCTTCCCCGAGACCGGTGTCGCCCTGAAGCCGCTCGGCGACGGCTTTATCAAGCTGGTCAAGACGATCATCGCGCCCGTGATCTTTCTGACGGTGGCGACCGGCATCGCCTCGGTGGGCGAGGCCAGGACGCTAGGCCGGCTGACAATCAAGACATTCGCCTATTTCCTCTTCTTCTCGACGCTTGCGCTGGTCGTCGGGATGGTGGTCGCAAATGTGGTGCAGCCCGGGGCCGGGATGAACATAGACCCGGCGACCCTCGATGCCGGAGCAATCGCCGAATATCAGCAAAAGGCGCATGAGGCGACGCTGACAGGATTCCTCCTCGCGATCATTCCGGAAACATTTGTATCGTCGCTGACCTCGGGTTCGATCCTTCAGGCGCTGTTCGTCGCGATCCTCTTCGGCCTCGCGCTCTCACGCACCGGCGCGGCGGGAAAGCAGGTGCTGGGGATTCTCGACAAGGTCTCGGTCGTCTTTTTCCACATCGTCGCGATGCTGATGCGGTTCGCGCCGATCGGCGCGTTCGGCGCCATGGCCTTCACGATCGGCAAATATGGCGTCGGCTCGCTTGCGAACCTTGGCGCACTGATCGCGACCTTTTATCTGACTTCCATTTTCTTCGTCGTCGTCGTGCTCGGCGCGATGGCACGGCTCTGCGGCTTCTCGATCATTCGCCTGATCGCCTACCTCAAAGCCGAACTGCTACTCGTGCTGGGAACCTCCTCGTCAGAAGCGGCGCTGCCGAGCCTGATCGAAAAGCTCGAGCGCGCGGGCTGTGCCAAGCCGGTCGTCGGCATGGTCGTGCCAACCGGCTACAGCTTCAACCTCGACGGCACCAACATCTATATGACGCTCGCCGCGCTCTTCGTTGCGCAGGCGACGGGCATCCATCTCAGCCTTGGTGAACAGGTTGCGCTGCTGCTCGTTGCGATGGTGAGTTCAAAGGGCGCTGCCGGTGTCACCGGCGCGGGCTTCATCACGCTCGCGGCGACGCTGTCGGTGGTTCCCTCGGTCCCCGTGGCGGGGCTGGCGCTGATCCTCGGCATCGACCGGTTCATGAGCGAATGCCGCGCGCTCACCAATTTCATCGGCAACGCCCTCGCGGCGATCGTCGTCGCGATGTGGGAAAACGCGCTCGACCGCGACGCACTCGACCGCGCGCTCCGCGGCGAACCCGCGCCCGGGCTCGCGGCACGTCCAATCGAAACAGACATGGATTGAGACCCGCGAAGTCATCCAACAACAGAATATGGGGAGAGAGACAATGATTTCGACCAAGGGTCGCTGGGCCCGCCACAGCAGCTATTCGGCGCTGATTCTTTGCGCCGCGTTCCAGCAGCCGCTCGCGGCCCAGGAAGCACCGGCGGACGCCCAGAGTGCGGATGCGATCGCTGATGCCGGCGAGATCATCGTCACCGGCAGCCGCATCGCGCGCGAGACATATGATACCGCCGCACCTACCGTCGCGGTGACGAGTGACGATCTGCTCGAATCAGGGGACAGCGAACTCAGCGAGACGCTGGCCGACCTGCCACAGCTTAGCTCGACCACCAATGATGCGACCGTCACCGGCAACACGCAGAATTCGGGACTTTCGTCGATACAGCTGCGCGGTCTGGGAGACAACCGGACGCTCGTGCTCGTCGACGGCCGGCGCACCGTGTCGAACTCGGGCATCACCAATCTGGTCAGCCTTTCGACGATCCCCAGCGATTTCATCGACCGGGTCGAGATCATCACTGGCGGCACCTCGTCCATCTACGGGTCGGACGCCGTCGCGGGCGTCGTCAATATTATCACCAAGAAGAACGAGCGGGGGCTGATGTTGCGCGCCCGTACAGGACTGACCAGCCGGGGCGACGGGCAGGAATTGACGCTGGGCGCGACCTGGGGCGCGCGCTTCGCCGACCGCCGGGGCTATTTCCTGATCAGCGGCACTTACGATCGTGACTGGGGCATTCGCGCGACTGACCGCGAATGGGCGGTGCGGCCGATCGGCTACAGCTATGATTTTGAAACCGGCCAGAACATGTTCGATACCTATTATGTGAACAATAGCGGCGGACTCACCAGCGGCCAGCAGCCCGCGTCGACCTTCCCCCCAAATATATACAGCGACCTCAGCAGCTTCATTCCGGGCGGCGTCTTTTCGGGCGCGAACTCGTCCCGCGATCGCTTCTACCGGAACGGCCAGATGGTACCCTTGGGGCCGGACGTGCAGACGGGTGAACCGATTGAAATCGGCACGACCGACAATGGCAATACCGGCTATTTCCTGCCCAACCGCGATGGCTACAACCAGCGCACGGGCCGGTCGCTGATCCTGGCGCGCAAGCGTTATCTTGCGGCGGCGAAGCTCGATTACGAGTTTTCCGACGCGCTCGAGGGCTTTGCGCAGGTGCAATATTCACGTATCGATTCGGGCGAGACGCGCGAGGCGGTGGGAATCGGCTGGGATTCGACCTTTCCGCTGACTGATCCCGTCACCGGGATCACCCAGGAATATGAATATGGGAAGATCCCGTGCCTTCGGAACGGGCCGTGTAATCCGTTTGTCCCGCCGGAACTGGGCGGGCGCGAGACACCGTCGACCGGCGTGGGCATCGCGTGGGACCGCCGGTTCGACGAAGTCGGGGGCCAGATCACCGAGAACAAGCGCCAGACGCTACGCAGCTGGATCGGATTGCGCGGCAAACTGTCTGAAAGCTGGCGGTGGGAGGCGAGTTTCGGCTACGGGCAGTACCAGCAGGACCAGTGGCGCCGAAACGAAATCAACGCCCGGCACCTGATCGAAGGTCTCAACGCCGAAGAGGGACCTGACGGCAATCCGCGCTGCGTCAACGCCGATGCGCGTGCCGAGGGCTGCGTTCCGATCAATCTCTTCGGCGAAGGCGCGATCACACCCGAAGCCGCGGCGTGGATCCGTGCCGACCTCCACCAGAATCTGACAATCCGCCAGTATACAGGACAGGCCTTTGTCACCGGCGACCTCTTCACCCTGCCGGCGGGGCCGGTCGGAGCCGCTTTCGGCATCGACTGGCGCCGGGACAGCCAATCGCTGCGCGGCGACGTCCTGTCGCAGGCGGGCGGGACAACGGGCAATGCTGTGCCCAATTTTGCAGGGTCGATCAGCGCGATCGAGGGCTATGGCGAGATCAGCGTTCCGCTCCTGAGAGAGGTGCCGGGCGCACATCTGCTGAGCCTCGATGCCTCCGCGCGCGTCGCACATTACGACATCGACCGCGTTGGAACGGTGTTCAGCTGGCGCGCCGGCGCGCAATATGCCCCGATCGAGGCCATCCGTTTCCGCGCCCAGTTCGCGCGGGCGCAGAGGGCGCCCGATATCGCCGAACTATTTTCCCCGCCGCGCGGCAATTTTGAAGCCGCCACCGACATCTGCGACGGTGTGCGACCGACGACCGCGGGCCGTATCGCAGCGAATTGCCGACTCGATCCGGGGATACAGGCACTCTACATGCAGCAGGCGCTCGAAGGCGTGACGCAGCGCTACGAGCAGGTCGGCGGCAATCTGTTCAGCCCCAATGCGGGCAACTCTGATCTCAAGGAGGAAACGGCCGACACGCTCACGCTCGGGGCCGTTTTCGCGCCGCGCTTCCTGCCCGGACTGAGCCTCGCCGTCGACTATTACAATATCAAGATACGCGATGCGATCGACGCCTATTCCAACCTCGACATCCAGCTCCAATGCTATGACACCGACGTTGCGCAGGCGGACAATCCCTTTTGCGCCGACATCACGCGTAACGCGAACAATGGCCAGATTGTCGAGCTGATTCAGCGGCAGGTCAATCTAGCGCGCTTCGATACCTCGGGAATCGATGTCGCGCTCAACTACCGATTCCGCCTCGATGACGCGCTCGGAATCCCGGGACGCTTCGACCTGCGCTACGACGGCACGCATATATTGAATCAAAAGGTGAGCTTCGCCGGGATCGACGGCACCGTCACCAACGACCTTGCGGGCGACCTTGCCAACGGGAGTTTCAAATATCGCGCACGAGGCTCGCTAAGCTGGAGGCTCGACAATTTCCGCATCCGCTGGACGACGACCTATTATGGCAAGATCAACGACAGCAATCAGTTGCTCGACCGCTATCGCGCTCTGCTTGAAGCCAACCCCGGCGCAGAGGTTCCGACCTATTTGTTCATCGGCGATGTTTGGGAGCATGACCTGTTCCTCTCGTTCGACGTAGACAGTGGCGGCCAGAAGTTCCGCCTTTATGGCGGGGTGAACAATCTTTTCGATTCGACCAGTCCTTTCCTTCCCACCGGTACCGAAAGCGGACGGTTGACCAACCAGAACGGCGTATATGATATCGCCGGTCGCCGCTTCTACGTCGGGGCAACGGTGAAATTCTGATGCAGGGCATCTTCGCTTTTCAGCTTCGCGGGCTGCATCCACTGGACCCGCGAAGGCCATCGCGGCGGCGGCGCTGCTGGCACTGGCAGGGTGCGCGCCCGGTCGGCGCCCGGCAGCGCCGCCCCGCATGGCGAGCATGGAATGGACGCGTTGTGGACGGCGTCTGCATCGCCAGGGGTGGGTGGGGGAGGAAGTTTCCACAAACCGCGCCCAACCATAGCGCGGTTCGGCCATGACGGAGCAGGGTATGAAGTATCGATGGAATATTGGCCTCCTGATCGTCTCGGCCATGCTCGCCATGACGCCGGCGGCGAGGGCCCAGCAGGCGACACCGGCCCCCGTTGCGCAAAAGGCCGTGGCTGCGCGCACGATCCTGTTTATCGGCAACAGCTTCACCCAGGGCGCGCACTCGGCGACTCGCAACTGGCGCGCCGGCACGGTCACCGACCTCAATGACGCCGGCTATGGCGGGGTGCCTGCGCTCTTCAAGCTGTTCTGCGACCAGGTGGGGCTCGACTATGCCGTCAGCCTCGAGACGCAGGGCGGCAAGACGCTGGGCTTTCATTATGACGAGCGGCGGGTCCTGTTCGACCGCTCCTGGGACGTGGTCGTCCTGCAGGAACTCAGCGTCCTCAACCGCGACAAGCCCGGCGACACCGCCCATTATCTGCGCGATGTGGCGCGGCTGACCTCGCTCTTCCGCGCGCGCAATCCGGCGGTCGATATCCGGCTGGTGGCGGCCTGGACGCGCGCCGACCAAATCTACCGTCCCCAAGGGCATTGGTATGGCCGGCCGGTCGCAGCGATGGCCGAAGACCTGCGCGCCGCTGCTGACGGCGCCCGCTCCGCGACGCCTGGCGTGAGGGGGGTGCTTCCCGTGGGACAGGCCTGGAACCGGGCGATGGCGCAAGGCGTCGCTGATCCCAACCCCTATGACGGCATCGCCTATGGCCAGCTCGATCTATGGGCCTATGACCATTATCACGCGAGCGTCGCGGGCTATTATCTCTCCGCCCTGGTGACCTTCGGCGCGGTGACGGGCATCGATCCGACGAGGCTCGGTGCGAAAGAAAAGGCCGCCGACGAGCTTGGCCTTTCCAAGGCGCAGGCCGCGGCCCTTCAACGCGTGGCGCGGGACACGCTGGCGGCCGAAGGGGCGCGGCTCACCGAGGAGTGATCGCACTTGGGCTTCGCGGCGCGCCGTGCTAGGCGGCGCGCCCATGCTGACGATCAATGGCCTGACCGTGCGCCTTGGTGGGCGCACCATCCTCGACCGCGCGAGCGCGAGCCTGCCGGCGAAGAGCCGGACGGGACTGATCGGCCGTAACGGCGCGGGCAAGTCGACGCTGATGAAGGCGATGATCGGCAGCCTCGAACCGGACGAGGGCGGCATCGAGATGCCGCGCAAGACGCGTATCGGCTATATTGCGCAGGAAGCGCCAAGCGGAACCGCGACGCCGTTCGAGACGGTCCTTGCAGCCGATACCGAACGCGCCGAGCTGCTTGCGCAGTCCGAAACGGTCAGAGATCCCGACCGGCTGGGCGACATTCACGAGCGGTTGATCGCGATCGATGCCTATGCCGCGCCGGCGCGGGCGGCGCGCATCCTGATCGGCCTTGGGTTCGACGAAGAGATGCAGAGCCGGCCGCTCGACAGCTTTTCCGGTGGGTGGAAGATGCGCGTTGCTCTCGCGGCTCTCCTCTTCTCGAGCCCCGATCTGCTCCTGCTCGACGAGCCATCGAACCATCTCGACCTTGAAGCCACGATGTGGCTCGAAAGCTTCCTGCGCAGTTATCCGGGGCAGCTCGTCGTGATCAGCCACGAGCGCGACCTGCTCAACAATGTCGTCGATCATATCCTGCATCTGGAGGGCGGCAAGGTGACGCTCTATCCGGGCGGATACGATGCGTTCGAGCGCCAGCGCGCCGAACGCGCGGCACAGCTCGCCGCTGCCAAGGCGGCGCAGGACGCGCAGCGCGCGAAGCTGCAGGACTATATCGCGCGCAACAGTGCTCGTGCCTCGACCGCGAAGCAGGCGCAATCGCGCGCCAAACAGCTCGCGCGCATGCAGCCGGTTGCCGCGATCGCCGAAGACCCCAGCCTGGTTTTCGATTTTCCAAGCCCCGCCGACGAGCTGAGGCCGCCTCTGATCACGCTCGATCTTGCCAGCGTCGGCTATAGGCCCGGGGAACCCGTGCTCAGCCGCCTCAACCTGCGCATCGACCCCGACGACCGCATCGCGCTCTTGGGACGCAACGGCAATGGCAAGACGACGCTCGCGCGGCTGCTCGCGGCGCAGCTGCAACCAGAGGACGGTGCCATGGCCGCGTCCGCCAAGATGCGCGTCGGCTATTTCACGCAGTATCAGGTCGAGGAGCTCGACGGCCGCGATACGCCGCTTGGTCACATGACCCGGGTGATGGCCGGGAAAACGCCGGGCGCCGTGCGCGCGCAGCTGGGACGCTTCGGATTTTCGGGGGCCAAGGCGACGACCGAGGTCGGCAAGCTCTCAGGCGGGGAGCGCGCGCGGCTTGCGCTCGCGCTGATCACGCGCGATGCACCGCACCTCCTCATCCTCGACGAGCCGACCAACCACCTCGATGTCGACGCGCGCGAGGCGCTGGTCCAGGCACTCAACGGCTTCGATGGCGCGGTTCTCATTGTCAGCCACGACCGTCACATGCTCGAACTCGCCGCCGACCGACTGGTGCTCGTCGACGGCGGGACCGCGCGCGACTTTGATGGCAACATGGACGATTATGTTGACTTCATCCTCGGCAGGACCGCGAACGAGGAGGCGAAGACCGCGCCCGCGAAGCCCAGGGACGCCAAGCTCGCGCGGCAGGAGGCGGCGAAGGCGCGCGAGGCCCAGGCGGCCCTGCGCAAGTCGGCGAAAGAACTTGAGGCGCAGGCTCAGAAACTTTCGGCGCGGATTTCGGCTATCGACCGCGCGATGTTCGATCCCGCGAGCGCTGAGCCTGCGCTCGCAAAGCTCACGATGGGCGACCTCGCGCAGCGGCGCGGCAAGCTCGCAGCGGAGCTGGAGAGCGTCGAGGCGGCATGGATGGATGCTTTGGAAGCGCTGGAAGCAGCCGCCTGACCCTGCTTTTCGACCCTTCCAGTCCCCCCAAGTGACGCAGGATGCAGTTATTCTAATCACGTCGCCCCGCCTGTCCCGGCATTGACTCGCTGGCCCTCAACCCTCATAATAGTTTCAATTGAAACCATATGAGGGATTGACCATGGCCGACCTGTTCGAAAATCCGTTGGGGCTCGACGGCTTCGAGTTCGTCGAATTCTCGGCGCCCGAAAAGGGGATTCTCGAGCCGGTATTCGAGCGCATGGGCTTCACCTGCATCGCGCGCCATCGCTCGAAGGATGTGCAGCTTTGGCGCCAGGGCGACATCAACCTGATCGCCAACTACGAGCCGAAGTCGCCCGCGGCCTATTTTGCAGCCGAGCATGGCCCGTCGGCATGCGGCATGGGCTGGCGCTGCCGCGACGCCGCAAAGGCCTATGCCGAGGCGATCGACCGCGGCGCTGAGCCGGTCGAGGTGCGCACCGGTCCGATGGAACTGCGTCTGCCCGCGATCCGTGGCATCGGCGGCTCGATCATCTATCTGATCGATCGCTATGGCGACGACCTTAGCATTTACGATATCGACTTCGTCTATGAAGACGGCGTCGATCGCCATCCCGTCGGCGCGGGGCTGAAGGTGATCGATCATCTGACGCATAATGTGTACGGCGGACGCATGGCGCATTGGGCCGCCTTTTACGAGCGCATCGCGGGTTTCCGTGAGATTCGCTATTTTGACATCAAGGGCGAATATACCGGCCTGACGTCGAAGGCGATGACGGCGCCCGACGGCAAGATTCGTATTCCATTGAACGAGGAAGGCGCGGGCGGAGGCGGCCAGATCGAAGAATATCTGCGCGCCTATAATGGCGAGGGTATCCAGCATATCGCCTTTGCGTGCGACGACCTCTACGCCTCGTGGGACAAGCTGAAGGTGCTCGGCAATCCCTTCGCGCCGTCACCGCCTGAAACCTATTACGAGATGCTCGACGAGCGGCTGCCGGGACATGGGGAGCCGGTCGAGGAGCTGAAGGCGCGCGGCATTCTGCTTGACGGCTCGACGACTGAAGGTGACCCCCGGCTGCTGCTCCAGATTTTCGGCCAGACGGTGATCGGTCCCGTTTTCTTCGAGTTTATCCAGCGCAAGAAGGATGAAGGCTTTGGCGAGGGTAATTTCACCGCGCTGTTCAAGTCGATGGAACTGGACCAGATCCGCCGCGGTGCGCTTGAGGTCAAAGAGGACGCCTGATCCATCTGCTTACCCTCAGCCAGTGGCGGGGGTGGGCGAATGGCGATGCTTCAACAAGCTTTTCATGAGCGGAAGGTGTAGAATGACGAGCCCCAAGAAAAGTCCCGTCAGACTGGGCGGCGTTCACCACGCCGCCTACCGCTGCAAGGACGCCAAGGAAACCGTGGAATGGTATGAGCGCATGCTCGGCATGACCTATACGACCGCCTTTGCGGAGGATCATGTGCCGTCGACCGGCGAATATGACCCCTATATGCATGTCTTTCTCGACGCGGGCGGCGGCAACATCCTGGCCTTTTTCGAACTGCCGAACCAGCCTGGCATGGGCCGCGACGAAAATACTCCAGCCTGGGTCCAGCACCTCGCCTTCAAGGTCCGCAGCTATGACGAGCTGGTCGCGGCAAAAGCGCATCTTGAGGCAAACGGGATCGAAGTACTCGGGCCTACGCATCACGGCATTTTCAAGTCGATCTATTTCTTCGACCCCAACGGGCACCGGATCGAGCTCGCGTGCGACATCGGCACCGAGGAACAATATGCCGAGCTGCGCCGCGTCGCGCCGCTGATGCTTGAGGAATGGAGCCGGACGAAGAAGGCGCCGCGGCACGCCGACTGGCTGCACCAAGAGGCGAACGAGTAGGTTCGACGGGTTTAGCTGCGATCGAGCCCAATGCTTTCGAGCGTTGCACCGCTGCACTTGTCGGCGGTCTTGTCTCCGCCGCCGGACAGCGCGCCGACTATCAGAAATCCGGCGACCACCGCGACCAGAAATCCGCCCGCGACCCAGGCGAGATATTTGTCGATGAACGCCTTGATCGGCGCCCCGAACAACCGGAACAAGATGCCCACGAGCATGAAAGAGAAGGCGCGGCTGGCGAGGCTTGCCCACAGAAAGGTCCAGAAATTCATGTGGATGAAGCCGGCGGTGATCGTCAGCAGTTTGAAGGGGATGGGCGTCGCGCCCTTCACAAGGATGATTTCGGCGCCATAGTCGCGAAGGTAGCAGGCCGCGGGAGGAAAGGCCTCGGTGAGGCCCAGCACACCGAGCAGCCAGAGCCCGACGCTCTCGTAGAGGAAGAAGCCAATTGCGTAACCAAGCACGCCGCCGGCGACCGAGGCGAGCGTGCAGATGAGCGCGTAGCGCACGGCCTTTTGCGGATTGGCGAGGCACATCAGCCCCAGCATCGGGTGCGGGGGGATGGGAAAGAAGCTCGCTTCGACGAAGGAGACAAGGGCAAGCCAGAACTCGGCGTGGGGGTGAGCCGACTTCTCCATGGTCCAGTTGTAGAGGTTCTGGATCATGGACTTGTTGCGCGGGGTGGCGGTCATGCTGCTCCTTGTCGCCGGGTCAGGATGACCCCCGTCCCCTATGCCGCTCGCGTCTGGCGAAATAAAGCCCCGGCATGTCCCCCCGCGATGGGGCGAGGCAGCGCGCGCTTTGCGCATCGCGCTTGGAGAGCCTGCACGTTGCCCCGCTCCCCGTGGCAAGGATCATTTAGCAGGATCAATGGCGAAAATGCCGCATCCCGGTGAACACCATCGCCAATCCCGCCTCGTTCGCTGCTGCGATCACTTCGTCGTCGCGGATCGAGCCCCCCGGCTGGATGACGCAGGTCGCGCCCGCCTCGACGGCTGCGAGCAGGCCGTCGGCGAAGGGAAAGAAGGCATCGCTCGCCACCGCGCTGCCGACGGTCCGCGGCCGTGCCCAGCCGTGACTTTCAGCAGCTTCGCGAGCCTTTGCCGCCGCGATCCGCGCGCTGTCCCGGCGGTTCATCTGCCCCGCGCCGATGCCCGCGGTCGAACCGCCCTTTGCATAGACGATCGCGTTCGATTTAACATGCTTGGCGACGGTCCATGCGAACAGCGCATCCCTCAGTTCCTCGTCGGACGGGGCGCGGTCGGTAACGACCTTCAGAGCGTCGGGATCGATGCGGCCATTGTCGCGGCTCTGTACCAGCCAGCCGCCAGTGATTCCCTTGAGGACCAGCCCGTCGCGCGCGGGATCGGGCAGTTCGCCGGTTAGCAGAAGGCGAAGATTCTTCTTCTTGGCGAACACCGCGCGCGCGTCGGCGTCGGCGTCGGGGGCGCACACGACTTCGGTGAAAATCCCGCTGATCAGTTCCGCGGTCTCTCCGTCGAGCGGGCGGTTCACGGCAATGATCCCGCCGAAAGCCGACACATCATCGCACTTCAGTGCCGCGTCATAGGCCTCGGCGATCGTCGCTGCACTCGCGACGCCGCAGGGGTTGGCGTGCTTGACGATGACGCAGGTGGGATCGGCGTCGCGGAATTCGGAAACAAGCTCGAGTGCGGCATCGGCATCGTTGATATTGTTATAGCTCAGCTCCTTGCCTTGCACCTGTTCGGCGCCGGCAATGCCGCGCGGCCCGGGAACGGAGGGAATATAGAGCGCCGCCTTCTGATGCGGATTCTCGCCGTAGCGCAACGCGTTGGCGAGCTTTGCGGTGAGCGGAAGCGTGTCGGGGAAGGTCTTCTCCTGATCGGCGATCGCGAACCAGCGGGCAATCGTGCCGTCATAATTTGCCGTGTGGGCGAAGGCCGTCGCCGCGAGCCGCCTGCGCAGCGCAAGACTGGTCGCGCCTCCGTTGGCATCCATTTCCGCAATAACCGCTGCATAATCCTCAGGCTCGGTCACAATGCCGACGAAAGCGTGATTTTTCGCCGCCGAACGGACCATCGCCGGACCTCCGATATCGATATTCTCGATAATCATATCCCGGTCAGCACCGCTCAGCATTGTTTTCAGGAAGGGGTAGAGGTTGACCACGACAAGGTCGATCGCGCCGATACCGTGCTGCTCCATCGCCGCGACATGCGCCGCGTCGTCTCGCACGGCAAGGATGCCGCCGTGGACCGTCGGGTGCAGCGTCTTGACGCGGCCGTCCATCATCTCGGGAAAACCAGTAAGGTCAGCGACGTCGAGCACGCTGTGCCCCGCTTCGCGCAAGGCCTTCGCAGTCCCGCCGGTGGACACAAGTTCGACCCCATGGCGAACAAGCGCGGCGGCAAGCTCGGCGAGCCCGGCTTTGTCGCTGACGGAGAGGAGCGCACGGCGGACGGGAACGAGATCGGTCATGGGAGAAGGCCTCGGTTGGCGGTGGAAGGGGTCGCCGCCGCCCTAGGCTGCCGATCGCCCTTCGGCAAGGTTTTGGAGCGGTCCGGGCAGCGGTTCGCGCGGAACCGTCAGCCAATATGCTTGAAGATCCAGCCGATGCTCGCGCCGCCCGCCGGGGCAATACTGGTGACGACAAGCTGCTCGGTCGGGTGTGGGCGGCCTTCGCCGTCCACCCACAGACTCTCTTCGACTGCGAGGCTGCCCTCAGAGGTGCGAAACTGCCACAGCGGTCCCGCGGCAATGCGCAGCAGCGCCCCCAAGCCGTCGGCCGTCAGGCTTGCGGAGATATTGGGGCCGAGGTGGAAGCGCAGCGCAAAACTCTTCTCGCCCTTGCGCCGCGTGCGCGGGGCGGGAAGCAGCATGTCCTCGCCTCGCAGTTCGCGGCCGTTCGGCGAAAGGATGAGGAGGCGCCGGTGGATCAGCCCGTGGCGGCGCGCATAGCCGTCGTGGCTCATCTCGAGCCGGCTCCCCTGCGTGGTCTCGCGCCGGTCGAGCTCGACCTCGGTCACGCCCTTGCCGAGCGACCCGTTGGCGAGGATTGCAGTCGAATTGCTGTCGGCGACGACCAGTGTCGAATGCGCAGCGGTGGTGCGCAGTCCGCGCGCGAGGTCGGCGGGGATCGTCGCGCCGGTCAGCGCGGCGCCGCCGCAATTGACGACGATGCGTTCATCGCCGTCGGACATCTCGAAGGCGAGGGTGGAGGCGCAGCCTGCTTCGGTCACGCGGGCGATGGGCGGTGGGGCGGCGTCGGCGAGGACAACGACCTTGTTTCCGACGAGTCGCTGATAGCCCCAGTCGCGCGCCTGTTTGAGGGGGCGTGTGCGTACCCCGCTTGCGGCGACGATCGCCTGGATACGCTCGGGCGGCGTCGCGCCGCTGCCCTGCCAGCTTCCCATGCTGCCATCGCTGTGGGTGAGGCCGAGCAGCGCCGGAACCGCGCGCGCGAGGACCTCCTGCACAAAGGGTGGTACCTCCATCCGGCGCATCTCGTAGGTTCGCGCGAGCATCGACAGCACCATGATCGCGTCCTGCTGCGCCTGCGGCGAACGCGAGATGGTGCCTCCATCGGCGTAGAAGCTGGTTTCAAGCACCTTGCGCAGACCTGCCTCGCCGAACACCTGCCGCGGCTCGCCGCCAGGCATGAGAAGCGAGGCGGCGACGATGCCGACCCAGGCTACGAGCTGGCCAACCCCGGGGCGCGTCTTGTCTGCGATCCGGTCGAGGTGACGCGCGGAGCGTGCGAGATGGTTGAGCACGGCGGAACGGTAGATGAGGTCGCTCGAGGAGAGGATCAGCGGCGCGTGGCTCGCCCAGAAGAGGATGCGCCAGCCGCTGTTCTCAGCGCTCCACGCGGGCTCGCTGACCGTCTCGCCGTGCGCTGCGAGCCACTGACGAACGAGCTGCTCGGCGATCGGCGCGGTTTCGGCGCGGGTGCCCGCGGCAGCGAGGTCGCGCAGCCACGCAAAGCTGTGCAGATAATCGGCAAAGGCCGGCGCGACCGTGAGTGCTGTGAAGTCGAGTTCTCCGATCGGCTGCTTGAGGCCGCGGTGAAGGAAATGGCCGGCACGGATCGCGGTCCCGGCGCGTGCGTCGCCTGGAACGGGGTCCTCAGGCACGCCGAGCAGCTTCAGCGGAAAGCGGCCCTTGAGGCGGAGGGCGTGGAGCGGCGTGCGCCAGGTCAGCCGGGTGATGTGGTTGGCGATCCGGTCCCCCAAGGACAGACCCTTATCCGCCGGCAGGCGGATGAGGCGCTTGCCCGGCTCGATCGTGTCGTCGAGCGTCTCGGGGCTGTCGTCGGGTGCGTCGGTCGCGCCGTTCACCGCTGTCCTCTCCCGTCAGGCACCACGCAGCCGCCGGATATTGTCGGCATAGACAGCGGGACCGCCCTTGAAGGTCGCCGTGCCCGCGACGAGGACGTCAGCGCCGGCCGCGATGGCCTGCGGCGCGGTGGCGGCGTCAATGCCGCCGTCGACTTCGAGCCTTATGTCGCGCCCGGACTTGTCGATCATCTTGCGAACGGCCTCGATCTTGCGCAGCTGGCTTGCGATGAAGCTCTGGCCTCCGAAGCCGGGGTTGACGCTCATCACCAGGACGAGGTCGATATCGTCGATCAGATAATCGAGCATCTTCGCGGGCGTCCCGGGGTTGAGCGACACGCCAGCCTGCTTGCCGAGCGACTTGATGTGCTGGACAGTGCGATGGATATGCGGCCCGGCTTCGGGGTGGACGGTGATGATATCGGCACCCGCGGCGGCAAAGGCGTCGAGGAAATGATCGACCGGCGAGATCATCAGATGGACGTCGAATGGCAAGGCAGAGTGGGGGCGCAGTGCCTTTACGACCATCGGGCCGATCGTCAGATTGGGGACGTAATGGCCGTCCATGACGTCGATATGGACCCAGTCGGCGCCGGCTTCCTCGATCGCGCGTACCTCATCGCCAAGCCGCGCAAAATCAGCGCTGAGGATCGAGGGGGCGATGCGGATGGGGGCGGGATCGGGGGCGGTCATGGAGACCGGCCTTAACCATCAAGCGAAGGGTGGGCAAGGTGTCGTCCGCGAGGGTGCGCCGGCTATCCCGAATATTCGGTCGGCTGACGGCGCGCGGCTATTTGCCGCGACCCTTTCGCGGCCGCTTGTCCGCCGCACGATCGCCCCAGCGCCACCGCCAACCGCCCTTGGTCCGGGCATGGTAGAGCGGCAACGGCGCGAACGCCGCGATGAAGAGAAGGATCGTCATTATGACGGTTTCCTTCTTGAGCAGCATCGCAAGGCATGCGATCAGCGCGACATGCATGGCAAGCATCACCCAGCCCTGCCACGCGATCGGCAGGCCGGCGCCATAGCCGTGGGTCTTGGGGCGGAACCAGGGGCGATCGTCGAGGAAGAGGTGGAGCATCAGTCAATCTCCTTGGGTGGGCGTCCGCGTCTGGGTGGCTGGGGTGGCTTCACCGTGACACCGCGCCGTGCCAGTGCCTCGCGCAGCAGCACTTCGATCTCGGCGTTGGCGCTGCGCAGATCGGCGGCCGCCGTGCGCTCGATCGCCGCGTAGAGCGCGGGATCGAGGCGGAGGGCAAAAGCTTTCTTGGACGCGGGCATGATTCAGCCTTGCGGGCGCTCAATAGAGCGAGCCTGTGTTGACCACCGGCTGGGTGTCGCGCTCGCCGCACAGCACGACCATCAGGTTCGACACCATCGCCGCCTTGCGCTCGTCGTCGAGATGCACGACATCCTTTTCGGAGAGGTGCTGAAGGGCCATTTCGACCATCGTCACCGCGCCCTCGACAAGCTTCTTGCGCGCCGCGATCACGGCTTCGGCCTGCTGGCGGCGGAGCATCGCGCCGGCAATCTCCTGGGCGTAGGCGAGGTGGGTGAGGCCGCATTCGTCGACCGTAATCCCTGCGACCGCGAGCCGCTCGATCAGCGCCTTGCGCAGTTCCTCGCCGACCTCGTCATGGTTGCCGCGCAGCGTGATTTCCTGATGCTCGATATCGTCATAGGGATAGCGTGAGCCGATCGACCGCACCGCCGCCTCGATCTGCGCGAGCACGAACTCCTTGTAATCGTCGACGTCGAACAGCGCCTGGGCAGTGTCGGTGACGCGCCACACGACCTGTGCAGCCATCTCGATGGGGTTGCCGCGCAGATCATTGACCTTGATCTTGTCCGAGATGATGTTGTTCGCGCGCACGGCGATCTTCTTGCGGCTGAGCCAAGGCAGCACCCAGCGCAGCCCGGTTTCCCGGTCGGTACCCTTGTAGCTCCCGAAAAGCTGGATCGCTGCTGCCTCATTCGGGTTGATAAGGTAGAAGCCGCAAAGGATGAGCGAGCCAATGACGGCGGAGAGAACGACAACCGCCCATTTCCACCCGACCTGAACTTCGGCCGTCCCGTTGCTGATCCCGGCCCACAGCGCGAGCGCCAGCAGCAGGAGCCAGATGAAGAGCATGAGATAGCCGCTCGCGGTTGCCGCGCGCACTTCGCGCGTCGGGTTCAGCGCGGCTGTTGCAATCGAATCATTCATGACGCCCTCCGATATAAATATGATATCATCTTTATATCGAAATTGCCGGCGGTCAAGCGGAATTGCGCGGGGAAATTGCGAAGCTCAGTCCCAACGCGATCGATCAGCGGGGACCATTCTCCCTCGATCGGCTGAAATTCGCGGCGGCGAGCCGCGGTGCCGGACGAGATCGGTCCATCGCGCCCGGTCGCGAGGGAAAAGCGGATGTTTCTCGTGCGCGCCGCCTTTGCCGAGGCCATAGCCGCCGGCGCCGCGTCGCAGCCGCCGTGGTCGCGGCGCGAGGATCAGGATGATGGGCCCGGCACGTTCTTCAGTCCCCGGTGGGAAAGCCGCGGCGGATCAGGAGTGCCTTTACGTCAGGGTCGCGGCCACGGAAGGCGCGATAAGCTTCGGCGCGGTCGGTTTCATTGCCTGTCATCAAGAGGATGGTACGGAAGCGGTCTGCGACCTTGCGGTCCCAGGGCCCGCCCGCTTCGGTGAACGCGGCCCAGGTGTCGGCGTCCATCGTTTCCGACCAGAGGTAGCTGTAATAGCCCGCCGAATAGGCGTCGCTCGAAAAGAGATGGCCGAACTGCGGCAAGCGGTGCCGCATGACGATTTCTTTCGGCATGCCGATTTCGGCGAGTGTATCGCGTTCGAAGGCATCGATGTCGGTAACCGGCGTCGTGCGGTCGTGCAGCTTCATGTCGACGATCGCGCTTGCGAGATATTCGACGGTGTCGAATCCCTGATTGAATTTCTCGCTCGCGAGGATCTTGTCGACCAGCGCCTGCGGCATCGGTTCGCCAGTCTGATAGTGGGTCGCGAATTTCGACAGTACTTCGGGTGTCAGCAGCCAGTTTTCGTTAACCTGGCTTGGATATTCGACAAAATCGCGCGGTACACCGGCGAGCCACGGATAGGTCACCTGCTGGAGCAGATAATGAATGCCGTGGCCGAACTCGTGAAACAGGGTTGCGGCATCGTCGAGGCTGACAAGTGTCGGCACGCCCTTTGCGCCCTCGGTGAAATTATTGTTGTTCGAGGCAAGAACATTGCGTTCGCCGCCGAGCGTCTGCTGGCTGCGATAGGTGGTCATCCACGCGCCCGAGCGTTTTCCATCGCGCGCGAAATTGTCGAGATAGAGAAGGCCCACATTCTCGCCCGTCTTGAGGTTGAGAACCTCGAACGTCCGCACCTTGGGGTCGAAGACGGGAACAGTGCCGGTATTTTCCTTGAAGCCGAGGTCGTAGAGCTGGCCCGCCGACCAAAACATGGCGTCGACGAGCTTGTCGAGCTGGAGGTAGGGCTTCACTTCGCTTTCATCGAGGTCGTATTTTGCCTTGCGGACCTTTTCGGCATAAAAGCGATAATCCCACGGTTCGATGGTGATCTGAGGTCCCTTGCCCGCCTTCGCCTCGGCATCGGCGATAGCCTGCATGTCGGCGACCTCCTCGTGCACGCGCGCGACCGCCGCTGGCCAGACCTTCATCATGAGGTCCATCGCGTTTGCCGGCGTCTTTGCCATCGTGTCGGCCATGCGATAGTCGGCGTGAGACTTGAAACCGAGCAATTCGGCGCGTTCCTGACGGAGCTTCAGGATCTCGGCGATCGTCGCATTCGTGTCATTCGCGTCGCCATTGTCGCCGCGGTTCACAAACGCGCGCCAGACCTTTTCGCGAAGCGCGCGGTTGGTGGCATTCTGAAGCACCGGCTGCGCCGACGAGCGCGTATTCTTGATCGCCCACTGACCGGGCTTGCCCTGCGCCGCGGCGGCATCGGCGAGCGAGGCGACGAAAGCGGGCTCGAGCCCGGCAAGTTCGGCCTCGTCGGTGACGAAGGTGTAGAGTTTTTCATCGGCGAGGAGTTTCGACGAAAAGGCCGAGAACAGCCCTTCGAGCTTTGAATTCATCGCAACCAGCTTCGCCTTGTCGGCGGCCGAGAGGTTGGCGCCGTCGCGCACCAACTCGTCATAGCTGCGCTCAACGATGCGGATCTGCTGCGCGTTGAGGCCGCTGTCGTGGCGTTTGTCGTAGACCGCCTTGTAGCGGGCAAAGAGCCCCGGATCGAGGAAGAGCTCGGTGAAGAAGCTCGACAGCCTGGGGCTCCATTCGGCGTCGAGTTCCTCGACTCGCGGCGTCGAGACGTTCGAGGTCTGCACTCCCCAAAGTGCGTAGAGCCGATCGATCGTGTCGCCCGCGAGCATCATCGGGACGAACGTATTGTCGAAGGTCGCCTCTTCGGGATTGTCGATGACCGACTGCACTTCGGCCTTGATTTCGGCCATCGCCTTTTCGAAGGCGTCGGGGAACAGCTCGGGGTCCATCTTGTCCCATGGGGGCACGCCCTCGAACGGGCCGGTCCATTTGGCGAGCAGCGGATTTTCACCCGCGGGCTTGGTGGCGGCCGCCGCGGCGGCAGGCTCGTTGGCGGAGGCGGTCTGGATATCCATGGCGTTGTAACCCGCAAAAAGGGCGGTGGATGCAAGCAGCATCGACAGCTTGCGGCGAAAAGGCGCGGTGCGCGGCATGAAGGACTCTCCCCAGGGAAACAGGTTGCGGCCGAAACCGGATTCGCCTGTCCTAGCCGGATAAGACGGCGGCGCGCAAGCGGACGAAAATCCTCCCTGCCGCGTAGCGGTGGAGAGGGGGATATCCCAAGATGCCGACGTGCTGCGAGCGCAAGCCCGCACGAGTTGCTTGGCCCTATTGTCAGCCCCGCAGGCAGCTATCTTCCCAACGCTGCGCGAGGGAGGTCAGCCGCCAAAGGCGCATTGCGCGAGACCGGGTACCTCGACGCGGAAGGTGAAGAGACCGCCGGCGTGCGGCTGGGCTGCGCGCTCCACGTCGGTCAAATTCTTGCCCGCGGTGGTGACAAAGGCGGTCTGGAGGTCTTCGCCGCCGAAAGCAATCATCGTCGGGCGCTCTACGGGGAGATCGACCGTCTGCAGCAGTTCGCCCGCTGGCGACAGGCGCACAATGCGCCAGCCCTCCCACAGCGCTGACCAATAGCAGCCCTCGGCGTCCACGGCGGCGCCGTCGGGCCGGCCATGCCCCATTTCGAACTGATGGAAGATGCGGCCATTGCCGAGCGTGCCGGTGGCCAAGTCGACGTCATAGGCGCGCACCGCGTGCGTCGGTGTGTCGGCGTGATAGAAGATGCGCCCGTCGGGGCTGAACGCCGCACCGTTGCTCGTCGTCAGGCCGCCGAAGACTTCGGTAAGCGATCCCGCGGGGTCGAGGCGATAGAGCGCGGCCTGCGGGTTTGCCTTGTCCCGCGTCAGGCTGCCAACCCAGAGCCGTCCCATAGCGTCGACGCAGCCGTCGTTGAAACGCTGCTCGGGCATGGCAGCGAGCGCGGCGGGTCCGAAGGGGCGCGGCGCGGCGCCCCAGCTGTCAAGAAGGGCGCAGCCATCTTCAAGCGCGGCGACAAGGCCTCCGCCGACGCGCAGCGCGATGCAGCCGACCTGTTCGGCCAGCTCCATAACCTCGTCAGCGCCCGTTGCCGGGTCAGTGCGATGGATTTTCCGACCTTCGATATCGACCCAATAGAGGCGCTGCTCCTGTGCGCTCCAACGCGGCGATTCGCCGAGCAGGGCTCCGGCGTCGAGAAGAAGGTCGACCATGGGGAGGACTGTAGCGTGCGTGGTCGCTGCTGCCCAGCGCGCTGCAGTGGCTGCAATCCTATTCGGTGAGCCGGGCAGGTCCCGGCGAGTTTCCTGCCGTAACGTCATTTCTACTTGACGTGCACGTAAACGTAAGGTCTCTTGGCCGACGAGATAATAGCGGCCGACTCCCCCGCGTGCGTGCGGTCGCCTCAAGGAAAGGAAGACAATGTCGCTCGATAAGCTCTCGCGCACCGCCTATAATGAGGATCATGAGGCGTTCCGCGCGACGGTCCGCCAGTTCCTCGAAAAGGAAGTCGCGCCGAACGCCGCACAATGGGCCGAGGACGGCATCGTTCCCAAGTCCCTCTGGCCGAAGGCTGGCGAGATCGGAATGCTCTGTCCCACGGTTCCGGAGGAATATGGCGGGCTGGGCCTCGACTTTGGCTATAATGCGATCGTCGACGAAGAGAGCGCCTATTATGGCCGCGCGACAACGGGCTTTTCGCTCCAGTCGGATATCGTCACCAGCTACATCGTCAAATATGGCAGCGAGGAACAGAAGAAGCACTGGCTGCCCAAGATGGTGTCGGGCGAGGTGATCACCGCGATTGCGATGACCGAGCCTGGCACCGGCAGCGACCTTCAGGGGATGCGCACGACCGCGAAGAAGGACGGCAATCATTATGTGATCAACGGGTCGAAGACCTTCATCACCAATGGCCAGAATGCGGATCTGATCCTCGTCTGCGTGAAGACCGACACCGAAATTCAGCCGGCGTGGAAGGGTGTGTCCATCGTGCTGGTTGAAGCCGACCGCGAGGGTTTCCAGCGCGGCCGCAACCTCGACAAGATCGGGCAGGACGAGGCGGATACGTCGGAGCTGTTTTTCAATGACGTTCGCGTGCCGATCACCAACTGCCTTGGTGAAGAGGGCCAGGGCTTCATCTATCTGATGAGCGAGCTGCCGCAGGAACGTCTGTCGATCGCGGTTTCGGCCCAGGCCTCGGCCCAGCGCGCATTCGACGACACGGTCGAGTATACGCGCGAGCGCAAGGCGTTCGGCAAGCCGATCCTCGATTTCCAGAACAGCCGCTTCGTCCTCGCGGATCTCAAGGCAAAGCTGCAGGTCGGCTGGGCGCATCTCGACTGGGCGCTCGCGCGCCACATGAAGAAGGAACTTACCCCCGAAGAGGGCGCCGCGGCGAAGCTGTGGCACACCGACCTTCAGTGGGAAGTGATGGACAAGTGTCTCCAGCTCTTCGGCGGGTCGGGATACATGAATGAATATCCGATCGCCCGGGCCTGGCGCGCGGCGCGCGTGACGCGCATCTTTGGCGGCACCAACGAGATCATGAAGGAACTGATCGGGCGCAAGCTCTGAAGCCTCGTCCCAGCGAAAGCGGGGCCACCTTCGAACCCATCAAGCGATCCCGGCTTTCGCCGGGATCATGAACAGAAAGCGAAAGGAATTCCCAATGGCTACAGCCTATATCGTCGATGCCGTCCGCACCGCCGGCGGCCGCCGCGGCGGCCGGCTTGCCGGCGTCCACCCCGTCGATCTCGGCGCTGCGGTCTTCGATGCAATCGCCGAGCGCAATGATTTCGATACATCCAAGATCGACGACGTCATCACCGGCTGCGTCAGTCAGGGCGGCCAGCAGACGATGGACCTTGGCCGCAACGCCGTGCTCGCCTCGAAGCTGCCCGACTCGATTCCCGCGGTCACCATCGACCGCCAGTGCGGCTCTTCGCAGCAGGCGGTTCAGTTCGCCGCGCAGGGCGTGATGTCGGGTACGCAGGACATCGTCCTTGCGAGCGGTATCGAGAGCATGACGCGGGTCCCGATGGGCAGCGTCGCGACGCTGTTCATGAAGGAAGGTCTCGGAAATTATAAGTCGCCGCGGCTCGAAGAGAAATATCCCGGCATCATGTTCAGCCAGTTCATGGGCGCCGAGATGATCGTCAAGAAACATGGCTTCTCCAAGGATGACCTCGACGCCTTCGCGCTCGAAAGCCATCGCCGCGCGAAAGCGGCGACCGAGGCAGGCCTGTTCGAACGCGAGATCGTGCCGGTCGAGATCGAAACGGCCGACGGCAAGGAATGGCACAAGGTGGATGAGGGCATCCGCTTTGACGCGACGCTGGAAAGCATCGCGGGCGTAAAGCTGCTCCAGGAAGGCGGCACGATCACCGCCGCGACGTCGAGTCAGATCTGCGATGGGGCCTCAGCGGTACTCGTCTGCTCCGAACAGGCATTGAAGGATCACGGATTGACCCCGCGGGCACGCATCCACCACGTCTCGGTCACCGCTGGCGACCCCGTGATCATGCTCGAGGAGCCGCTGTTCGCGACCGAGCGGGCGCTGAAGAAGGCCGGGCTCAAGATCGAAGATATCGATGCCTATGAGGTCAACGAAGCCTTCGCTCCGGTGCCGCTCGCCTGGCTCAAATATCTGGGCGCCGACCCGGCGCGCCTCAATGTCCACGGCGGCGCGATCGCGCTCGGCCACCCGCTCGGCGCCTCGGGTGCAAAGCTGATGGCAACGCTGCTCAACGTGCTCGAAGCGCGCGGCGGCAAATATGGGCTGCAGACGATGTGCGAAGGCGGCGGCCAGGCCAACGTCACGATCATCGAGCGGCTGTAAAAGAGCAATTTTTTCGTTCACCGGGGCCTGTCGAAGTCCACAAGGGCCTTCGACAGGCCCCGGGCGATCGGACTGAGGAAAGGACTGAACAGATGAAACTCGACTCCACCGTATCGGCCGTCGTAACTGGAGGCGCCTCGGGGCTGGGCGCTGCCACCGCCCGCGCGCTCGCGGCGAAGGGCGTGAAGGTCGCGATCTTCGACCTGCAGGAAGAAAAGGGCAAGGCGATCGCCGAGGAGCTCGGCGGCGTGTTCTGCGAATGCAACGTCACCGACGATGCCTCGGTGGACGCCGCCTTTGAAAAGGCGCGCGCCGCGATCGGGCAGGAGCGCATCCTCGTCAACTGTGCGGGTACCGGCAATGCGATCAAGACCGCGAGTCGCAGCAAGGAAGATGGAAGCATCAAGCATTTCCCGCTCGATGCCTTCAACTGGATCATCCAGATCAACCTCGTGGGAACTTTCCGCTGCATCGCGAAGTCGGCGGCCGGGATGCTGACGCTCGACCCGATGGAAGATGGCGAGCGTGGCGCGATCGTCAACACTGCGAGCGTCGCGGCTGAGGATGGACAGATCGGGCAGGCTGCCTATTCGGCATCGAAGGGCGGCGTCGTGGGCATGACGCTGCCGATCGCGCGCGACCTTGCCTCGGAGAATATTCGCGTCAACACGATCCTGCCGGGCATCTTCGACACGCCGCTGCTCGCGGGCGCGCCGCAGAATGTTCGCGACGCGCTCGGCGCATCGGTTCTCAACCCGAAGCGCCTCGGCAATCCGACCGAATATGCCAATCTTGCGCTCTGCATGATTGAGAACGGCTATTTCAACGGCGAGGACGTCCGCCTCGACGGCGGCATCCGCATGGGTCCGCGCTGATATGGCCAAACCGGAACGCTGGCGGCTCGACGCCGCCAGCTATCCCGTCCACCTCGAACTGCAGACCCGCTTTCAGGATATGGACGTCAATGGTCACCTCAACAATGTGGCCTTTGCAGCGCTGTTCGAAAGCGGCCGCGTCATGATGAACCGGCAAGTCCGCCCGATTGCCGAGCGGGCGACAAACGAGCGGACGATGGTGGCAGCGGTCGAGATCAATTATCTCGCCGAAGGCAATTTCCCCGACCCTGTCGAGATTTCCACGGGAATTGGGCGGATTGGCACTTCAAGTTGGACGATCGTCCAGGCGATGTTCCAGAACGGCCGCGCAATCGCGACCTGCGACACGGTCGTTGTCTGCCGCACGGATGGGCAGGCCAAACCGCTGCGCGCCGAAGTGGTGTCGGAGCTGGAGGCCAATCTGGCGCAGCCAGCCTGACGGATCCTCGACGTTCCGGCCTACCCGGAAATTACGGCGTTATGGAGCTAGATCCGATTTGGGTATCGCGTGCCGGCAGGTTGAGGTCCGTGGTGAGAGATCGGTTAATTGTTCATCCGCTCGGAAGGGCAAAGCGATCGTCTAGATCGTCGTGTCCGCCTCGGGCACCGAGCGGATAAGGTCCCGCGCGAAGCCGATCAGCCCGATCTGGCGCCGACGTTTCAGCCGTTCGGCGCGCAAAATCGCCTTCACTTCGCCATAGCAGTCGTCGACATTGTCGTTGATCAGCACATAGTCATAGCCGTCCCAGTGGCTGATCTCGTTTGCAGCGCGCGCCATGCGCGACGCGATCACCTCGTCGCTGTCGGTATTGCGCGCCCGCAGCCGGCGCTCAAGTTCGTCCATCGTGGGGGGCAGCACGAAGACGCGCACGACGTCTGGCCCCGCCTCCTGGTAGAGTTGTTGCGCTCCCTGCCAGTCGATGTCGAACAACACGTCCTTGCCGGCGTCGAGCAATTCCTCCACCCGCGCGCGCGGCGTGCCATAGCGGTGGCCGAAGACATGTGCCCATTCGAGGAATTCGCCGTCGGCTGCCATCTGCTTGAAGGTGTCGACATCGACGAAATGATAGTCGACCCCATCCTTTTCTCCAGGCCGCGGCGGCCGCGTCGTGGCCGAGATCGACAGGGCGATGTCAGGGTCCTGTTGAAGCATCATCTTCGAGATGGTGGTCTTGCCCGCGCCCGAGGGCGAGGAAAGGACGAACAACACGCCTCGGCGGTTGAGGTGGACGCTATCAGCCATGCGGGCTAATTGCGCGAGCGAGGGCGGCGGTCAAGCGGGAAGGGGCGCGATGCCAGACATGACCCAGAGAGGATGGCTGATAGCGGCGAGCCTTCTCGCCCTGCTCGGTGCGATCCTGATGCTGATGGGGCGACCCTTGATCTGTCCCTGCGGAACCGTCAGCCTTTGGCATGGCGTCGTGCAGTCGAATCAGAACAGCCAGCAGATTTCTGACTGGTACAGCTTCAGCCACATCATCCACGGTTTCATCTTCTTTGGACTCTCGCGATGGCTGTTGCCGCGCGCGCCGCTGTGGGCCGCGCTCGCGATTGCGATCGGCATCGAGGGCGCATGGGAAATCCTCGAAAACTCCCCCGTCATCATCGAACGCTATCGCGAGGTGACGATGGCCTACGGCTATTCGGGCGATTCGGTTCTCAACTCGGTGACCGACGCCGCCTTCATGGTGTTCGGCTTCCTCGCCGCCAGCCGGATGCGCTGGTGGGCAACCGCGGGGATCGCCATTGCCTTCGAGCTGTTCACGCTCTTCGCGATTCGCGACAATCTGACGCTCAACGTGCTGATGCTGGTGTCGCCGATCGAGGCGGTAAAGGAGTGGCAGGCCGCGGGTTGATCCGTCCCGCCGCGTCGCGGCTTTCGGCGACTGCATCGACCAGGGGCTGTGGGGCGGCCGCGGCGACAGCCGGCTGATCCAGTTTATAGGCTTTGCGGACGAGCCCATAGGCGAGTTCCTGTGCAAGTTCGCCGGCCTCCCAGTCACTGAGCCGGTGCTCGGCGACGAGGCGTGCGAGGAAGGCGCAATCGATTCGGCGGGCGACATCGTGGCGGGCGGGGATCGA
Source organism: Sphingopyxis sp. 113P3 (assembly GCF_001278035.1). Classification (NCBI taxonomy): domain Bacteria; kingdom Pseudomonadati; phylum Pseudomonadota; class Alphaproteobacteria; order Sphingomonadales; family Sphingopyxidaceae; genus Sphingopyxis; species Sphingopyxis sp. 113P3. Next base: position 264,157 of record NZ_CP009452.1, read on the forward strand.
GAGGAAAGCGCGCGTGTCGTCGTTGAAGCCGACCGTATTATAGAAGCCGGCGGTTTCGGTCGTCATCTCGCGGAAGCGCCGCATCCCTTCAGGACTGTCGTGGAACCACCAGGCAGGGCCGAGCTTCAGGCAGGGATAATGGCCGGCAAGCGGCGCGAGCTCGCGCGCATAGGTCGATTCGTCGAGCGTGAAGAGGATGATCGACAGCTGCCTCTCGGTGCCGAAGCGATCGAGCAGGGGCTTCAGCGCATCGACATAATCGGTGCGCGTTGGAATGTCGCACCCCTTGTCGCGTCCGTGGGTTTCGAACAATCGCTGATTGTGATTGCGGCGCGCGCCCGGGTGGACCTGCATTACCATGCCGTCCTCGACGCTCATCGCGGCGAATTCGGTCAGCATCTGGGCACGGAACAGCTCGGCATCTTCAGGGGCCCAGTGGCCGCCAATGATCTTCGCGAACAGCGCTGCGGCGTCGGCAGCGGCGAGGTTTGCCGTCGCGGCGCTCGGATGGCCGTGGTCTGTGGCGGTTGCCCCCGCGGCGCGAAAATCGGCGCGGCGCTTGCGGTGCGCGGCCAGATAGCCGGGCCAGCTTTCGACATCCTCGCCGGTCAGTTCGCCAAGGCGCTGCATCGCCGCGGCAAAGTCCTGATGCTCGGGGTCGACGACTGCGTCGGGTCGATAGGTGGTGATCACGCGGCCGGGCCAGCCCGAGGCGCGGATCGCTCGATGATGGTCGAGGTCCTCATGCGCGCCTTCGGTCGTTGCCAGCAACTCGATGTTGAAGCGATCGAACAGCGCGCGCGGGCGGAAGGCGGGGCTCGCGAGGCTTTCATTGATGCGGTCGTAATAACGGTCGGCGGTTGAGGCATCGAGCGCGATGTCCAAAGCGAAAACGTCCGCGAAGACATGGTCGAGCCATATCCGGGAGGGGGTACCGCGAAACAAATGGTAATTGGCGGCGAAGAGGCGCCACGCCGCGCGTGGGTCGGAGGCAGGCGCTCCGCTCCGGTCAGGTACGCCAAGGGCGCCGAGCGCGATCCCTTGGCTATAGAGCATGCGATAGAGATAATGATCGGGCGCGAGCAGCAAATCGGTCGCGTTCGACCAATTGGCGTTAGTTGCGAACCATGCCGGGTCTGTATGACCATGCGGGCTAACGATTGGCAGTCCCTTCACCTCGGCGTAGAGCGCGCGTGCGATGTCACGCGTCTTGCTCTCGGCCGGAAACAGGCGGTCGGGATGGATGCTCAGCGTCTTTGCCATCGTTGTTCTTTTCCCAGGAAAAGCGTTTGCGAGAAGTGTTTCGAAGGAGCACCTGCGCCGTGACTTGATCTGGTCGCGGGCCGGAGGTGGTGGCGATTAGTGATAACAAGTCGAAGCTTTTGCTTATATGACACCGCTTTCCATCGATGACAAATCAGTGAAAGATGCAAGGATGGTCAGGGCCAATGACTTCGAATGCCATTCTCGTCGACCCCCGCGATTCGGTCGCGACCGCGCTGCGCGACCTCGATGAAGGCGACCGGCTCGATGTCGCGGGAGGCGTGACGCTGCGCGAGCCGGTTGCGCGCGGGCACAAGGTTGCGGTTGCCGATATCGGCGCCGGGGCGCCGGTGATCAAATTCGGCTTTCCCATCGGCACCGCAACCCAGGCGATCGCGCGCGGTGCGCATGTCCACAGTCATAATATGGCGACGGCGCTGACCGCTGCGGTCGGCCATGCACGCCGCCTCGCCGCCGACCCAGCCGCCCCGCTTCCGGACCCGCCGACCTTTCTCGGCTATTTGCGCCCTGATGGACGAGCGGCGACGCGTAACGAAATCTGGGTGCTTCCAACCGTCGGCTGTGTCGCCCGCACCGCGTCAAAGATCGCCGAGGCCGGCAATCGGCGCCATCGCGGACGGGTCGATGGCGTGCACGCCTTCACCCACCCCTTTGGTTGCTCGCAGCTTGGCGATGATCTTGATGGTACGCGTGCGATTCTCGCGGCGCTTGCCGCGCACCCCAACGCGGGCGGCGTGCTGCTCGTCGGCCTCGGCTGCGAATCGAACCAGATCGGCCAGCTGATCGAGGCGATCCCGCGCGAGGTGCGGGGGCGCGTCCGCAGCCTGCGCGCGCAGAGCGCGGGTGACGAGATCGAAGAAGGCCTGATGCTGGTCGATGAACTGGTCGAGATCGCGACGTCCGCGAGGCGCAGCCCCCTTCCGCTCGGAAAGTTGGTGATCGGGGTCAAGTGCGGCGGGTCCGACGGTCTCAGCGGGCTCACCGCCAACCCGCTCGTCGGGCGGATGAGCGACGCGGTAACCGGAGCGGGGGGCCAGGCAATTCTGACCGAAATCCCGGAAGTTTTCGGCGCCGAGTCTCTTCTGATGGCCCGCGCCGCGGACGCTGACGTCGGCGATGCGATTGGCCGTCTGGTTGAGGGCTTCAAGGGCTATTTCACCGCCCATGGCGAGCCGGTGTCCGAAAATCCGTCACCGGGTAACATCGCTGGCGGCCTGACGACGCTTGAGGAAAAATCGCTAGGTGCCGTGCAGAAGGCGGGTCGGGCGGTCGTCACGGACGTTCTCGGCTATGGCGCGCGCGCTTCCAGGTCGGGGCTTGCGCTCCTGGAGGCCCCGGGGAATGACGCGGTTTCTTCGACGGCGCTCGCGGCGGCGGGAGCAACGGTGATCCTGTTTACGACAGGACGCGGCACGCCGCTTGGCTTTCCAGTGCCGACGATCAAACTCGCCTCAAATCACGAGCTTGCCCTGCGCAAGCCCGGCTGGATCGACTTCGACGGCGAGCAGGTACTCAGCGAGGGAATGGATGCGAGCGCGGAGGCGCTGCTCGGCCTTCTCGTCGAGGTCGCGTCGGGACGCGAAACCGCTGCCGAGCGCAACGGCGAACGCGAGATCGCAATCTGGAAGCGGGGGGTGACGCTGTGACCCGCCTGACGCGTGCGGCGCTCGCTGCGCTTCCCGAGGGAGTCGTGCGGCCGGGACACGACCCGGCCACGATTCGCACGGGAATCATCCATTTCGGTCCAGGCGCCTTCCACCGTGCGCATCAAGCGAGTTATGTCGATTCGCTGCTGGACAGCGATCCGCGCTGGGGGATTGCCGCGGTGTCGCTGCGGTCGGCGGGAATCGCCGATACATTGGCGGCGCAGGACGGGCTCTACAGCCTGACAACGCTCGATCGCGCAACGCGCATCCGCGTGATCGCCGCACACAGCGCTTTCGTGCGGCCTGGCGAGGATGCGCAGGTCCGCCGCCTGCTCTTCGATCCAAAGGTCAGACTGCTGACGAGCACGGTGACCGAAAAGGGCTATTGTCTTGCCCCTGATGGCACGCTCGACTTGTCGCATCCCGATATTGTCCACGATCTTGAAGATCCCGCCGCGCCGGTCAGCCTCGTCGGTTGGATCGTGGCGGGGCTTGCCGCGCGGCGCGCGGCGGGGACGTCTCCTTTCGCGGTGCTGTGCTGCGACAATATGAATTCCAACGGCGATACGCTCGCCGCCGCCGCCGCGCGTTTCGCGCGCCAGTTCGATCAAGGGCTCGCCGACTGGATCACGGGCGAGGTCGCCTTTCCCAATACGATGGTGGATTCGATCACCCCCGCGACGGACCCGGCACATCTTGCGCGCGTGCGCGGCCTGCTCGGTCTCGAGGATGCGGCGGCGGTCCAGCGCGAAGGTTTCACTCAATGGGTTGTCGAGCATTTCAACCTTGCCGACGGTCCCGATCTCGCCAGCGTCGGCGTGCAGATGACCGGGGACGTGGCGGCTTATGAAAAGGCAAAGCTTCGCATCCTCAACGGCGCGCACAGCAGCATCGCCTATATCGGCCTTGCGCTGGGGCATGCGAGCGTCGCCGATGCGATGGGCGATCAGCGCTTCGCCGCTTTTATCGAGCGGCTGGTGCACGGCGATATCATTCCTTCGCTCGCTCCGGCGGCCGGCTTGGACCTGTCCTTCTACGCGGATACCGTCCTCGACCGCTTCCGCAACCCGGCGCTCCGCCATTTGCTTGGTCAAATCGCATGGGATGGCAGTCAGAAGCTGCGCTACCGGCTGCTGGGCACGACGTTGGACGCCAAGGCATCCGGAAGACCCGTGACGCGGCTCGCGGTTCCGGTGGCGGCGTGGATGGCCTTCATTCGCCGGATGGCTCGAAGCGGCGAGCCGATCGTCGATCCCCTTGCGCCGCGTCTGACCGATATAGGGCGAGCGGCGGGGGATGCGGCCTCGCTAGCCGACACGCTGCTCACGCTCGACCTGTTTCCGCCCTTGCTTGTCGCCGATGAGACTTGGCGGGGTGCCGTGCGGGCTGCCCTTGAGAGGATCGAGGGAGCAGACCCATATAGCGCACTTGCATGATTCGCGAGCGGCGCCCGCTTTCGATTAGTGCACCGAAGGGCGTTTGCCGTCCGCCTGAACCGGAATCGCAGGCGGCAGGGCCTCCCCCATGCTTTCTCCATCGGTCGGCGCGTCGGTCCCGGCATAGCTGTCGACCACGCCTTCGCGGGCGAGTGCCGCGTCGGCAGCATGCGCTGTTTCTGCATTCTTGCGCGCTTCGGCGCGTTCGGCCCATTTCTTGGTGAGATAGGCAGCCGCCGCCGTCGCCGCGAGCACGGCGTAGCGCTGCGGGAAAAGGCGCCGCGCCGCGAACAGCGTGCCTGCGCCAATCACTGCCCCGGCAACCGGGTGATTATTCCTTGTCCGTCCGATCGCACTGCCAAGCACACCGCCGATGATCCGTGCCATCATCCTCATTCTCCTTCCCCCTATATATTCCCGGCAGAGCCTTCGGGTTCCGGCCCCAGCATTGCTCGCGGGTCAACAATCCGGTCGAAGGTCGCGGCGTCGACATAGCCGAGGTCGAGCGCGGCCTCGCGCAGCGTCGTCCCGCGCTCGTGCGCCTGCTTCGCGATTTTTGCCGCCTTGTCATAGCCGATTTCGGGGGCGAGCGCCGTCACCAGCATCAGCGAGCGGTCGACGAGTTCGGCAATGCGCGCGCGATTGGGTTCGATGCCCTCGACGCAGCGCTCCGCAAAACCCTCCATGGCGGTCGCGAGCAGATCGATCGAGCGGAGCACGTTGGCGCCGATCAACGGCTTGAACACGTTGAGCTCGAGGTGGCCCTGCATCCCGCCGACGGTTACTGCCTGATGATTGCCGATGACCTGCGCCGCGACCATCGTGAGCATCTCGCACTGGGTCGGGTTCACCTTGCCCGGCATGATCGAGCTGCCCGGCTCGTTGGCGGGCAGGTCGAGCTCACCGAGCCCCGCTCGGGGTCCCGATCCGAGCAGGCGGATGTCGTTCGCGATCTTGGTAAGCGCGGCTGCGAGCGTATTCAACGTTCCCGACAGGTGAACGAGCGGATCATTGGATGCGAGCGCTTCGAACATATTCTCGGCGGGCAGGAAGCGATGGCCGGTGATTTCACTCAAGGCCGCGCAGAACTCACCGGCGAAGCCTGCCGGGGAATTGAGCCCGGTGCCGACCGCGGTCCCGCCCTGAGCGAGCCGGTTGGTGCCGTGCGTGATCGCGGGCTCGATGCGCCGTCCGGCGCGGTAGAGCTGGTTTGCATAAGCCGAAAATTCCTGCCCCAGCGTCAAGGGCGTGGCGTCCTGCAAATGGGTGCGGCCGATCTTGACGATGCCGGCCCATTGCGATGCCTTGGCTTCGAGCGCCCCTCGCAGGCGGGCGAGGGCAGGCAACAGGCGCTGCGTTGCTGCAAGCGATGCCGCGATGTGCAGGGCGGTCGGGAAGCTGTCGTTCGATGACTGGCCGCGGTTGACATCGTCATTGGGATGGATCGGCGTCTTTCCGCCGCGCCTGCCGGTCAATATCTCGTTTGCGCGGCCTGCGATCACCTCATTGACGTTCATATTGCTCTGGGTGCCGCTCCCTGTCTGCCAGATGACGAGCGGGAATTGATCGTCGAGTTTGCCAGCGACGATGTCTTTCACTGCCGCTTCGATCGCATCGGCCTTTTCGGCAGGAAGCCCGTGGCGCCGGTTGATCCGCGCCGCAGCCTGCTTGACGAGCGCGAGCGCGTGGATGATCTCGATTGGCATGCGCTCGCGCGTGCTGAAGGGGAAGTTCTCGATCGACCGCTGCGTCTGCGCGCCCCAATAGGCGCCGCCCGGGACTGCGATTTCTCCGAGGCTGTCGCTTTCGATCCGTGTCTCGCTCATCCGGCCAGCATCCTCGTCACCAGAACCGCGCCCGCCCAGATCATCGCGACCAGGCCGAGCAATTGCCAATAGCCGCCGTCGCCCACCCGCCGCCGTAGCCAGCCCGCGACGAGCCAGACGAGCACGAGCGTCGGGGTCAGGACAAGCAATGTGAAACCCATCAGTCCTTCGGCGATTTGGCCATGCCGGCGAGCTTCAAAGATCGCATAGCCCTCGACCCCCCACCAGAAGGCGGCCGTCAGCACAACCATCCCGGCGAGCGCCCAATATTGCCAGAAGCGGCTGGGGGGCCAGTCGGGGCCCGCCACGCTATTTCCGCTTGCCGAAATCCACCGTCACGACGTTGGAGCCGTCCTCGGTCGAAACTTCGGGTCGGTCGTTGTCAGCCTCGTCGTGCGGTTCGGGGTCCTCGCTGTCGTCGCTGACCTGGAACTGCAGCCCGAAATCCACCGAGGGATCCACGAAAGCGGTGATTGCCGCATAAGGGATCGTGAGCATCGAGGGCGTCTGGTTGAACGACAGGCCGACGCTGAAATGATCGTCCTCGACCGTCAGGTCCCAGAAGCGATTCTGAAGGACGATCGTCATCTCGTCGGGGAATTTGGCGATCAGATGCCCGGGAATCGCGACGCCGGGTGCCTGGGTTTTGAAGGTGATGTAGAAATGGTGCTCGCCGGGCAGGCTGTCGGTCCCCTCGATCTGCCGCAGCACGCGGCCGACCACGGCGCGCAGCGCGTCCTGCACGATTTCGTCATAGGGAATCAGGCTGTCGCGGACTTCATCACTCATGGCCGTGGGGGATGAACGCGGCGCGCGCGGCGGTCAAGTGGGGAGAGTCGCCTTGCAACGCGAAAAGTCGCTGCTATGGGGCGTCTCATGCGAACCGCAACCGTCCAGCGCACGACCAAGGAAACGGATATCGCGATCACCGTCAATCTCGACGGCTGCGGCGATTATTCGGTCTCCACAGGCATCGGCTTTCTCGATCACATGGTCGAGCAGCTTTCGCGCCACTCCCTGATCGACATTGCGATGACAGTGAAGGGCGACCTCCGCATCGACCAGCACCACACGGTCGAGGATTCGGCGCTCGCGCTCGGCGAGGCGGTGGCAAAAGCGCTCGGCGACAAGCGCGGGATCGCGCGCTATGGCGAGGCGCATTCGCCGATGGACGAAACACTGACCCGGTGCGTCCTCGACATCTCGGGGCGCCCGCACTGTGTCTGGAAGTCGGGATTTTCGCAGCCCCGCCTCGGCGAAATGGACACCGAGCTCTTCCCCCACTGGTTTGCAAGCTTTGCCCAGACAGCCGGGATCACGCTGCACATCGAAACCCTCTATGGCGAGAACAATCATCATATCGCCGAGAGCATGTACAAGGCGCTCGCGCGCGCCTTGCGCCAGGCGGTCGAGATCGACCCGCGCAAGGGCGACACGATTCCCTCGACCAAGGGGGTCCTCTAGGACTTTTCGATGAGCGCCATCGCCCTGATCGACTATGGCGCGGGCAATCTACGCTCGGTGCACAATGCGCTCATCGCGGCGGGCGCGGAGGCCGTGGCCGTCACCGCCGACCCCGATGTCGTGGCGAAGGCGGAGCGGATCGTGCTGCCCGGCGTCGGTGCCTTTGCGGCGTGCATGACCGGTCTTTCAGCCATTCCAGGCCTTGTCGAGGCGATCGAGCGACGGGTGCGCGGGGAAGGCGCTCCTTTCCTCGGCATCTGCGTCGGCATGCAATTGCTTGCCGATGCGGGCGAGGAGCATGGGCGGCACGCGGGCCTCGGCTGGATCGGCGGTACCGTGCGCCCCTTTGCGCCCGCCCCCGGCCTTCGTATCCCGCACATGGGCTGGAACGACGTCCTTCCGACATTCGCGCATCCGGTGATCGCACGCGGCGAGGCCTATTATCTCCACGGTTATCATTTTGACGACGCCGCGCATGTCGCGGCGACGAGCGAGCATGGCGGGCCCTTCACGGCGGCAGTCGCTCGCGACAATATCGTTGGGGTTCAGTTCCACCCTGAAAAAAGCCAGGCCTATGGCCTTGCGACGCTCGAAAGGTTCCTGAAGTGGCGACCCTGACCATCTTCCCGGCGATCGACCTCAAGGGCGGGCAGGTGGTGCGACTCGCCGAGGGCGATATGGCGCGCGCGACCGTTTATGGCGACGATCCTGCCGCCCAGGCACGCCTTTTCGCCAAAGCGGGCGCATCGCACCTCCACGTCGTCGATCTCGACGGTGCCTTTGCAGGGACAAGCGTGAACGGCGGCGCGGTCGAAAGCATCCTTGCCGCCTTCCCCGGCAAGGTGCAGGTCGGCGGCGGCATCCGCGACCGCGCCGGGGTCGACCGCTGGCTCGCGCTGGGGGTGGAGCGGGTCGTCATCGGCACGGCGGCATTGAAGAACCCCGAGTTCGTCCGATCGGCAGCCCGCGACCTGCCCGGCCGGATCATCGTGGGGGTCGACGCAAGAGACGGAATGGTCGCCACCGAGGGATGGGCGGAGGTTTCCGACGTTCGCGTCGAGGACCTCGCGCGGCGCTTCGAGGATGCGGGAGTCGCGGCGTTGCTCTTCACCGATGTCGGGCGCGACGGGCTGCTCAAGGGCTGCAATGTCGAGGCGACGGTGGCTCTGGCGCGGGCGGTCGATATTCCGGTGATCGCGAGCGGCGGGGTTGCGGGGATTGCCGATGTCCACGCACTGCGCGGCCATGTGGCCGACGGTATCGAGGGCGTCATCACCGGGCGGGCACTTTATGATGGCAGGCTTGATCTGGCCGAAGCGATTGCAATCGCCGGCTCCCCGTCCGCTGGTGAGACGGGTTAGGAGAGCATGAGACGATGAGGGGCTCCCCCAACAGCCGTTACGCGGCCTATTCCCGCAGGCGGAATCGCCGATGACTGTCCGCGTTCGCGTCATTCCCTGCCTCGACGTGGCGGACGGACGCGTCGTCAAGGGCGTCAATTTTGTCGATCTGCGTGATGCCGGCGACCCGGTCGAGGCGGCGCGCGCCTATGATGCCGCCGGTGCCGACGAGCTCTGCTTCCTTGATATTTCGGCCAGCCATGAGGGGCGCGGGACCTTGCTCGAGATGGTCGCACGGACCGCTGAAGTCTGCTTCATGCCGCTGACCGTGGGGGGCGGCGTGCGCAGCGCCGACGATGCGCGTGCGCTCTTGCTCGCGGGTGCCGACAAGGTCGCGGTGAACAGCGCCGCGGTCGCGCGGCCGGAACTGGTCGCGGAAATTGCCGATCGCTTCGGCAGCCAGTGCGCGGTCGGAAGCATTGACGCGCGGCGCGTGGGGAAGGGCCGCTGGGAAATCTTCACCCACGGCGGCCGCAAGCCAACGGGGATCGATGCGCTTGATCATGCCGTGCGACTGGCCGCGCTGGGCGCAGGCGAACTGCTCGTGACGAGCATGGACCGCGACGGCACGAAGGATGGGTATGACCTTGCGCTCACGCGCACCGTCGCCGATGCGGTGAGCGTCCCGGTCATCGCATCGGGCGGCGTCGGCAATCTCGATCATCTCGTCGCAGGGGTGATCGAAGGCGGCGCGAGCGCAGTGCTTGCGGCCAGCATTTTCCATTTCGGCGAGGCGACGGTCGCCGAGGCGCATGCGCGGCTTGCGGCGGCCGGATTGCCGGTCCGTGCGCATTAATGTCGGCTTCGGGGTAGGCAGCGAGGAAGGCGGCTGTAAGAGAAGCCCATGACGACGAAACTTCGCCTCGCCGACCGGACCAACGATATTTTTCCGGTTCTGGGATTTATGGCCGCAATGGCTGGCTTTGCCACGCCGCTCAACCCCTGGCTGGTTGCGATCATTCTGGCAGGCTCGGTCGTCGCAGCGGTTCACCATGCAGAGGTGATCGCGCACCGGGTCGGCGAGCCGTTCGGGACGTTGATCCTCGCGCTTGCCGTCACTGTGATCGAGGTCGGGCTGATCCTGACGCTGATGCAGGCCGAGCCGGAAAAGGCGCAGACGCTCGCGCGCGACACGGTGTTTGCGGCGGTGATGGTGATCCTCAACCTTCTGATGGGGCTTTGCCTGCTCAGCGGTGCGATCCGACATCATGAACAGCGTTTCCAGCGCACCGGCATCGGGGCTGCGCTCGCGACGCTCACTGTCCTCACCGTGGTGACGTTGGTGCTCCCCAATTTCACGTCGAGCGTGCCGGGGCCCTTCTATTCGGCGAAGCAGCTCGGCTTTGTCGCTGCGGTATCGTTGATCCTCTATGCCACCTTCGCGCTCGTGCAGACGGTGCGCCACCGCGACTATTTCCTGCCCGACGGTGATGCCGACGGCGACGGCGAGCCCGACGCCCACGCCGCACCGCCGAGTGTCCAGCGAACGGCCGTTTCGGGCGTGCTGCTGCTTGCGAGTTTGTTTGCGGTCGTACTTCTCGCGAAGAGCCTCTCCCCGGTCATCGGTGCGCTGCTTGCTGACTGGGGCGCGCCGCCTGCAGTCCTCGGTGTGCTCATCGCGGCGCTGATCCTGGCCCCCGAAGGGCTCGCCGCGGTACGCGCGGCCAAGGCTGATCGCTTGCAGACCAGTCTCAACCTGGCGCTCGGGTCAGCGCTCGCGACGATCGGGCTCACTATCCCGGCGGTCGCGATTCTGTCGATCGCCATTGAGCTGCCGATCAGCCTCGGCCTCGACGCCAAGTCGACTGTGCTGCTGTTCCTGTCGCTGATCGTCGCGTCGCAGACGCTCGCGAATGGCCGCACCACCGTGCTCCAGGGCACGATTCACCTCATGCTGTTCGCGGTCTATCTGTTCACGACCTTCGTGCCTTGATGCTCAGGTCTTGCGCACGAATACCGTCCCGGCGGAATAGCCGGCACCGAACGAGCAGATCAGCCCGGTATCACCTGCGGTCATATCCGCGTGATGGAGATGGAAGGCGATGATCGACCCCGCGCTCGACGTATTGCCATAGGTATCGAGCACCGTGGGGCTTTCGTCGGAACTGGCCTCGTGCCCGAGCACACGCTGCGCGATGAGACGGTTCATGTTGGTGTTCGCCTGATGCAGCCACAAGCGGCGCATGTCGGCACCCTCGAGCCCTAGTTTATCCATTTCCTCAACGATCATTGCCGCAACCATCGGCACGACTTCCTTGAACACCTTGCGGCCTTCCTGGACAAAGAGCTTGTCTGTCTTGGGACCCGACTGGTCGATGCCGCCATGGGTGCGGTTCAGAAAACCGAAGTTATTGCGGATATTGTTCGAAAAAACGGTCTTGAGCCGCGTGCCGAGGATATCCCAATGTCCGTCTGGAGCCATGCTCTTGTCCTCGATCAGGATCGCAGTCGCGACATCGCCGAAGATGAAATGACTGTCACGGTCGCGCCAGTTCAGGTGACCCGAACAGATTTCGGGGTTTACGACGAGCACGCTTTTCGCATGGCCCGCGCGGATGTAATCTGCGGCGGTCTGGATGCCGAAGGTCGCCGAGGAGCAGGCGACGTTCATATCGAAGGCGAAGCCTTCGATGCCGAGCGCGTCCTGTATCTCGACCGCCATGGCGGGATAGGGGCGCTGCATGTTCGACGCTGCGCACAGCACCGCGTCCACATCGCTGGCATCGCGGCCCGCCCGGGCAAGCGCATCCTTCGCCGCGGCCACGCCGATCTCGGCGAGGATCGACAGTTCCTCGTTGCTGCGCTCGGGCAGCCGCGGGGCCATATGGTCCGGATCGAGGATGCCCGCCTTGTCGACGACGTGGCGCGAGCCGATGCCGCTCGCCTTCTCGATGAATTCGACGCTCGATTCAGCGAGAGCAGCGGTCTCGCCGGCGGCGATCGCTGCCGCATTCCTGCTGTTATAGAGCGCGACATAAGCGTTGAAGCTGGCGACGAGTTCTTCGTTCGAAATGGAATCTTGAGGGGTGAAGAGTCCGGTGGAGGACAGGACCGGCTGCGGTGTGTTCGACATGAAAGCCCCTGCGTGTCGTGGTTGATGCTGATTAGGACCGGTCGCAAGCCCGCGCAATGTCCCACGATGGCTGAACAACGCCCGCCATCATGGTTAACTTGCCACTAACCTTTGATGTGGCACATTGCACAAGTGCAAGCCTCCCGGGGGACGGCTCCCGGGGTGCGATGCGGGGAGCATGACGATGGCGACGCGTTCAGGACCGGCCGCGGGCGACCTTTCTATTTCGGAAATCAAGGAATTTGCGGGATTTCCCGCCGCGACGCAGCGTTATATCCGCCGTTCGCTGGACATCGGGCTTGAGCGCGAGGATGCAATAGCGCGCTGGTCGCGCGACATGGTCGAGGAGACTGCGATCCGCGTGCAGGCCCGGGTCTATCAGCGGCTTGGCGAAATTCGCGAACATATCCCCGAGGACAGCGGTCTCGATGCCCTCGAGGGTTTCATGGCGCCGCTCGTCGCCGTGTCGGCTTTCGACCTGGGTCAGGACCGGCTCCCGGGCTTTGCCTCCTATCGCTTTCTCTACGAGCGGTTGCTTGGCGCGCACGCGCGGCCGTGGCTTCCCGGCGCTTTTTGCGCCGCAGCATCGCTTCCGCACCTCCATCCTGACAAGCGGCGCTCGCTGCTTCAGTCGATCAGCGAGGCCGCGGCGACCGCGCCGGGCTGGTCGGCGCGCGAGCCCAGTTTCTACCCCGAATGGGTCGACAAGATCGACGAAACGCGACCGGCGAACTGAGCCGCCGCTGGCCGGACGCTAGGCGAGCACCTTGTATAGACCAAAGGCGCTCGTCGCAGTGAGCACAAAGCCGACGAGAATCAGCATGAGCTTTGGCGAGAAGCGCTTTGCCATCACTGCGCCGAGGGGCGCGGCGAGGACACCGCCAATGAGCAGGCCGAGGGTCGCCCCCGCTATGTCTTCGAGACCAAGGTGCCAGATGAAGGTCGCCGAGACCGCGAGGGTCAGGAAGAATTCGACACTGTTCACCGTGCCCACGACCTTGCGCGGTTCGGCGCCCTGGACGAGCAGGTTCGAGGTCACCACGGGCCCCCACCCGCCGCCGCCCGCGGCGTCCAGGAAGCCTCCGATCAGTCCGAGTGGTGCGATCACCTTCGGCTTGCGAAATTTGGGCGGATAGAGAAGACCGCGGACAAGAAGCCAGACGCCGACCGCAACCAGGTAGGTGAGGACGAAAGGCTTGACGAAATCGCCATGGAGCGAACTCAAGAGGTAGGCGCCCGACACGCCGCCGATCAGGCCGGGGATCAGCAGCTTCAAGAAGAGGCCCCACTCGATGTTGCGGTGAATCAGGTGGCTGATACCCGACACGCCGGTGGTGAAAACCTCAACCACATGAATGCGCGCCGACGCCGCCGCGGGCGGCACGCCCATCACCGCCACAAGCAGAGTGTTGCAGATGACGCCGAACGCCATCCCCAGTGCCCCGTCGACCAGCTGCGCTGCAAAGCCGATGAGAATGAAGGGCAGGAGCGCCGTGGGATCCAGGGCGGCCAGATCAAGCATAAGTTCATTCCAACTGTTTTAGTTGACATCTGGCTGCCGTCTTTTGACGGGAATCGCCAGCCCAATTTTTCTGCGCGCGGCAAAGGGATTTATTTGTGCGGGGCATGGGGATGGTTCAGCCGGTCACATCGTCGGGCAGATGGTCGCGGACATAATCGATGAAGGCGCGCAGTTTCGGCATCACCTGTTTGCGGCTTGGGTAATAGAGGAAAAGACCGGAGGTCGAGGCCGCATGTTCGGTGAGCAGCACTTCGATTTCGCCCGCCTCGACCAGTGGCTGCGCGGTCGGCTCGGCGATCATGCCCATCGCCACACCGGTGCTGACGGCCACCATCATGGCATGGAAATCGTTGACGATCACGGGACCGGTCACCGCAACCTCGATCTCGCGATTGCCGCGCGCGAAAGTCCACGGCATCATCGCGCCGGTGCCAAGGCGCAGGCGCACGCAGCGATGGTTGCGCAGGTCCTCCGGCGTTTCAGGGCGTCCGTAGCGGGCGATGTAGGCGGGCGTTGCGGCGACGACGAAGCGAAACGGCCCGGTTAGCCGCACTGCGATCACATCGGCATCGAGCGATTCGCCCATGCGGATTCCGGCATCAAAGCCTCCGGCGCTAAGGTCGGCAAAGGCGTCGTCAGCGAAAATCTCTATCTCGATCTCGGGATAGGCTTCGCAGAAACCCGCGAGGATCGGCGCGAACAGCGGCTGGACCGCACCACGCATCAGATTGATTCGCAGCCGCCCCGCGGGCCGGTTACCGAGGTTGCGTGCCGCCTCATAGGCATCGGCGAGCCCGGCATAGGCCGGCGCGGCGCGTTCCAGAAACATCTCACCCGCCTGGGTCAGCCCAACGCTGCGGGTGGTGCGCATGAACAAGGGCGCGCCGACGCGGGCCTCAAGAGCCTTGACCGTCTGGCTGATCGCCGAAGGCGAGACGCCGAGATCCGCGGCCGCGGCGGAAAAGCTCCGGCGCTCCGCGACGCGCAGGAAAGCCTCGATCCCGTCGAGCGCCCCATGGGGAATTGTTAAATCCTGCTTCAAGGCACTTGCAGATTATAGAGGATTATCTATGTGCGCAACCGCGGCTAAAAAGGTTGCACAACGAAACGAAAGGAACCTCTCCCATGACCTATCAGCTCTCCTCTTTCCGACGTTTTCCCTCTGCCTTCGCGATCGTTGCGGCTTCCGCGCTCGCTTTCACCGGCCTGATCGCCTCGACCTCGCCGGCCCACGCCCAGGCAAAGGGCAGCGATTATCGCTGCACGGGCCTTGCTGATCAGGCCCGCGCTGCTGCCGATGACATGCAGGGCGGCAAGCAGTCGAGCGCGAAGCGCTTTGTTTCGACCGGCAACAAGCTGTGCGAAGCGGGCAATGAACGTGCCGCTGCCAAGCAGTATCGCGCTGCGCTGAAGATCGCCGGCGTCGCCGAAGCCGAATCCGACAGCCAGATGGCCGCTCGCTGAGTCATTAGGCACCAATCTCCGGTCCGCCGCACTCTCCCTCTCCCCGGCGGACTCCACAACTGGGGCGGCTCTTCATCGAGCCGCCCCATTTGTATCAAGGAGCCTCGAGTTCGCGGCACCTGATCGATCCCGCGGCGGGCAGGCCAGGAATCGCGGGCGCCCCAAGATTATTCAGGTTGCGATATTTCTCTCACTTAAGGCAGATAGGCTGCGGCTTGCGGGGGCGAGGAACGGCGATGAGCACCCATCACAGGATCCTGATCGTCGACGATCACCCGATCACCCAGAGCGGTTTGCGGCTGCTGTTCGCGGGCCAGGAGCGCTTTTTGGTTGTCGGCACGCTTGACCGCGGCGCCACGGTGAATGCCTTCGTCCAGTCGCAGCCTGTTGACCTCGTGATCCTCGACCTCAACATGCCCGACGTGCGCGGCATCAACGTCCTTGCAGAAATTATCGGTTCACGCGACATGACCGTGATCATCCTGACGGGCGAGACCCACTATGGCGAGGTCGATTATGCGTTGAAGCTCGGCGCGCGCGCGGTGGTGAGCAAGGCTGACCCTCCCCGGGAAATTCTTGCCGCGTGCGATGCAGCGCTCGCAGGTGACATCTATATCTCTCCCCATATGCGCGAGGCGCTGGGGAAATATCGACAGCCACCGGTGACTTTATCGTCGCGGCAGATGGCAATCCTCCACTATCTTGCGCAGGGCGAAAGCAACAAGGAAATCGCATACCGACTTTCGATCGCGCAGCCGACAGTCTCGTTTCACATCGCCGAACTTCGGCGCAAGCTCGACGTGACTCACAACCGCAAGATCGTCGATCGCGCGCACGAATTAAATCTCCTTTGAGCATCCTCTCAGCCGGGGATGCGCCGCCATTTCGCGGCACAGCGGCTTGATGAGCACCATTCCCACCATGTCGGCAAGGCGACCGCGCGTGACGCTCGTGTCGTCATAGGTGCAGGCAATGATCTGCTCCTTTGGCGCGGGGATGGTGGAGAGCGCCGCCTCGAATGTGTCGCGCTGATCAAAGTCGAGCAGATGAAGGTCAGGGAGCAAATCGGCGATATCGGCCACCGCACAGGGCGAGACGCCGAGGAACGCATGGGGCAGGACAATCCGGATCTCGGTGCCCGCCGGTGTCGAGGTCAGGATGCGTATCGACCCCGACAGCGCTTCGATCAATCGCTTCGCTGACTGGAAACCGGATCCGCTGCCGTCATTGGTCTCGTCGGCGCGCAGCCGGGTGACTGACTCGTCATTGAGCCGGGTCATGACGTCAGCAGGCATGCCCTTGCCGCTGTCGGTAATGGTGACGACAACCTGCGCCTCCTGCGCCGCGACATGGAGCCGCGCGCCGCCTTTATCGGTATAATGATAGCTGTTGCCGAGGAGGTTCGCGAGCGCGCGCATCAGGAGCGGCCTGTCCGACAGGATCATGATTTCGCCCGCGATTTCTACGTCGAGCGTCAGTTTTTTCTGCGCAAAGCTGGTTTTGAACATCATCACCAGCGGTTCGGTGAGGGCCTCTGCCCGAAAGCTGCTGAGGGTGATGAAGTCCGTATCGCTACCGACAATGCTGGCACCCGATATGGTGGTGGAGACGATCCCGCTCAAATAGGCGGCCGAGCTTTGCAGCAGTTCTGTGAGTTCGCGGTGCTTGCCGGAGTCGTCGCCGCGCTTCAGCGCCTCGACCGCGCTGTTGAGCGCCAGGATCACCTGTTTGCTGTCGTGACCCGAGGCGTGGAGCATCGCGTTCTGGCTGTTGACCGTTGCAAGTGCGAACGCCTTTTCCTCGGCGAGCCGGGCTGCACGCTCGCTGATCCGGACGCGTTCGGCAAGGGAACGCGCATAGTTGGTATCGGCAGCGAGCTTGTCGGCCTGAATTTTCTTGAGATTGAGCCCCAGCGCGAGGGTCACCATGATCGCCTCGAAAAGGCCGACGGGCCCTGCCAAGTGCCAGTTGATCGGCAGCCAGGTAAATAGACCCATCGATGCAACCGCAGCATAGAGGATGAACAGCGCGAGGCTGGCCCAGCCCGCGAACAAGGGCCAGAGCTGGCGCCCGAACTCCCGCATTGCGGCAAATCCGACCACGGGCAGAAACAAAGCGACCGCGACCGTGACGATCCAGGTCGCGCCATGCAGCGTGGCCCGGAGCCCATTGGGATAAATGGAGAGCCCCGCCTGCAGCAGCATGATCGCGAGGGCCGCGACGATCAGGCCCTTCAGCGCTATGTCGCGCTTGGGAAAATGCATGGCCGTGTTCACGAAGCTGCGACAAAATTGCGCCATCGAAGCGGCGAAGCCGCATTTGATTACATCCTCGATTGCCACGCCGGTCAGCGGTTTGTCGGCGAGGAAGAATATGGTGACGTAGCCTTCTGAATGGATGGTGTTGAGCGCAAAGAAAGCCTCGGCAACCGCCAGCCAGATGAATTCGCGGTGGCCGGTGATCGCGAAGAAGAGAAAGTTCAGCAGGATCAGAACAGCGGTGCCGACGACCAGGCCCGATACCATGGCAATATTGGCGCGCCGCTCCTTAAAGAAGGTGCCGTAGGTCGCGATTCTCAGCGGCATGTACGTCGAGTTTGCAGAGAGAAAGTCGATCAGGATCAGTTTTTCCTGGCCTGGTTCGAGCACCACTTCGGTGCTGAAGGCCTGATAGGTCTGCAAATTGTCGCTCGCCGTGCGCGCATCCGTCCCGTCGACAAGCAGGGTCAGCTCTCCTTCCGACATTTCAAAGAGGCGAAAATAAGCAAGGGACCCGCGTCCGGTGGTCAGGATCCAGCTTCCTTGGCCGCCGCCCGTATTGCGAACCTTCAATAGCACCGCCGTGTGGCGTCCGGGCGGCCCGAAATGGATGGTTGGTCCAGTGACGCGCGCGAGCGGGGCCGCGAGCATTGCGTTCGCAACCGCCCGGTCGATCGGCGCGCTATGCTTTGCGTAGCGGACGAAAGGCGCGAGCGATGGCGCGTCGTGGCCAGGCCGAAGTTCGAGCACCGGAAGCTGCAAAGCCCCGCCCCCCGGGCGGGAACAACCGGGTCGATCGTGGCAGTCTTTGTTGCCCGATGGGGAAGCCTGGTTTGCGCCTGGCCGGTCCGCGAGCGCAGGCGCACCCTGCGCGAACGGCAGCGCCGCCAGCATGGCGAGCACGAACAGCAGAATTCGGCTTGATCCCCCCATCGCCGGTGATGTTGCTGCGTGCCCGGCGGAAGTCAAATTTCTTTTGGACTGAGGCGCTTGGCACGTTCTCCCGCTAGCCGCTGGAGAAGGAAAACGGAGCCGACCCCAAAAAACATTGGGTAGACGCCGGCATCATTGGGCAACTAGTCGGTCTCCTGATGTCGACAGCCGGAGGGCTCGTTCGGCGCGGGGGTGCAGCAGACAGGTCGAACCCATGGACGCGGCTTCCCGGCGCTGTTCGGGCTACCCCGCTTCGGCGAGGGGATTGTTCGATGTCTGGCATTTGATGTCCGGCCAGCGGCCCGCGCGCAGCTTCGCTGCGATCGAATTGGGTTTCGGTTGTCGTGGAGCCGTCTTCGGTTTCGCTGCCGCCCGGCTCGGGCACATCGATCTCGGATCGCAACACCGACGGTGCTTGCGTGGCTGCATGGATTTCCGCCTGACCCCGCGACCCGGTCGGGAGGGAACCATGCAGTCGGCCGGGGCAGCACCCACCGCCCCGGCCACTTTTGCAAGGGGGCAGACCGAACTTAGAGCGCGACCGCCAGCACGCCGGCGGTTCCGGCCGCGAGCGCCACGAGCAGCGCGGCGCGGGGCGCATAGGTGCGGATCGCCGCAAACGGGGGAGTGTCCTCGACCGGAAATTCGTCGATATCGGGTTCCGCGACAGTAGGAGGCGGCTCGCTGGGGCCCCGGCGCAGGAAGGCGGGCGCTGACGCGAGGTCAGGCCCGCTGACCCCGCTCGCCAGCGCGAGCTTTTCGAAGGCGAGCGCCATCTTCTCTTCCAGTATCTGGCGGGTGATCGCCTTCAGCTTCGGATCTTCAGCGCAAGGCAGACTTTCGACGAGACGTTCGACCTGGGCATCAAGGGCGTGGAGCCGATCGATCGCCTCGATCGCCGCGGTCCGGTCGCCGCGCTCGAAGGCGAGTTGCAAGCGCAGCAGCGTTAGCGCACAGGCGCGGGAGAGCTGAAGGCCGAGCGCGGCGTCGACTGGCGGTTCGCCATGCGGTCCGCGGTACACGTCGTTGGCGGCATCGCCACCATCTCGCGTCGAAAGGGCGTTCATGTTCTTGCTCCCGTCCTCAAGTCGCCCCCCAGGCCTCCGCCTAGAGCCAATCGCGCGTCGCAAGGAGTCCTCATCGGGCCTGCCGTGCCCCGGACGCGCCGGGCTGCATCGGCCGGCACCATGGCGGGAGCGGTTTGGGGGCGCTACAAGAGGGCGATGACGATGAATGGCTATCGGCAAATCGGGATCGTCGGCGCGGGCCGGGTGGCGCAGGCGCTTGCACTCGGCCTTGGCGCTCACTCGGCGGCGCCCGTTATGCTATGGGGCCGCTCGCCGGACCGGCTGGAGACTGTTGTCAAACAGGCCGGCTGGGCGGCGACGGCAGAGCGGCTCGAAACGCTGGTCGGCGCCTGCGACCTGATCGGCATTGCGGTGTCCGACGATGCGCTCGCTTCAGTCGCGGCGGCCATGACAGCCGCGATGCCGAGAGGGCGCGCGCCCTTCGTCTTCCATGTCAGCGGACGCAGCGGGGCAGCGCTGCTCGATCCTCTGCGCGCCGTCGGCGCGCTGACCGCGGCGATCCATCCCGTAATGACCTTCACCGGCGACCCAGACACCGAGGTGCAGCGCATGTCGGGCGCTCGGTTCGCGATTACAGGGGCGGACGCCGAGGCGACGGCGGCCGCCCGCGATGTCGTGTCCTGTCTTGGCGGCGTCGGCGTCGATATCGCCGAAGCGCATCGTCCGCTCTATCACGCCGCGCTTTGCCACGCCGCAAACCATCTTGTCACTTTACTCGAGGGCTCGTTCGACGCGCTCCGCGGCGCGGGTGTGGACGACCCTGCGGGCCTGCTCGCGCCGCTCGTTCGAGCGGCGCTCGAAAACAGCCTCGAGCACGGCTTCTCGGCGCTTTCCGGTCCGCTGCTGCGCGGTGACGAGGAGACGATTGCGGGACATCTCGGGGCACTCGCCCGGCATAGGCCGGAGATATTGCCTCCCTATCGCGCCATGGCACTCGCCACGCTCGACGCATTGGAACGCTCCGGAGCCCGCGTTCCGCCCGCGCTCCGCGCCCGTCTGGATCAGCCCCGCCGCTGATGGCGTAACTCGGTCCACGAAATCCCTACGCCGAGGATCAGGCTGGCACCATTGCTGCAAGGCACCGGCATTTCGTCACGCGGCCTCGCGCCAGTGCTCATGCACGATCTCGCGCGAGATCAGGCCGTCTTTCATATGGAAGACATGCACGAGGCGCAGCTCTACGCGCGATCCAACGGGAAGAGGGGCATTGACCATCCCATCGCCGATTAGGCGAAAACGCGCGATCATGTCGTCGACCACGCGATCCTCGGTCGCAAAGCGCTCGAGCGGCTCTATTTCGATGTCCGTCATCGAGCCGAACATGCGGCGGTAATTTTCCTCGATGGCTGCCCGGCCCGCGAAACGAAGGGCGCGGCCCGGTACTTCAAGGACGATATCGTCCGTGTAGAGCGCCATGACCGAAGCGGGGTCGCGCGCCTCATTCTCGATATGCTCGCCGGCCACGTGCAGATTATGCGCCACGATGTCACTCCGCTCCATCACATCTGCCACTTCGTTCATGGTCCTGTTCTCCTCCTGTCAATATAGTCAGTTCATCTGTCGAAATACACATAGACAGACTATCTGTCTTATGCAAGAGGTGCGACATGGATGAGAAATCGCCTGCTGACGAACGTCTCGCTCAGCTTTTCCGCCGCGCCTATGATCGGATGCGAACCCGGATCTACGCCGAGGCGCGCGAACTGGGCTTTGCCGATCTCCGTCCTGCCCATTCGAGCTTGTTCCGCAACATCGATCCAGATGGATCGCGCGTGATTGACCTTGCCGAACGGGCAGGAATGACGAAGCAGAGCATGGCCTATCTGACCGAGAGCCTGAAGAAGCTAGGCTATGTGGCCGTCGGCCCCGACCCGTTGGATGGCCGCGCAAAACGGGTCACTCTCACCAGCCGGGGCAAGAAGGCCGTCGCGACGCTCGCGCGTCTCAGCCGGCAGGCCGAGGCGGATCTCGCCGATGTCCTGGGAGCGGCGGAGGTTTCCCGCCTCTTTGATATCATGCGCCGGCTGCTCGCGGTCATCGACTGATACCAGGCGTCTCCTTTGTCCGCCTGCATCGACCACCGGTCGCGCCAATTCGAGCGCGCCGGGCGCAAACTCGGGCTCCAAGAGCCGAGGACCCCTGCGACGGCATCAGCTCTCTGGCCTATTTTGCGTCCGTTCGCCGATACCTCATATACCAGATTTCGTGTCCGAAGACAATCATCATATTGAAAATGCTTATTTAATCGTAGATTAATATATCCAAGATTTGATTCAGCAATCACCGACCCTCGGGCCCTTGAACGCCGCCGCGGGTCGCGCGCAGCGCAAGGCGACCCTCAACTAGCCGGCATCATATCCGAAAAGGGGGTCCCTCTTCGGCTCTGACTCACTTTTGGTGCAGGTGAGCGGGCTGATCGCAGGGTGGCATTAGTCGCGCTCGAAGAAGATCGAGCTTTGCGCGTCCGTACATTTGCCGTTTGACGAGCTTTAGCTTGGTGATCTGTCCTTCCGTTTGTCCGTTGGACCAAGGGTGGGTGATGGCGGCTCTTACAGCATCCCAGTCGTCGCTGAGCCCATTGGCGAACGAACGGAACGGCGTTTCGCGGGCTTCTTCGATCCACGTGGCGAGGTCGCAGTCGGTTTGTTGCCTGATCATCCGATGGAAACGCTCGGCAAGATTGCGAACGGAGACGAGCGCCGGGACGGCGTCTTCGATCATGGTCACAAGCCTGGCTTCCGATATCGAGAGCTGATCGCGCGCCGCCGTCATGAGCCGGGCAACCACCCGCGCCGATGGAACGGCGCGTGGCCCGCGACCGGGCGCAGCCTCGTCGCGCCTCCGCCGCGTCGCCCATTCGGTCACGACGCGCAAACCACCTTGAAAGCCGCGGCCTTTGAGCCGACGCCAAAGCTCGGCCCCGTTGTGACAACCGCCATGCCATTCACCGTCCAGCGTTGCCAGCCAGGGATCGAGAGAGCCGATACGCGTACGGAAAATATCAGATCGTCCGCCGCGCGCAACTTGCCGCACAGTCTTGCGCGCATAGCCGGTTGCGCGAACGATTGCCTTGATCGACGTGCCCTTCAGGAGCAGCGCGCGGATCAAGTCGTCGGCATTCTGGCGCCGCTTGAAGCCTTCATATTGGAGCCGCTCAGCGCGGGTAAGAAGGTTCGGATCGGGGTCAGCCCGCTGCAGTGCGTGGCGAATGGCGCGCATGGATTTACGGACGGCATCGAGAAAGGCCTGGCTGGCGTTCTCCATCAAGTGCCAGCGATCCGCGACCTGTCTGGCGTGTGGCAAGGCGCGGGCAGCGGCATGGCGGTAACCGCCACCGCGATCGCGTGCGATAATAGTGATCTCCGGTCTTTTCTTGAGCCAGGCTTCGACTGTGGAAACACTGCGATCAGGAAGAAGATCGATAACCCGCCGACGTTCCAGATCGCAGACGATCGTTCCATATCGTTGCCCGCGCTTCCATGCCCAGTCGTCGATGCCGACGATCGTCGGCTTCACCTGCGTCTTGTCGAAACGGCGGCGGACGGTGCGCAGCAATGTATCCTTGCTGACAGGCATCAGAAGCCGGCGAGCCAGGCTGGCCGCCGGACGCCCGCCCAGCGCCAGCCCGAGGTGATGCACGATGGAATCGAGGCGGGCCGTACGCCGGGAAAATGTCGCTGCGACATCTGCTCGAAAGCGTTCGACGAAAATGCGCGTACGACAGCGCGATGTGGCGCAACGAAAGCGCCGGGCGACAAGACTGATCCGAACCGGACGGCCATGAGCCGGCAAATCGGCAAGGGTGCGGTGATATCGACTATGCACACGGGCCGATGGGCGATCACATCCTGGGCAGATAGAGGTCCGAGATAGCGACCGCGCGGTGATCTGGAGCTGACTTCTGACGTTCTCGACCTTCTCGATCACCAGTCCTGTCGGCGCGATGCCATCGCGAAGCGCGCTGTCTCCCATGACGATATCCTCCTGCGGAAAATCTCGCCATTATCATCCCGCCTGCACCAAAAGTGAGTCAGAGCCCCTCTTCGACGCTGATCGGGGGTCCCTTTTGAACACGATGACGTAATTGCTGCCGTTGTTCTCATTTGGGCGCGACAGCTGCAGGATGCGAGAAATCATCGTAACGGAGGAGCATCGCCATGAAGCACTATGTCGGACTGGACGTATCGCAAAAGGAAACGTCGATTTGCATCGTCGATGAGGCAGGACGGCCCATACACCAGGGCCGGGTGAAATCCGATCCGGGCGTGCTGGCGGCGGTCATCGCCAAGAAAGCTCCCAATGCCGAACGCGTCGGCCTCGAGACGGGCGCCATGTCGAGTTGGCTCTGGCATGAACTCAAGCGCACCGGTTTGCCCGTGGTCTGCATCGATGCGCGTCACGCCCATGCGGCCCTGTCCGTTCGCATGAACAAGAGCGACGAGAATGATGCTCGCGGTTTGGCGGAACTCGTCCGGGTCGGCTGGTATCGGGAGGTTGCCGTCAAGAGTGAAGAAAGCCAGACCGCGCGATCCATCCTCGTGTGTCGATCCCGATTGGTACGGGTCCGGCGCGACCTCGAAAACCAGATGCGGTCTATGCTGAAGGAATGCGGTCTGCTCTTTCCACGCGCTGCCGGCGGGCAATTCCAACGGCGGGTCAACGACCTCATCGCCGATGGCCATGCTCTCTGCCCCATTCTTCGGCCGCTGCTATCCGTGCACCAACAGACTTGTAGCGAACTGGAAAAGATCGACCGAACAATCCGCGACCTTGCGCGAGAGGATGAAACGACGCGGCGGCTCATGACCGTGCCGGGCATTGGCGTCGTCACGGCCCTGACATATCGTCACACGATCGACGATCCAACCCGTTTCCAGAATGCGGCAAAGGTTGGCGCTTATCTCGGACTTACGCCCCGCCGAAAGCAATCGGGTGAAATGGACGTCACGGAAAAAATCTCGCGCTGGGGCGACCGGTTGTTACGCGCCTATCTGTTCGAGGCGGCCAGCGTGCTGCTCCATCGAACCAAGCGGTGGTGCTCGCTCAAGGCGTGGGGGCTGCGGCTTGCGAAGCGAAGTGGCATGAAGAAGGCGCAGGTCGCGGTCGCCCGAAAGCTCGCCATCATCCTTCATTGTATCTGGGTGGATGGAACCGAGTTCGAGTGGGGGAAGCAGCCTGCCTGACCGTCATACCCACCCTGAGATTGCAGGCCTGACGCCAGACCTGTGATGATCCACCGGGACGGTGGTTGCGGTGACCTCGTTCAAACGGCTGCGGACTTCCAGGACCGCGTTGCGCACGTTGAGGCATCCGACCCGGACATCATCATGAGGCATGACCTCGAAAAGGACCATGACCCCGGTTCGGATCAATATGCAGGCTTGACAGATACCCGCAATTAAAAGGCCGTTTGACAACTGAAAAACGCAAAATCCGGTTCTATACCTATTCACCTCTGCTGAACCGCTATGCCGGGCGTAGTGGCGAGGAGACGTTTGGAATGTCGGCCCATTATTCCGAGTTCGTACTGGATTTCCCGCCGCAACTGCTGAACCAGATGCCCTGAGGCGGTGTAGTTTTTGGCGACAGATCTGGGCATGACGGCGCCTTTTTTCTGGCATCAGCCTGCACGCTATCCTCCGAACCCCCGCGCGAAACGTCCTATGATTTAAACTGGCGGAGCAGCCCACCTTGTCGTCGCAGAGGACGATACCTTCTCCGATTTCAAAGGGATGCCTGCACGGCGGTTTGCCGCGTTCGATGGCCTCGACCGTGTCATCCAGATCGGCAGCTTCCGTTTGGTCTCCGACATGGGCGTGGCAGGGAGCGCGACCACGCAACGGCGCTGTAGAAGCGGTGCGTACGACGGGCGTTCGAGAGGGATTCGCTGGTCCGGCGTTGCAGAAGGTCCCGTTCTGTTGGCTGAACCAGAAATATGCGTAGCAAAGCTGTCACGGACCGCCGATAGGGCGTCTGCCCGATGGGCCTGACTAGTTCCGAGTTGACCGCGCAACGCACCGATCTGCTGCGATATATAGGGCGCCAGGTCAGCGATTCGGCTGTCCGCGAGGATATCGTTCAAGAAGCCTATCTCCGGCTGCTGACCTATGAAGCCAGGCCGGAGAACACTGTGATGAACGCGCAGGCCCTGCTGCGCCGGATATCGCTGAACCTGGTTCGCAATCACTTTCGACATGCCAGCCGTCATGCGACCATCGAACTCTCCGACCAAATCCCGTGCAACAAGCCATGCATCCACAAGCAGTTGGAAGAGCGGGAACTGGTCAGGATTGTGCTGGGCGTACTGAAAGGAATGCCCCCACTTCGAAGAGAGGTTTTCGTCCGCCGTCGCGGGCATGGAGAGTCCGCCCGGGATGTCGCTGAGGCCCTGGGACTTTCACCCGGTGCGGTCGACGCTCATGTTGCGCGCGCCATGGTGGATCTGAACATGGCGATCGAGAAGATCGAGCGGCGAGGCGGACCTGTCAGAGGATAACCCGATCGAGTTGGAAGCAGCCCAATGGATCGTTCGTCGCATGGATGGCGAGCCGGTCGATGAAGCTGCCTTTGATGCATGGCTGAGTGGTGACCCGCGCCGCAAGGCCGTGTTTGATGCGATGTGGCGCCGGATGATGGGGTCGAACATGGACTTGGCCCTGGATGCCTACAGTCGCAAACGCCCTTCGCCTCGCGCACTCGTGACGGGTGCTCTCGCTGTCGCGCTTGTCATGTTCGGTGGCTACAAGGCGGTCCCATCGGTCGAACTGTTCTTCACGCAACCGCAGGAATTCGCAGCAGCGGACAAGACGATCAGCAACGTCACGCTTGACGATGGAAGCCGTCTGACTCTCGCCGGCGGGGCGGATGTTCGGGTTCGATATACACGTCATGAACGCGTGGTGGAACTGACCCGCGGAACCCTTTTCGCCGATGTTGCGCACGATTCCTCCCGGCCCTTCCGCATCGAGGCGGGCGGAGCCCGGATCACCGACCTTGGAACCCGTTTCGAGGTATCGAAAAAGCTTTCGGACGTTCGCGTTTCAGTCGAGGAAGGCGTTGTGCGCTTCGGCCCCAATGGCTGGTTTGGCAAATCGATAGACCTTGCCGCCAACCAGGCGGCGGCGCTGACCGACTCCGGCTTATCCCGCCTCGACGATCCCGACGCAGGCAACATTGCCCGCTGGCGCAGCGAATGGGTCGAGTATCAGGACGCGCCGATGCGGCAAGTGGTGGCGGACCTGGCAGGCGCTGCTTCGCTGCCCATCGAGATTGCCAGCGAGAGCCTTGCGGAGCGGCGTGTGACCGGCCGCATTCAACTGACCGATCCGGACAATCAGCTTGGATACCTGTCGGTCATTCACGGCTTCAAGATCGGCCGCTCCGACGGGCGCATTCTCTTGTCTGAATAGTTGCCAAGATAATGGCGCATCATAATGCAATAAAAGTGCAACAAAATTCTTTGTAAGATTTCGTGTGGTGCGGTGTCCTTCTCTCTGAACACATGACTATCAAGAAAGAGGGATTTCAGCATGCGCACGTTTTACCGCTCGCTTCAAGCGAGCGCGGCTGTCGTTGCATTTGTAATGGGCACTGTGTCAATCGCCGCACCGGCCCATGCGCAAAGCAATCTCACGCTTCCGCCCGCGAGCCTTGCGGATTCGGTTTCCGCCCTGTCTCGGCAGACCGGAGCCCAGATTCTTTTCGATCCGGCCCTGCTCAGCGGGAAGAAAGCACCAGCGGTGCAGGGTGCGTCGAACGTCGAAGCCGCGCTGACCCGGCTTCTTGGGGGATCGGGTCTGACATGGCAAAGGCGAGGAAATGCTCTTCTGGTCGTGCGCGGGCGCGCCGTCTCCCAGAATGGCAGCACTGAACGGCCCGGCCTCCGTCCGAGAGCCGCTGCTGTCGCCAAACCACGGGTGGCGATTGCCGATAGAACAAGCGATCACGCAGAAGGCGAGCAAATCGTCGTAACCGGCTCCCGGATTGTGCGTGACGGCTTCGATGCGCCAACGCCTGTAACGGTGCTGGGCGAAGAGGAGATCAAGCGGGATGCATCGGTTAACATCGCCACATATCTTCTAAAGATGCCGGCTTTCGCAGGAAGCCTTTACAATAACGGTAGCACCACCAGTGCCGGATTACCCGGTATCAGTTCCCTGTCGCTGCGTAACCTCTCGCCGCAGCGTACACTCGTCCTGCTGGACAATCAGCGCCTGCCTGTCGCCAACACGGGCGACTATGTCGATATCAACGCCATCCCTAATGGCATCATCAAGCGCGTGGATATCGTTACCGGCGGCGCGTCCGCGGCATGGGGTTCGGATGCTGTGGCCGGCGTAGTGAACTTCGTGATCGACAAGGACTACACCGGAATAAAGGGTGAGGTTTCCGGCGGCATCACCGAAGAAGGCGACGACGAAAACTACAAGGTGTCGCTGACCGCGGGCACGAAGTTCGCGGGCGGACGCGGCCACCTGATCGTCAGCGCGGAAACCTCGTACAATGCTGGCGTAAAACACGTGTCACGCGACTGGTACAAGGGATACCGCCGGGTCGTTAACCCCGCCTATGCCGTTGGCAACGGTCAGCCATACATACTCGTGGCCGAGCATGTCGGCCCTCGGCAGGTGGCTCCCGGCGCGATTGTCACTGACGGTCCGCTCACCGGCCTCGTATTCGGGCCGGGCGGACAACCGTTTCAGTTGAATGAAGGCCAGTATGCTCCCGGTGCGGCCTATATGATCGGTGGCGACTGGCAGGCAACAGACTGGCACCCTATCACCCAGGACATGCAGGTGCCCCTGTCGCACCAGAATGTTTTCGCGCGGGCGAGTTATGACGTTACCGACAACATCAATCTCTACGCCCAGTTCATGTACGGGCGTTCCTACGTCGATGCGATGACGACGCCCTTCTATCAGTACGGTGGCCTTACGATCCAGCGGGACAATGCTTTCCTGCCCGCATCCGTTGGCGCGGACATGGACGCCAAAAGCCTGACGAGCCTGACTGTCGGTTCATGGCACGAGGCCATCGGCGCGCTGCCCTACGAGACCGAAAAGCAGCTCTATCGCTATACGCTCGGCGGTAGCGGCGATTTCGACCTCTTCGGCTCAAACTGGAAGTGGAATGCCTATGCAACGCGGAACAAGAGCGACTTCTCCCAGGACTACACCGCACCGATCATGGCCAACTATAGGCGGGCGATTGATGCGGTGATGGGGCCGAATGGCGCGCCTGTTTGTCGCTCGACTCTTGCCGATCCCACCGATGGTTGCTCGCCCTTCAACATCCTCGGGACGGGCGTCGCCACGCCCGCCGCACTGAACTATGTCATGGGCGTGGCTCAGATGAAGGGCTGGGTCACTCAGGACATTTTCGCTGCTTCATTCAACGGCGAGCCGTTCAGCATTTGGGCGGGTCCGGTTTCTGTTGCGCTGGGCGTCGAACATCGCCGCGAAAAGGAAGATGGCTGGTCCGATCCGATCTCGCAGGCACGTGGCTACTGGGCGGGCAACTACCAGCCCCTGGTCGGCTCCTACAATGTGACCGAAGCCTTTCTCGAAACCGTGGTTCCGCTGCTCAAGGATTCTTCCTTCGGCAAGTCCCTCGAACTCAACGCAGCGATCCGTCATGCCGACTACAGCACTGCCGGCGGAGTGACGCCCTGGAAGGTCGGTCTCACCTACACGCCGGTGGACGATATCACGCTACGCGCCACGCGGTCCCGCGATATCCGTGCTGGCAGCCTGTCGATCTTGTTCCAGCCGGGGCAGGTGTTGACCCAGGCGCTGTTCAATCCGTGGACCGGAAACACCGACACCACGCAATACACCGCTATAGGCAATCCGAACATCGCGCCGGAAAAGGCGGATACCAAGGTTTTTGGCGCGGTGTTGCGCCCACGCTGGATTCCCGGTCTCACCTTTTCGGTCGATTATTGGGACGTGAATGTGAAAGGCGCGATCACGACGCCTTCACCGACCGTTTTGATCGATGGATGTTATACGGGCCGCTTCCCGTCATATTGCGAGTTTGTTGGTCGTGACGCTGCCAACAATCTCACCGCGATCACACGGGTTCCGGTCAACCTCGCCAAGTTCCATGTCCGCGGACTGGATTTCGAGCTGGGATACAATCTGCCGGTGGGTGGAGGCGAATTGTCGCTGCGTGCCCTTGCTACCCGTGGCCTGAAGAACACCACGAACACCGGCCTTCCAGGAGCAACCGACTCCAACGCCCTCGGCGTGAACTCAGCAATGCCTCGTTGGCGCTACAATGTCTCAGCGGCCTACAAACAGGGGCAATTCACGGGCGCGCTGACCGCGCGTGGAATCTCTGCCGGGGTTTACTCGAACGATTATATTGAATGCACCAGCAACTGCCCCGCCAGAACCGCCACCAGGGACACCATCAGCGACAATAGCTACGGCGGCGCGCTCTATTTCGATCTCTCTTTGAATTATGCGTTCATGCCCGGACTGGAAGGCTTCTTCTCGGTAACAAACCTCGCCGACAAAGACCCGGAACCTGTCGCGCAGGGTATCGGGGTTAGCAATCCACAATGGGGCATCATGTCCCCGGGCAACGGCTATGACTATCTTGGCCGATCCTTCCGCGCGGGCATCCGCTTCAACTACTAACACCCCGGCTGGGGAGCGTGGGGATTATCCATGCTCCTCTTCAAATCTCAGGATTAACTGTCAAATGGCAATCGACTTCCGGCGCAAGGCCATCCAGCTCGCCTGCGCGTTCATCCTCTTCTCAGCGGGTTCGGCGCAAGCCAGATCGCTGCTTCTGGTCAGCATTGATGCGATGGGACCGGACTATGTCCTCAAGGCCGATGAGATGGGCCTACAGATTCCCAACCTGCGCAGCTTCATGAAGGAAGGCAGCTATGCGCAGGGCGTTCGCGGCGTTGTTCCTACGGTCACATGCCCGAGCCATGCGACGATCGTTACCGGCGTGTCGCCTTCCAGCCATGGCATCACCCGCAATGATCCGCTGGAAACAGACGGCTTTTCTTCCATCCTGTGTACATTCGCCAGCGATATCAAAGTGGATGCGCTATACGACGCCGCGGCGCGCGCCGGTATCGAAACGGGCAGCGTCGGCTGGTTGAACACGGCGGGCAGCCCCAGCATCAAATATAATCTACCCTATACAGACCCCTACAAGTCCGAAATCGCCATCAAATTTCAGGAGGCCATGGCCCGTCCGGATGGCCTTCTGGCCGATCTGCAATCGAAACTCGGCAGCTACTATCAGGACGCAGATGAAACCGGCAGCACAACCCGCCTGCGTTTCGCAACCGAGATCATGAACCGCTACAAACCCGGCTTCATGATGTTTCATACTGTCTCGGTCGATTCCGCTGCACATGCCCATGGTCCCTGGAGCGCCGAAGCCAGGCGTGCCATGGAACATGAGGATGCGGTGCTTGGCGAAATCATCAAGACCGCCCTCGCGAACGATCCCGACACGATAATCGCCGTTGTCTCCGACCATGGGCAGGCTCCATACACGCGCGTTCTCAACATCAACATTCCGTTGATCGAAGCCGGCCTGATCGAGATCGCGCCGTTAGTGTCTGGCCGCGCAGTGGAAGTGAAGGACTGGCAGGCGAAGCGCTGGGGCGACGCCATCCTGCTCAAAGACCCGTCCGACACCGTGACACGCGCCGGAGTGTCCGAACTGCTGCATCGCCTGGCCGCCGACCCCGCCAATGGAATCGACCGCATCATCGAAGGTGACGAAATCGAAAAACTGGGTGGCTATCCTGGCGCGAGTTTCGTGCTGGCAATGAAGCCGGGTACGGTGCTTGGCGGCGGCTATCTGGGCGACCGGCTGGTCACGCTCCCGACCACCCGGGGGACGCACGGCTATTTGCCCGAAGTTTCGGCGATGAACGCTTCCTTTTTCATCAAGGGCAAGGGCATCAAGGCCGGACAAAATCTCGGCATAATTAACATGCTGGAGATAGCGCCCACACTCGCCCAGGCCATGGGTGTCAGGCTGAAAGATGCGCAGGAAGGCCCGTTGCCGGTATTCGAAGTCTCCTCCGGGAGCCGCTGAGTTGGCGGTCGACAAGGGTCGTTTCCCCATAGCGACTTATCTAACCTCTCCCTGACGGAGGATATTTGTGATCGCACGTCTTGCAGTTGCAGCTTTACTCGCCCTTTCAAGCCAGGCCGTTGTCGCACAGGGCGATGTGCCTGATTTGTCACGGGCTGCACGTGGCGATGCGCGCGAGCCCGGCGGTGCCCGTCGCCTCCCGAGTGACATGCGCGAGGTCTACACAAAGCTGAGTAATGGCGAGGGCGAGGTCCGCAACGTCATCCTGCTGATCGGTGACGGCATGGGCGATTCGGAGATCACGATCGCACGCAACTACGCCGAAGGGGCAGGCGGTTACTTCAAGGGCATCGACGCGATGCCGCTTACCGGCAACTACACCCACTATTCGCTCGATCGGGAGACCGGGAAGCCGGACTATGTGACCGACTCTGCTGCATCCGCGACCGCCTGGGCGTCCGGTGTGAAGAGTTACAACGGGGCGATTGGCGTGGACATAGCGGGAAAGCCGCACCAGACTCTTCTTGAGCTTGCAAAGGCCGCGGGTCTCGCAACCGGCAACGTGTCCACTGCCGAAATTCAGGATGCGACACCGGCTGCACAGATGGCCCACGTCACCAGTCGCAAATGCTATGCGCCTGTGCGAACAAGCAGGGATTGCCCTCAGAACGCGCTCGAGAACGGCGGGGCTGGTTCTATCACCGAGCAAATACTCGACACCCGTGCCGATCTGGTGCTGGGTGGCGGCGCGGCAAGTTTTGCGGAAAAAGCGACGGCGGGCAAATGGAAGGGCCTCACGCTGTTCGAACAGGCGAGAACTCGTGGGTACCGGATAGTGCGGACGGCCCCGGAACTGGATGCAGTGAGCCACGCGGACGGCCGCCAACCACTGATCGGCTTGTTCTCGGACGGCAATATGCCGGAGCGCTGGATCGGCCCTCGGGCAAGCCGTCATGGCAACATCGACCAGCCTCCGGCCACCTGTCGGCCGAACCCGGAACGCACGGCTACAACCCCGACCCTTGCGGCCATGACGCAAAAGGCGATCGCGTTGCTCAAGGACAAGCCAACGGGTTTCTTCCTTCAGGTGGAA
Source organism: Sphingopyxis sp. 113P3 (assembly GCF_001278035.1). Taxonomy (NCBI): domain Bacteria; kingdom Pseudomonadati; phylum Pseudomonadota; class Alphaproteobacteria; order Sphingomonadales; family Sphingopyxidaceae; genus Sphingopyxis; species Sphingopyxis sp. 113P3. The sequence continues at coordinate 296,719 of NZ_CP009452.1, forward strand.
GGGGCATCGATCGACAAGCAGAACCACGCCGCCAATCCCTGCGGGCAGATTGGTGAGACGGTTGACCTTGATGAAGCTGTCCAGATCGCACTTGAGTTTGCCAAAGCCGACGGACGCACGCTCGTGATCGTCACGGCCGACCATGCGCATTCCAGTCAGATCGTGAGCAACGGTACGCGCGCCCCCGGGCTCACCGCCGCCCTGAGCACACGGGACGGAGCCGTCATGACGATCAGTTACGGAACAGCCGAGGAAGGATCGCAGGAACATACCGGTGCCCAACTGCGCATCGCCGCGTTCGGCCCCCGTGCCGTCAACGTCAGTGGCCTGCTCGATCAGACCGATCTTCATTATATCATCCGTGATGCGCTTAAGCTCGATGGAATCGCGCCGATGAAACCATGAAGCAGCCTTGGGGGGTGCGGATGGCGCCACCGGCCCGGTTCATGCCTCTCACTGAAACTCACAGCCGGCTACGCAAGCAGGACCAGCGCGCGCTCCAGACGCAGAAATGATCGCCAAGCGGCTCTTTCCACGCTCCAGGGTTCTGTCGCCGCGCAGGTGAGAGCGCGGTCAGAGCGCCATAGATCAGTCCACGCTCAGGCCTGTTACAGGCAAACATCGACCCATTGCGCGCCGGTGATCTCCACCATCCGACCGGGCTCTGTACGCAAGGCTGCATTTTTTGCGCCGGCTACCAGGATAAGCACAGGAAAAGGTTGCAGGCTTTCGTCGCAATAGATGGGCAGTGCCCGATGTCATGAAATTGTCCCCGATCCCGGATACTGGTCTAGTCCAGAATTGATTGGAGATTGATTATGGCGGATGCTGCCACATTCGGAGCGGATCGGGAAAGCGGAAGCAAGGCCCGGTTTTCCAGAACGATCGCCGCAACTGTGGCGCTCCTCGGCTCAGTGCTGCCCGTCAGCCATGCCGAAGCCAGTGACCAGCCCGCGCCAGTTGCTGCCGCGCTTCGACCTTTGGCCGAATGGACCTTCGAACCTGACAATGCCTTGCCGAGGCGAGCTGACCCGGCGCCGAAGCGAGAAACACCGCCTTTACCCTTGATCTCGACGGAACGCACAATGCCAGTTCTTTCCGGCATGCGGGCGACGGAACGCCGAGTACTGGACGCTGAACCGCGCGGAGAAGCCTTCACGGTGGAACTCTGGCTGCTCGACCACGTCAATCAGCGCATCGGCGCGCTGATCGACAGCGGCCAGCCGCGTCCCGACTGGGCGCTTGGCTATATCTCGGGCGAGGCGTTGTTTGGCCCGGTACGTGCGGATGGTATGCCGCTGCTGAAGGCAGAGACCGGCGAGGGATACAAGCGCCGCTGGCATCACGTCGTGGGCGTGCGAGACGGAGCGCGCTGGACGCTCTATGTGGACGGAGTCGTCAAGGGGCAGGCGGAGCTTCCCGCCAACGCAGTTTCCGACGCCTCGTTGCAACTGAGCGGCTTCTTCGAGGCGGAGCGCTTCATGCGCTTGGACGATCTGGTCAAGGCTGCGGCCATTTACGGTCGTGCACTTGGCGCGGCGGAGGTCAAGGCCGCATTCGATCGCCGCACACGGCTCGTCGAGGAAGGCTGGCTGACCGATAAGGCGCTCCATTTCACTCAGCCCCCTTATCTCAATACGCCGACGACCAGGTCGATCGAGCTTTCGTGGGAAACCAATCGTCCGGTCGCAACCACCGTTGAGTGGGGGGAGACGGCCGATGCACTGCAATCGCGCCAGATACCGCACGATGGCAAACGGATCGGCGGACTACGCCTAGACGGGTTGAAGGTCGATACGCCGTATTTCTACCGCGTGACAGGCGTGGACACGCAAGGCAACGAAGTGCGATCCGGTCTTTTGTCATTCCGGACCGCGCCCCCGCCGGGAGCCGCCTTCACCATGGCGATCAGCGCCGACACCGAAGCGCGCACCCATATCAACCGACGGATGAGCGCGCTCATCTGGGAAGAGCGCCCCAATGTCCTGCTACTTGCCGGCGATCTCACCGATGGCGGTTCGCTCGAGCGCCGCTTTGAATGGACGCATGAGTATTTCGCCGGCATGGGGCCGCTGTTCGGCCGGGTGCCGGTGATAGCGGCACCCGGAAACGGTGAGAGCGAACTTCATTGGTTCCGCCACTATCACCGCCAGCCCGGCGACGAGGCGTTCTTCAACATCCGCTATGGTGACGCCGAAATTTTCGTCATCGACAGCAATCTCGAAGATCGCGAAAAGCGCGAGCCTGGCTTCCGCGCGCGGCAGAGAGCCTGGCTGGACCAGGCGCTCGCTTCGTCGACCGCGAAATGGAAGATCGCCATGCATCATCATGCGCTGAGGTCCACCGACGAGGACGATTATGGCGATAGCTGGACTGGCGTGTCGCACGGCGGCGATCCGGTGGTAACGGCGGAACTCGAGCCGATATACGAGAAGCACTCAGTCGACCTCGTCATTGTCGGTCACCTCCATACCTACGAGCGCAGCTGGCCGATCAGGGGCGGCAAGATCGATATGGCGAATGGCATCACTTATGTGCAGGTGGGAGGCATGGGCGGAAACCTGGAGGATTTCCAGCCGACCAAGCCGGGCTTCAACCGCAAGACCTTTCGTGACCATCATTATCTGATGCTGCGCGGCGCGGGGGACCGGCTTGAGGCCGAAGCGATAGATGCCGATGGCCATCTGCGCGACACCTTCACCATTACCAAGTAGTGCATCTGTTCCGAACTTCGCGCAGGGCTTCCGGTTGAAATTATTGGTATAGTCCAATAAGTCATCCGTCTGCGCCAGAGCTTTTGCCCCTTGCGTCGGCCAGCGCTTCCACATCTTCCAGATTGGGCTCGGATCAGATGATCGATAAAATATTCAATATAATCAACCAATTCGGACGTCTCACCTATGGCGAGGATATCACCCAGCTCGAGCACGCGCTGCAATGCGCCCAACTCGCGCGCGAAGACCGGGCGCCCGATACGCTGATCGCTGCCGCATTGCTGCATGATATCGGGCAGTTCATCGACGATGCCGGAAATGCAGCGGAGCAGCGCGGTATCGATGCCCGACACGAGGTCATCGGCGCGGCCTTTCTCGCCACCGCTTTCCCGGACGGCGTGACCGAACCTGTCAGGATGCATGTCGAGGCGAAGCGCTATCTCTGTGCGTCGGAGCCCGGCTACCGTTCAGCGCTGAGCCGCGCATCGGAACTCAGTCTCCAGCTTCAGGGCGGCCCGATGACTGCGGCGGAGGCGAGCGCTTTTGCACAGGCACGTTTCTTCGAGGAAGCGATCAGGTTGCGGCGCTATGATGACACCGGAAAGCGCAAGAACTGGGTGGTTTCCGAACTCGAATCCTACCGCCCCCTCCTTGAGCGGCTGATTGGCGATCGCGCCGCGCGCGAAACACTGGGCGGGCGCAACTAGCGCGTTCGGACGCGCCGCATGCTCCTCCATCCCGCATAGTGAACGGAGCGCTCCAGCCAGGGAACGCCAGACTGCCGATTCACGAGGCACCCACCGAGACCAGCAACCTGTCAGATGCTGTTCGCGCAGCTGTGCGAACTAAGGCCGGCATCCTGTCTGACATGCTTCAGCATTTCTCTCGCAAGCGCAGCATATGTAATCACCGTGTCATGACATTCTGGCCTATACCAGATGACCGCTTGAAGGTGATTCGGATTTTAGCCGGCGATCCTGAACCGATCGGTCAGTTCGAGGGATTTATTCAAGGGAACCGATCATGCAATCGACCAGGCCGTCGGCCGTGCGCTCAGCCTTTCACCTATCCGCGTCCTGCGCCGCGCTTGCGGCAGCCTGCGTCCCTGCAATCGGCCATGCCGAAGATGCAGCGCCGGGCGAGACTATCGTCGTTACCGGTCAGCGGCTCAGCACAGAAACCGCGATCGGCGCCAAACGAACCGCGGATAATGTCGTGGACGTCATATCGGCGGACGATCTGGGCAAGTTGCCCGATGCCAATGTGGCAGACTCGCTCGCACGCATCCCAGGGCTCTCGGTGATCGTCAACCAGGACACCGGTGAGGGGGAATATGTCACGGTACGCGGGCTCGCGGGCACCTATAATGCGGTGTCGATCAATGGCGTACGCGTCGCGCAAACCAACCCCGACAGCCGCGACGTATCCCTGACCGTTCTCCCCCCCAACGGCCTTGCCGAGGTCCGCGTGACCAAGACGCTCACACCCGACCTGGATGGCGATGCCATTGGCGGCACCATCAATTTCCGGACGCCGACCGCCTTCGATTTCAAGGATTCCACGATCATCCGCCTTTACGGTGCCGCAGGCATCAACCAGCAGGCGGACAAGGCCGGTGAGAAGGCCGGTAGCTACCAGATCCAGGGCGACTTTGGTACCCGTTTTGCCGACGACCGCTTCGGCATTTTTGTTTCCGCCAATTATGGCGTGTCGCATGGCAATGGCCAGGAGACCGAGAACGATGGTGAGTGGGAGCCTTATAACTGGCGCAAGGACGCCGAAGAGATCATCGATGAAAGCAACATGCACCTTCCCGGCATCGACCTTGACTACCGGCGCCTCAAGCAGACCCGTTATGGCGGGAACATCTCCCTCGACTATCGCGGCGACGCGACCCTGCTTTACCTGCGGGGCCAGTATTCACGGCAGGAGCAACGCGGGACGAACGACCTCACCGATTATCGCAACCGCCCGACAGCGCGGCTGACCCAGGTCGACATCGAGGACCGCAACCTTGCGCAGCCCGATGCGATGATCGTCGGCGAAGATCCGGTCAAGGGCAAGATCTACGGCTATACCACCGCGCAGATCGTCGATCGCGACGGCGATGGGAGGATCACCGATGCCGACACGGGGACCAATGGATACTGGTCGCTGAACGGCCGCTCTGGCGTATGGAATCCGAAACAGTTCCAGTTCGCCCGCAATTTCGAAACGATCAATCTCGACCAGACCCTGTATACGGTCAACGCCGGTGGCAGCAGCCAGTTGGGCAAGCTGTCACTGGAGTATGATCTCAGCTATTCGGGCGGAGAACGAAGCAATCCCGACAGCTATTCGATCAGCTATGGCTGCGATCAATGCGCCTGGCCACTTAATGCGACAGGCATTGACTGGGTGTCGAGCAATCCCCGCTTTCCCAAGGCCGGGCTGCCCGCCTTCGCCCGCTTCGTCGAAACGGATTCCTCGCTTCTCCTCTTCGACGGCGCCTCGCACGAGCGCAGCAAGCAGACCGATAACCGCATCGCCTTCCGGCTGGACGGACGATATGATGTCGGCGGTGTGCTCGACCATGTGAAGGTGGGCGCCAAGTTCATGCGGTCGAAACGGAAATATGACAGCACCCGGCTATACGATGGCGACTTCGCCGGAACCCCGCTCGACGGGCTCAACCTCGATCAGTCGGGGCTGGTCGAGAAGGAAGTCACCAGTATGCTGGGCGGGCAATATTATTATGGCGACGTCTTTAGCCGGGAGGCCGTGATCGCGGCGATCAGGGCGGCCGAACAGGTCAATCCTTTCGCTCCCGACGACACGGATCAACTGGCGGACGACAAGCGGTCGACCGAGAAGGTCTACGCTGCCTATGCGCTGGCCAATTTCGATTTCGATACGCTAAGAGTGATCGTCGGCACCCGCATGGAACGCCGCGAGACGCATAATGTGTTCTGGTCGGACGATGGCGCCAACAGCGGTTTCGACACGACCGATCGCGGGTATACTGTCCTGCTTCCCAGCGTGAACGCCATCTGGCGCCCCTCGCCGAAAGCCACGGTGCGTGCCGCGATCTGGACGGGCTATTCCCCGCCCGAATATGGATATATCTCTGCCGGACAAAGCGTCACCCGCGAACCCGGGACTGGCGAGATCATCGCGATCAGCCGCGGCAATCCTGACCTCAAGGCGGCAAGGGCACTGAACCTCGATTTGTCGGCGGAATATTATCCCGATTCCTCGAGCATCATCTCAGCAACCGCCTACTACAAGCGCATCCGCAATTTCATCTTCACCAACGGCAGCGAGGTTCCGGCAACAACGCCGAACGGCTCGATCGAGATCACCCAGCCACAGAATGGTGAGACGGCCAAGGTCTATGGCATGGAGTTCAATTTCATAAAGTCGCTGCAAGGACTACCCGAGCCGTTCGACGGTTTCGGGATCGAGGCCAACCTGACCGTGCAGCACAGCGAGGCAGAAACGGGTCTGCCCTATCGAAAGGGGCGCCCGATCCGCCTCATCAACACACCGCACCTGATGTACAATGCGGCGCTGACGTTCCAGAAATATGGAATCGAGGCGAAGCTGTCCTACAATTATCGCGGCAAGTTCATCGAGGATATGCGCGACAATGCGGTCGACAAATGGGTCCGCCCCAACAAGAGCCTCGATTTCCACTCGCGCTTCCATCTGACCGACCAGTTTGCGGTCGATTTCGATGTCGCCAATATCCTTGGCGGCTGGAAATACTGGACCACCAAGGGTGACAACCCTTCCTATATGAAAGACTATATGGAGCCGGGCCGCACCTTCCTGATGCGCGCCAGCTACGTGTTCTGACATGAGCCGGCCGCCATCCGCTATCTGGCGGGTGGCGGCCCGGCATTGCGCCTTGACCGCCCCGGACCCGGGCGGCAAAGCTTCGCCATGCGACAAAGCGCTGACATGATCCCCATGGAGGGCACGCCGGGCGAAGCGGCCGGGCCGCAATATCTGGCGCTGCGGGATCAGATCGCGTTCAATATCGAGATCGGCAAGCTGCCGGCGGGTTCCCGGCTTCCGTCGGAGCGGCAGTTCCAAACCAGTGCCGGCTTCGCGCGGGGCACCATCCGGCAGGCGCTGGCGCAGCTCGAAGCCGAAGGGCTGATCTACCGTCGCGACAGATCAGGCTGGTATGTCTCCCCGCCCGCCATCACCTATGATCCCACGCGCTGGGCGGGCTTCATGGCCTATGTCACCGAACAGGGCCGCATGCCCGCCACGATAACGCTGGCCAAATCAAGCATCAACGCGAACGCCGCGCTGGCCGACATATTCCGCGTCGCCCCGGGTTCGCCGCTCCACGTGATCGAGCGGATGCGGACGATCGACGGAAGACCTGTGCTCGTTGAACGGATCACCGTCGATCCCGCGCTCGCGCCCGGCCTGCTCGATCACGATCTCGATGGCTCGCTGACGCAGATCCTCAAGCACAAATATGGCGTCGTCGTCGCGCGCAATCGTGTCGACATGCGGCCCTGCGCGCTGGCAAAGGAGGCCGCTGAAACGCTGGGCACCAAGCCGGGCGCGCCCAGCCTGATGGTGGTGCGGACGAGTTTCGACGAAAAGGGGCGCGTGGTCGAGTATGATCAGGAATATTGGCGCCACGACGCCATCCGTATCCACGTCGACCTGTCGGTACGCGGCGAACTGGACGCCTGATCACGGAACCCGCACATCCAGCGGAGAACCTATCGGCAAATGGCCCAGCGCCTCGGGCAGGTCGGCCACGGTGGCGATGACCAGATGGGCTCCCGCCGTCATCAGCCGATCGGTCGCGCGTGCGATTAGCCTTTGCCGTTCGTCTGGCGGCAGCATGGTGAGCGCCTGAGCGGTCAGGCCGATCTCGTTGCCGCTGGCCGCCACCCCGACCGTCCACATGCCCGCCGCCCGGCCTTCGGCGATGCCGACCTCGGTGTCATCGACCTTGACACAGGCGTAGGCGGGCCAGGCACCCAGTTCGACAAGGTTCTTCCAGGCCATGAGCGGAGAAGGACGCCCCTCAGGCGTTTCCCCGGCGCATACGACATGGTCGGGCCGGTAGCCCTGCTCCGCCGCGTAAGGCAGGATCGCCTCCATCATTGCGCGTGTATAACCGGTGCAGGAGCCGACCTTCACGCCGGCACGTTGCAGGCCGCACGCCACTTCCGCCGCGCCGGGGACCAGGATGGCGCATTCGCGTGCGGCCTCGATCATAGCGGGACCGATCGCTTCGAACAGTATTCGGGCGTCCTGGGGCGTCGCCTCGCTCCCCTTAGTCTCCGACCAGGCCTGGGCGATGCGCGGCTTGGCGAGCAGGCGGGCGATATGATCCCACTTCGCCCGGCCCATGTCCTCGTGCGCTTCCGCCTCGGTGATCGGCACGCCATGTTCGGCGAAGGTCTGGCATAGTGCGATCACCGGCGCCCGGCTGCCGAAATCGATCATCGTGCCGGCCCAGTCAAAGATCACCGCCCGGAGGGCGTCGGGAAAGGGAAAACGGGATTCCATCATATCGGTCAGTCCTCGAAGATTGAAGAAACCACATCCTCCGCCAGCGCGAAGCCGGTCGAAGCGCCCGTGCCACTCGTCACCACCACCAGCCGTACGCCGGGCAACGGCTCGTGTATGATGCTGTGGTCGGGACCGCTGGCATAAGTGCCCGTCCACCGCTCGACGACGGGTAGCGCACCGCCGAACAGCGCGGCGAACTGGCGCAGGATCGCTGCGTCGACGGCTGCGGACGAGAAGGGTTCCGGGGTCGGCGCATAGATGTGGCTGTCCCCGACGACGAGCGATCCATCCGCGCCTTGCACCACGATCAGATGGATGCCGTGATCCAGTTCATCGCGCGCTTCGCTCCGGAGGCGTTCTCTAAGCGGAGCGGATTCCGGCAGATCGGCGTAACCCAGATAGCGCACCATCGAGAGGTCGCTCATCACCGGGTTGGGCAACTGCCATCCAGGCGGGGCCAGGCGGAGCATCTGCAACTGGCAGCGTGTAATGCCCGCCTCCGCAAAGGAAGCAGGGAAGAGGCTAGACCAGTCGTCGCCGGGGCAGGCGATGATGCGAGGCGCCACGATGCGCTCGCCGTTGCTCAAAATGATCGCGCCCGGCTCGATCCGGCTGGCGGCGACGCCCCGGATGAAGCGCACATCCCAGGCGTCGTGCAGCCATTTTGCCAGCAGGGGGATGGCGCTGCGCGACTCTACCCGCAGGTCCGCGCTGGACAGCAGCGCCGCGGTGATTTCGCCGCTCAGTTCAGGACAGTGGCGGCGTGCCTGTGCGGCTGTCAGGCGTTCGCAGCCCTCGCCCATCTCGGTAGCGGCAAAGGCGTCGATCACGATGGCGGCTTCGGCGCGCTGTGCAACCATCAGCAATCCCTGCTGCTCGATCGAGATTCCGGCGCGCGGGGCGATGTCGCGCCAGATCGCGGCGCTGCGGCGCGCGAGAGCCCACACCCGCCCGCGCTGCTGTCCGGTCACGGTGACAAAGCCGAAATTGCGTATCGAGGCTCCGTTTGCCTGCGCGTCGCGATCGACGACAAGGACCCGCTTTCCCTTCTTTGCCGCCGCAAGCGCATGGGCCAGGCCGACGATCCCGGCCCCGACAATGGCAAGGTCAGGCGGCGGATGGGCGAACATGGTGTTTCCCGACATGGAAATGGAACCAGGCAGCCGAACAGACGGTCAGCACCGCCACCGCGATGGCCGTGAGATAGGCGCAAGAAATATAGAAGGAGAGCCAGTCCATCGATGGGGCTGCCAGGCTTCGATACAGAAGCAAAGCAACGCTGCCGACATAGCCCGAACTGTCCGCGATATAGATCAGAAAACCAGCATTGCCCACATGGCCGAGTGCGGCGATCATGCGGTCAAACAGCATCGCGTTGAACGGCGTATAAGCGAGGTAGAGTCCGGCGCCGGTCAGGATCATATAGGAGAATGGCGCAAGCCATCCGTGCTGGAACGCCAGCGTTGAGAGGCCCAGCAGTAGCGCGCCGATCAGGATGATTCCGTGCATGGCCAACAGAGCCCGCATATTGTCGCGGATGAGCGTCAGCGCGCCCAGCGCGGTCAGAGCGACGATCATAACTGGCAGTTCGGAGGTGGAGAATACTGAAGCGATGCCACCCTGGCCCATGGCAATCCAGAGCTCGGCCGCGAAGTTGTCGCGGAAGTCCCGGATCGCGGTCAACAGAACATAGCCCGATACGAGCAGGAGCATGGCGACGCCATGGTTGCGGAGGAAACTTGCACGCTCCCGCGCACGCATCGGGACGCGCGCTGTGCGCTCGGCGATGTCGCGGTCGTCGGGGGGCGGCATCCGCTCGAGCAACCACAGCGACAACAGGAGAAGCGGAAAGAAGAGAGCCCCCGTAACCGCCGGCATCCAGAATTCTCCTACGCCCCAGTCCATGACCAGGATCGCAACCGATTTGACGACACCCGACGAGAGGATGAAGCTCGCGCAGAGCAGCGCGCCCATCGCCTCGGATGCGCGGCGCCCTTCGACATAGCTGAACACCAGGCCCCAGATCATGCCGAGTGGCAGTCCGTTCAGGAACAGAAAGCCGATGTTCCATGGTGCGGGCACGGCCCCGAACAGGATGAGCGCGAGCCAGGAGATGCCAATCAGGGTCAGAATAGCGCCCGCCCGCCCGGTCCGCCCGAACTCGGCGATCATACGGATGCCAATCAGCTTGGATAGCGCGTAGCCCAGAACCTGGGCGATCAGCAGCGTCGTCTTGTAATCGAGATCGAGGAGTAGAGCGGGCTGGTCAGCGAATGTCGCCGCGGCGAATGGCTTGCGAAAGGCATACATCGAGAAATAGGCGCAAAATGCCGCCGCGGCTCCCGCGCCGAGCGAAACGATTGTCGTTCGCGGAGCTTTTCCGATTCGTTCAAACACGTCATATCCAGATTAGTGAAGTTAATCTGGTATGGACCAGTTTTGGGTCAGGTTGGTGACATGTTCATCGTTTATCTGATCGGAGCGCAGTCCTTGTCGGAGCGCAGTCCTTGGCACCGAACATTTCCGCCGCGAATGCCGCTCGCATCATCGCCATTGTCTTCCGGCGATACCAGCAGAGGCTGATCATCAATACCGGCGAACAGATCTCGCCTCTATAACCTTACAACCGGTTGCCACTCGGGACGGCCACACAATAATCCCTCGTTCGGGGAGGCTCAGGTGGAACGAGACCATGCTGTGTTTCGGCTGTTCAGACAATGGCCATCCTCGGTCCGTTCGCCTGAATCCGTCAGGGCCGACCAGACTTCGGGGATGGCGTCGATTGCGGAGTATGTGGGTCACGCTTTGGCCATGACGGCTCCCTCGATCACGACACCGCTGGTGGCATATTTTCATAGATCGGCCCGCGTTCAGGCCGGTCACCGGCAAACATTGACCCATTGGGCTTTGGTGATCGCGGCCATCCGGTCAGGCTCGATCCGCAAAGCTGCGTTCGTGGCGCCCGCCGCCGGAATGACGACGGCAAACAGGCGCAGGCTTTCATCGCAATAGACCGGCAGGGCCGATGCAAGGCCAAACGGGCAGACGCCACCCACAGGGTGTCCCGTGATCGTCTCGACCTCTTCCCGGCCCAGCATTTTGACCTTGCCGCCGAACGCCGCCTTTGCCTTGCCATTGTCGAGACGCGCGTCTCCCGCAGTGACCAGCAGCACGACGCGCTCGCCGACCCGCAAGGAGAGCGTCTTGGCGATCTGCGCGGGTTCCACCCCATGGGCGGCGGCCGCTTCAGCGACCGTCGCCGTGCTGGCCTGCGTTTCGAGGATTTCTATATCCGGGGCATGGGCAGCCATGAACGCCTTCACACTTTCCAAACTCATTCTCTTTGCCGGCCTTTCTTCATGGGAAGTTTGTGATCGCGATTGGCTTTGAACGAGCGGCGCGCGTGCAGCAATCGTCATAAGGCTCAATGGAAGTTACGTGACTTCACCCTGAGCGCGCCCTCATGTCGATCTGCGCCACGAAGGCCGGCCATGGGCGGCGGCCGTTCACGAGGATCGTCCGTCGCACCGAAGCGCGCGCCAACGCCGCGCCCGCCGGGTTTTGGGAAGGCATCTCCCAACTCGCTGAGACTGGACAGCAAGGGCGTGAGATCGAACAGCTTCGCGCAGATCAGATGGATGACATCGCCCTCGCGCTGGATGCGTCCCTGAATGCCAAGCATCGCGCTGGTCAGGACGATCCGCCGCTGCTTCTCATAGAGGTCCGGCCAGACGACGAGATTGGCGATGCCGGTTTCGTCCTCGATGGTGATGAAGGTGACGTTCTTCGCCGATCCGGGGCGCTGCCGGACCAGCACCAGCCCGGCGGTCCGAACCGGGCGACCGTCCTTCAGCGCATGGGCATCGGCGCAGGACAGGAAGCGTTGGCGCGCCAGTTCTCCGCGCAGGAAAGCAAGCGGATGCCGGCGCAGGGTCAGGCCGGTATGGCGATAATCCTCCACCACCTCGCGGCCCGCCGTCATGGCCTTCAGCCGGACGGCTTCCTCGACGATCTCGGCGGGCGGGCGCCCGTCGTCGCTCGCGCTCGCCGCGAACAGCGGTAGCGGCTCATCGCGTTGCGCCTTGATCGCCCACAGCGCCTCGCGCCGTTCTTGCCCGAACGCAGGGCGGAACGCATCCGCTTCCGCCAGCTTCACCAGCGCGGCCGCAGGCACGCCGGCGCGGCGCCACAGGTCATCAATATCCCGGAACGGCTGTTCGGCACGGGCCGCGACGATGGCGGCGGCTTGGGCGTTGGCGAGGCCGGAGACCCGGTTGAACCCGAGCCGGATCGCGAAACGGTCATCGCCAGTCGGCTCCAGCGTGCAGTCCCAGCGCGAGGCGTTGACGCAGACGGGCCGCACCTCGACGCCGTGGCTCTGGGCATCGCGCACGATTTGCGCAGGTGCGTAGAAACCCATCGGCTGACTGTTGAGCAGCGCGGCGCAGAAGACATCGGGGTGCCAGCATTTGAGCCAGGCGCTGGCATAGGCGATCAGCGCAAAGCTGGCGGCATGGGATTCCGGGAACCCATAGCTGCCGAACCCTTCGAGCTGGCCGATGATCTTCCCGGCGAACTCTTGCGTATAACCGCGCTCGATCATCCCGCTCATCAGCCGCTCGCGGAAATGGGCCACGCCGCCGGTATGCTTGAACGTCGCCATCGCGCGGCGGAGCTGGTCGGCCTCGGCGGCGCTGAACCCGGCGCAGACCATCGCGACCTGCATCGCCTGTTCCTGAAACAGCGGAACGCCAAGCGTTTTGCCCAGTACCTTCTCCAGTTCGGGTGTCGGGAAGTCGACCTTCTCCTCGCCCTCGCGTCGCCGCAGATAGGGATGCACCATGTCGCCCTGGATCGGGCCGGGCCGGACGATCGCGACCTGGATGACCAGATCATAATAGGTGCGTGGGCGCATGCGCGGCAGCATCGCCATCTGCGCTCTGGATTCGATCTGGAACGTGCCGAGCGTGTCGGCCTTGCGGATCATCGCATAGGTGCGCGGATCTTCCGCCGGGATCGACGCGAGATCGAGATCGACGCCCTTATGCCCGCGCAGCAGGTCGAACCCGCGCCGCATGGCCGAGAGCATCCCCAGCGCCAGCACATCGACCTTCATCATCTTCAGCGCATCGACATCGTCCTTGTCCCATTCGATCACCTGCCGGTCTTCCATCGCCGCCGGTTCGATTGGCACCAGTTCGTCGAGCCGGTCCTCGGTCAGCACGAAGCCGCCGGGATGCTGCGAGAGATGGCGCGGGGTGCCGATCAGCTGGCGGGCAAGATCGAGGGTCAGCCGGAGGCGTCGATCGTCAAGATTGAGGTTCAGTTCCTCGGCGTGCTTGGGCTCGGCGCCTTCGGTCGACCAGCCCCAGATCTGCGAGGACAGCAGGCTGATCATGTCCTCGGGCAGGCCCATCGCCTTGCCGACGTCGCTCAGCGCGCCCTTGGCGCGGTAGCGGATCACGGTCGAGCACAGCGCGGCGCGGGTTCTGCCATAGGTATCATAGACCCACTGGATGACTTCCTCACGGCGCTGGTGCTCGAAATCGACATCGATGTCGGGCGGCTCGCGCCGTTCCTCGCTGACGAACCGCTCGAACAGCAGGTTGTTGCGCGAGGGATCGATCGAGGTGATGCCGAGTACATAGCAGACCGCGCTGTTGGCGGCCGAGCCACGCCCCTGGCAGAGGATGCCCTGCGAGCGCGCAAAGCGGACGATCGAATCCACCGTCAGGAAATAGGGCGCATAATCGAGGCTCTCGATCAGCCCCAGTTCGTGCCGCAGGGTTGCGGCAACCTCATCGGGCAGGCCTTCGGGGAAACGCTCGGCCACGCCTTCCCATGTGCGCTTCTCCAGTGTCGCCTGCGCGGTCAGGCCATCGTCAACCACTTCATGCGGATATTGATAGGCCAGCTCGTCGAGGCTGAACCGGCAGCGCTCGGCCAGTTCGAGCGAACGCGCCACGGCTTCGGGCCACAGGCGGAACAGCCGGGCCATTTCTTCCGGGGGCTTCAGGTAACGGTCGGCATGGCGGTTCTTCGCGAACCCCACATCGTCAATGGTGCGGCCCTCGCGGATGCAGGTCATCACATCCTGAAGCATCCGGCGGTCGGGCGCATGGAACAGCACGTCATTGGTCGCGACCGTCGGCACGCCCGCCTGCGCCGCCATGTTCACCAGATCGTGCAGCCGCAGGAAATCACGCGGACGGCGGCGCAGGGTCAGCGCCATGTAGCAGCAGCCCGGAAAAGCGATGCGAGGCGGCGCAGGCGCATGGCGGTCAGGTCATCCGCGGCATCGGGGACGAGCATGGCGATCAGGCCTTCGCCCCAATCGGCGAGATCATCCCAATGGAGTTCGCACTTCGCCTTGCCGGCGCGGGCCTTGCCGACCGACAGCATCCGGCAGAGCCGGGCATAGGCCGGGCGATCGGTGGGGTAGACGAGGATGTCGGTGCCATCGGTGAGGATCAGCCGGCAGCCGACCGGGACGCCTGATCGGCCGGACGAAGGGCGGTATGAACACCAAGCTTCATGCCGTGACCGATGCGAACGGTCGCCCGATCAGCTTCTTCATGACCGCCGGGCAGGTCAGCGATTATACGGGCGCGGCCGCCTTGCTCGACAGCCTGCCCAAGGCACAATGGATGCTGGCCGACCGAGGCTATGATGCCGACTGGTTCCGTGACGCCTTGCAGGAAAAGGGCATCACGCCCTGCATCCCGGGCCGGAAAATACGAAACAAGACCGTCAAATACGACAAGCGCCGCTACAAACGCCGCAACCGTATCGAGATCATGTTCGGTCGCCTGAAAGACTGGCGGCGGGTCGCAACCCGTTACGATCGGTGCCCGAAGGCCTTCTTCTCCGCCGTCGCTCTCGCCGCGACCGTCATATTCTGGCTCTGATCAATGAGTCCTGACCCTAGCAAAAAACTAGCCTTTTCAACTCTATAGCTTTCTTATTTACGCCTCCAGCGGAAATACCAGACCTCATGCCCCTGTGCGCGCGCCTTGGCTTCATATCGCGTCTCGGGCCAGCCGCCCGGGCGGACGAGAAAGTCCTTCGCCTCCTTTGCCAGCCATTCGAACTGGTGGCGGTGACGCCGCATTATCATGAGCGCGTGGGCGAGGTAGACGGGATGGTCGGTGCCAAAACGGAACTCCCCGCCGGCTTTTAGTTTCGCTGCAATCAGATCGACTGGACCGTCGTTCATCATCCGCCGCTTCGCGTGGCGCGCCTTCGGCCAGGGGTCGGGGTGGAGCAGATAGGCGAAGGAGAGGGCGCCGTCGGGGATGCGGCGCAGGACTTCCAGCGCGTCTCCGTGATGGATGCGAATATTGGCAAGCGGCGGGTGCGCGCCATGATCGCCGCTGACGTGGACCAGGGCCTGCGCGACACCGTTGAGGAAAGGCTCGGCACCGATAAATCCATGATCGGGCAGCATGTCCGCGCGCGCTGCCATATGCTCGCCGCCGCCAAAGCCGATCTCGAAATGCAATGGGCATGCCTGCCCGAACAAGCGCTCCGCCGACACTTCGCCTTCCTCGGGCACGGCAATCTGCGGAAGCAGATGGTCGACAAGATCCTGCTGTCCCGCGCGCAGGGGCTTCCCCTTGGCGCGGCCGTAGAGACGGTTCAGTGTGGTCGGGTCGCCGGACTTGTAAGCGGTCATGGCGCGCGCCCTAGCGTTCGAGGACCCGGGCGGCAAGCGCCCCGGCACTCTGTCAGGCGAAGGCCGCCTTCAGCTTGTCGGTCAGGTCCGTGCGCTCCCACGGAAAAGCGTCGCCGTGCGCCTGGCGGCCGAAATGCCCATAGGCGGCGGTCTGCCGGTAGATCGGCTTGTTGAGGCCGAGGTGGGTGCGGATGCCCTTCGGCGTCAGGCGGACCAGTTGCGGAATCAGCTGTTCGAGCGATGCTTCGGTCACGCCGTTGGCGGCCGTGCCATGGAGGTCGACATAGACCGACAGCGGCTCGGCGACGCCGATCGCATAGGAAAGCTGGATGGTGCAACGTCGCGCGAGCCCTGCTGCAACGATATTCTTGGCAAGATAACGCGTGATATAGGCGGCCGAGCGGTCGACCTTGGTCGGGTCCTTGCCACTGAACGCGCCGCCGCCGTGCGGGCTCGCACCCCCGTAGGTGTCGACGATGATCTTGCGCCCCGTCAGCCCGGCATCACCGTCGGGCCCGCCGATCTCGAAGCGCCCGGTCGGGTTGATGTGATAGACAGTGTTGGCAGTCAGCAGTTCGGCGGGCAGTACCTCGGCAACCACGCTCTTCACATAGTCGCGAAGCGTCGCATATTTTGCCTCATCGCCTTCACCATTGTGCCAGTAATATCCGGGCGCATGCTGGGTCGACACCACGATCGCGGTGGCCTCGACCGGGCGCTCGTTGGCGTAACGAAGCGTGACCTGGCTCTTCGCATCCGGCTCGAGGAACGGCGCCTTGCCCGACTTGCGGTCCGCCGCCATGCGCTCCAGAATCTTGTGACTGTAATCGAGTGTAGCCGGCATGAGGTCGGGTGTCTCGTCCGAGGCGTAGCCGAACATGATGCCCTGGTCGCCGGCGCCTTCGTCCTTGTCGCCGCTTTCGTCGACGCCCTGCGCGATATGGGCCGACTGGCCGTGAAGGTTATTCTCGAAGCGCAGCGTTTGCCAATGAAAACCATCCTGCTCGTAGCCGATTTCCTTCACCGTCTTGCGGACGGTCGCCTCGATCTCTTCCAGCGCGCCGGGCGCCCATTTGCCATTTTCGTACACGCCTTTGCAGCGAATCTCGCCCGCCAGCACGACAAGCTGGGTGGTAGTCAGCGTCTCGCACGCGACACGCGCCTCGGAATCCTTCGACAGGAACAGGTCGACGATCGAATCCGAAATCTGGTCCGACACCTTGTCGGGGTGACCTTCGGACACGCTCTCGGACGTGAAAAGGAAGCTGTTGCGCATGGAGATGCCTTCTGTGGATCGGATATAAAGGATGCTTTATGTCGCGTTGCTGTTAGCGTCCGCGGCGCCGAAAGGCAATGGCAGCCGCGATGAGCAGCAGCGCGAGACCGACGGGCACGATGTTGCCGTAGCGCGCAAATGGCGTTGGTGCCCGCGCGCGCGGAATGGAGCTGTCGATCCGCCCCGCCTTGTGCATCGGAATCGCGTCGAGGACGCGCCCGTCCGCATCGATTACTGCACTGATGCCCGTCGGCGTCGCGCGTAGAACGGGCAAGCCCTCCTCGATCGCACGCAGCCGGGCCTGCGCCAGATGCTGCGGCGGACCCCAGGCGCCGAACCAGGCATCGTTCGATGGATTGAAGATGAAATCAGGACGGTAAGCGCGGTCGACCACTTGTCCCGAGAAGATGATCTCGTAACAGATTTGCAGACCGGCCCTGCCGAAGCGCCCGAGGTCGAGCGTTCGCGCACCCGGGCCAGGCCAGAAGTCGATATCGCCCGGTGCGAGCCGCGACAGACCGATGGCCGAGAGCAGAGAACGCATCGGCAGATATTCGCCGTAGGGGACAAGATGCGCCTTGTCGTAGCGCGGGCCGAGCGTGCCGTCGGAATGGACGGTCATGACCGCGTTGCGCGCGCCGACGACGTCCCCGGTGCGGTCGAGTTCGAGCTTGAGCGCGCCGAGCAGCATCAGGTCGCCTGCGTTCATGAGGTCGGTCAGCCGGCCGCGCGCCGCAGCCGGCGCGCGGTCGTAATAGACCGACGGATAGCCGGCCTCGAGGTAATCGGGGATTGCCGCCTCGGGCCAGAGGATCAGACGCGGGGTCTCATCCTTCGGAATCGTGAGCCGCGCGAGCTTGGCAAAATTGGCATCGGCCTTGCCGCCCTCCCATTTGTCCTCCTGTCCAATATTGGGCTGGACAAGGGTGACAGGGACCGCGCCCCGTTGCGAAGATTCGGCGACACTCATGTTCGCCAGCAGCGCTACCAGAAGCGGCACACAGAGAAACGCAATGGGGGCGAGGATCACGGTAGAAAAGAAGGTGCCGCTCTTGGGCTTGCTGCGAAAGGTTGCCGGCCAACGGAACGCCAGGCGCAGCCCCCATCCGACCCACAGCAGGGTGAGCCCCGACAGGCCGTACGTCCCGACGGTCTTCGCCGGTAAGGCCAGCGAAACCGGAACGAGAATTGCGCCCAGAGGATTCCAGGCGAAACCGGTGAAGATCCAGCTTCGCAGCCATTCGGTGAGCGTCCAGAAAGCTGCGAGTGCGAGGATGAAGGACAATGTTGGCACCGCAGCAACCGGGATTGCATTGGGCCTCGGGTTTCGGCTGCCTGCGGCGACCAAGGAAGTCGCGGCGTATCGTTTCAACGCCCACGTGCCCCATGCTGTGAGCGCTGGATAGAAGGCGAGATAAAGCGACAACAAGAGTACGGCGACCCAGCCGAGCCAGGCCGGCATCGCGGCCTGATAGGTGAAGGCGGTGGCGATCCAGTTGAGGCCGAGCGCGAAATGGCCCACCCCGAACGCCCAGCCCATTCCGAACGTGCGCCAGCCGCGAGTGCTGCGGGCGACGAGCGCCATCCAGCCCGCGAGCGCGAGCAGGGTCAGCGGCCAGAGGTTCAGCGGGGCGAAGCCTGTTGCAGAGACGAGCCCCAGAATGAACGCGGACAGCCTGGTATAGCGATCGGCAAGAGCGGTGATGCGGAGTAGAAATGCGGTCACGCGCGATGCCTTAGACGATCGGTCCGCATTTGTATCGCCAATTGGCGTGTGCGGGCTCACATCCGGCGGTGGCTGCGCATCGCAAAGCTCGACGTGATGCGCGAGACACCGGGGAGGCGCGAGAGGACGTCGCGATGAAACACGCCATAGTCGTCGATTCCGGCGATCTGGACGCGGAGGATATAATCGCCGTCACCGGTCATCAGGTACCATTCCTGAATTTCGGGGTGCCGGCGTAGCGCCGCCTCGAACCGGACGAGATATTCCTCCGTCTGCCGCTCAAGCTCGATCTGCACGATCGCGATCGTGCCTTCGTCGGGCGCCGTGCCCGAGACGATCGCGCTATAGCCGCGAATGACTCCCGACTGTTCGAGCAGGCGGACACGCCGAAGGCAGGCCGAAGGCGAGAGCCCGACCTCAGCGGCGAGCGCCCTGTTGGTGATCCGCGCGTTGAGGCGAAGGTGGGTGAGGATGCGCCGGTCGGCGTCGTCAAGCGCGTTCATGCAGAAAATTCCAATAATTCGCAGATTCTTCGAAAGTCGTGCGGTGTTCGGCCCGAACAATATATAGATCGGTGAAATATGCAGCATGATATTCGCTAACTCTCCTACTGGGAGCGCGATATGCAGCAGTTATCTTGCGTTGAAAGCTGTTCGAGCCGCCTTGGCATCGACCTCGATGCCCTGCGCGCCAATTACCGCACGCTCACCGAACGCGTAGCGCCCGCGCGCTGCGGTGCGGTGGTCAAGGCGAATGCCTATGGTCTCGGCGCAACGCGCGTCGGCGCTGCGCTGTATCGCGAAGGCTGCCGCACCTTTTTCGTCGCCCAGCTCTCGGAGGTCGCCCCGCTTGCAAGCGCGGTCGGCGCTGACGCTGCGATTTTCATTCTCAATGGGCTCGACCCTGCGAGCGAGGGAGCCTGCACTGCTGCTGGCGCTATCCCTGTGCTCAATTCCTTGTCGCAAGTCACGCGCTGGCGCGCCAGCGCCCGCAGGCTCGGATTTCCGCTTCCCGCTGCGCTACAGGTCGACAGCGGCATGTCGCGCCTCGGCCTCGCGGTGGAGGATGCGCTCGCGCTCGCCGCCGACCCCGCGTGCGCCCGCGAACTCGACCTCCGGCTGCTGATGACGCATCTTGCCTGCGCCGACGAGCCAGGCCGCGCTGCGAATGGGGAGCAGCTTGCTGCCTTTCGCCGGATTGCAGCGCATTTCCCGGGTGTCCCCGCGTCGATCGCCAACAGCGGCGGCGTCTTTCTCCCCCCACCATTCCACGCGGATCTCGCGCGTCCGGGCGTCGCATTGTTCGGGGTCGATCCGGGGCCCCACGCGGTAGGGCTGCGCCCCGTCGTCCAGCTTCACGCCCGGGTGCTCCAGATCCGCACCGTCGCGGCGGGAACCCGGGTCGGCTATGGCCTGGACCATATCGCCCCCGCGCCGCAGCGGCTTGCAACGATCGCGCTGGGCTATGCCGACGGCTGGCCGCGCTCCCTCGGCGGCGCGGGGGCCTTGTGGCACCGCGGCATACGGCTGCCCATCGTCGGGCGCGTTTCCATGGACAGCCTCACCGTCGACATCAGCGCCCTTCCCCAGGGCGAACTCGCCGAAGGCGATTTCGTCGAATGTCTTGGGCCCTCGCAGTCGCTCGCAGATGCGGCGCGCGACGCTCGAACCATCGCCTATGAGATACTGACGCGGCTCGGTGCACGTCACGCGCGCATCTTCGTCGAGGACGGCAACGCCGAGATCGTCCTGCCGGGGCGCGCGCCATGAAGATCATCGTAATGGGTGCCGGTGTCGTCGGCGTTGCTTCAGCCTGGTATCTTGCCGAGGCGGGGCACGAGGTTGTGCTCGTCGACCGTCAGCCCGGGCCGGCGCTCGAAACCAGCTTCGCCAATGCGGGCGAGATTTCGCCGGGCTATGCCTCGCCCTGGGCAGCGCCCGGCATTCCGGCAAAGGCTCTTCGCTGGCTGTTCATGAAACATGCGCCGCTGATCATCGAGCCGCGGCTCGACACGGCGATGCTGCGCTGGACGATCGCCATGCTGCGCAACTGTACCGCCGCGCGCTACGCGCTCAACAAGAGTCGCATGGTGCGGCTTGCCGAATACAGCCGCGATGAACTCGTCGCGCTGCGCGCCCGGCTGGGGCTCGACTATGACCATCGCTCGCAGGGCACCCTCCAGCTCTTTCGCACGCAAAAGCAGCTCGACGCGAGCGCCGGCGATATCGCTGTGCTTCGCGACTATGCTGTCCCGTTCGAGCTGCTTGATCGCAATGGCTGCCTTCGCGCCGAGCCGGGCCTCGCTGCTGCGCGAGATCGCTTCCTTGGCGGGCTTCGGCTCCCGCACGACGAGACCGGCGACTGTCATATCTTTACGAGCAAGCTCGCCGCGCTCCTGCCCGCAAAGGGGGGCGAGCTGCGATACAACACGCGGATCGATGGCCTCGAAATGGAGGGAGGAAAGGTTTCCGCGGTCCATACGTCCGCAGGCGTGCTGCGGGCAGACGCCTATCTGGTCGCTCTCGCCAGCTATTCGCCCGCGCTTTTGCGGCCACTGGGACTTCGACTTCCCATTTATCCGGTGAAGGGCTACTCGATCACGCTGCCGGTCGCCGATCCCGACTGCGCACCGGTTTCGACCCTGCTCGACGAAAGCCACAAGATCGCGATTACCCGGCTTGGGGGCCGTATCCGCGTTGGCGGCATGGCCGAGCTTTCCGGCTTCAATCGCGCGCTCCCGCCACGACGCGAAGGGACGCTGCGTCATTCGCTGAACGATCTTTTCCCCGGTGCTGCGGTCAATGAAGCGCCGTCCAATTTCTGGAGCGGGCTGCGCCCGATGACGCCCGACAGTACCCCGATCGTCGGGAAGACACCGATTGCGAACCTGTTCCTCAACGCCGGGCATGGCACTTTGGGCTGGACGATGGCATGCGGCTCGGGCCGTCTGATTGCCAGCCTCATCGGCGGCGAGGTACCGCCGATCGATCCCGAAGGTTTGGGGCTCGACCGCTATTCACTTTAACCCAGGGGAGATTGTCATGAGTATCGAGCGCCTTCATTCGGGTTCGCGCATGAGCCAAGCCGTTATCCATAACGGTATCGTGTACCTCGCGGGCCAGGTTGGCGCGCCGGGCGAGGATGCAGCCAGTCAGACCCGCGCCGTGCTCGCGCAGGTCGACAGCCTGCTCGCCGAAGCGGGCACCGACAGGTCGCGGTTATTGACCGCGATGATCTGGCTCGCCGACATGGCCGACTTCGGCGCGATGAACAGCGTATGGGAAGAGTGGTTGGGCGGCGCCGGCGCGCCGACCCGCGCGACCGGCGAGGTTCGCCTCGCGACCCCCGACTATAAGGTCGAGATCATCGTCACCGCGGCCTTGCCCTGAGCAAGTTCGGGGCGCGGCGGGTGATTACAGCATATATTTCATGCGAATTGCCTGCCGCGTCTCGCCGTCGAGGGCAAAGCTGGCCGCTCTGAAGCTTGGCGGGCCCACGGTGATCGCAGGATTGCGCGAAAATCCGAAGCCCTCCTTTGGCAGGAACAGGGCCTTGTCCATCCGGTTGTTCCCATTCTCGTCGTGGACTACGGCGATCGCATAGGTGCCATTGGCGGGCGCCTCGATGACGAAATCCGCCGCGGCCCCGGCCTTTACCGCCATCCGTACCGCGCCTTTGTCATCGCTGCAGTCGGGAAATGCCTTGGGGTTCGTGGTCAGGCAGACGAGCAACTGGCCTTTCGTGCTGCGCAGCCCGGTCACGCTGACTTCAACGCTCGGCGGGGCTGCGCTCGCGCCGATCAGGAGTGGCCAGAGAGCCAAGCCCGATATCCGTGCCGCACATTTTGTCCCAGAAGCGAAAATAGAGCCCATAATTTCCCCGATAGACCGCGTGGTGGGCCTCATGATGCGTCGCGGTTATCAGCCAGCGCCCCGCGCGTCCATGCACCAGTGCGCCGGGCGCGATTTCCCACCCCATATGATTGGTCACGCCCATCAGCGTCATGATGGCAAGGACGAGGCCGAGCACGGCCACATGGACCGGGATGACGAAGACCAGCGCTGGTATGACGACAGCGCCGGTAATCGCCTCAAGGGGATGAAAGCTCATCGCGGCCCATGCCGTCGGAGGACGGCTTGCGTGGTGTACCGCATGCGCCCGGCGGAACAGCCAGGGACGGTGCATCGCCCGGTGCGTCCAATAGAACCAGGCGTCGTGTATCAGCAGGAAGGCGAGCAGGCTCAAGGGCAAATACCAGAGCGGATAGGTGGCAGCATCAGTGTAGATGCGCGTCCAGCCCCGTGCCTGCCAGCCCCAGGCAACAAGACCAGCGGGGACGCCATAGATGGCGGCGCTCGCAAGGCTCCAGCCGATTTCGCGCCGGATCTGCAGTTCCAGTCCGCGATAGAGGCCCGGGTGCCGAAGCCGCGTTGCCAGGGCAAAGGCGCCGCTCGAGAGCAGATAGCGGCCCCCGACGATCAGCGTCATCGCAAGCGCCGAGAGCGCGATCGCGGCTGCCGCGCTCATTGGGGCGGGCTCGCCGTGCCGACGCCGAGCGCGCGCTGCATATAGACGGTGTCGAGCCAGCGCCCATGCTTCCACCCCATCCCGGTGAGGCGCCCTGCGTGCGCAAAGCCGCAGGCAGCGTGGAGGGCGACCGAGGCGGGCTCGCCGCCGCCGATCACCGCGACCATCGTGCGGAACCCTGCCGCTGCGGCCGCTGTCAAGAGCGCGCCGAGAAGCGTGCGGCCGATGCCGCAGCCCTGCTGCGACGGTGCAACATAGATACTATCCTCGCACGCCCAGGCGTAGGCAGCGCGCGGGCGGAATTGGCTGGCATAGGCAAAGCCCACGACATCGCCGTCAGCCGTGCGCGCGGCGAGAAAGGGCCAGCCTTTCGCATGATGCTCCGAGATCAGCGCGGCCGTCGCGACGACGCTGCGCGGTTCAACGTCGTAGGTCGCGGTGCCGCGCGCGACATGATGCGCATAGATGGATGCGATGGCCCGGGCATCGGCGGGCGCGGCAGGTTCGATGCAGAGGGCAGGCATAGACACGGGTGGATTTTGCAGCAAGCCGCGTCGAAAGTCATCTGCGCCGAATAGCGCGCCATTGGCCTTCCCCCCGCTCGCATGCTCGGCTAGGCCCGTCGCATGACCAGCACCCCGTCCTCGCGCTGTGACATTGCCATCGTCGGGGGCGGGCTGGCGGGCGGGCTTGCGGCGCTCGCGCTCGCAGCAAAGCGTCCCGAGCTTGACGTGCGGCTGGTCGAGGCGGGGCCGGTCGGGGGCAATCATATCTGGTCCTTCTTCGACAGCGACATCGCCAAGCGCGATCGCTGGCTCGTCGCGCCGCTCGTCCGCTACCACTGGCCGGCCTATCATGTCCGCTTTCCTGCCTATCACCGCACTTTGCGCATGGGGTACAAGAGCGTGACCAGCGAGGCATTGGCAGAGGCGATCGAAACGGCGCTGCCCGCGGGACACCTGATCGCCGATCGTGCGCTCCATGTCGCGACCGACCATGTGCTGCTTGCTGCGGGCGGACGGCTCGATGCGCGCCATGTCATCGACGCGCGCGGGGCGGCAAGCAATGGATCGGGGCTGAGCTGCGGCTGGCAGAAGTTTGTTGGACAGACGCTCCGCGTGAAGGGCGGGCACGGGCTTGCCCAGCCGGTCGTGATGGACGCCGCCGTTGAGCAACTCGAGGGCTATCGCTTCGTCTATCTCCTGCCGCTCGACGCCGAGACAATCTTTGTAGAGGATACTTATTACAGCGATACGCCCGACCTTGATGTCGTGGCGGTCCGGGACCGCATCCGGACCTATGCAGCAGCGCAGGGGTGGAAGATCTCGAAAAAAGCGCTACGCGAGGAGACCGGCGTCCTGCCGGTGGTGATCGCGGGCGACTTCGATCGCTATTGGCCGCCGTCGGACCGCACCGCGCGGATCGGCGTGCGGGCCGGCGCCTTTCACGCCACGACCGGCTATTCGTTGCCCGATGCAGTGCGCACCGCGGCGGCGCTTCCCGCGCTCATCGGTCCCGATCTGCCAGCCACGCTGCGTGAACGCGCGGCGACAGGTTGGCGGCGCCAGCGTTTCTATCGGATGCTCGACGCGATGCTCTTTCGGGCGGCCGAGCCCGGCGCACGCTATCGCATCTTCGAGCGCTTCTACCGGCTTCCCTCGGGGCTGATCGCGCGCTTTTATGCGGGCCGATCGCGGCCCGCCGACAAGCTGCGCCTGCTAGCCGGAAAGCCACCGGTTTCCGTTGGCCGCGCAATCGCCGCGCTGCGGCGCTTCGACTGGAAATGACGCAAACCGCCATTGTGATCGGTGCGGGCTTCGGCGGCCTTGCGCTTGCCATCCGCCTCCAGTCGGCGGGGGTGTCGACCACCATCATCGAGGCACGCGATGGGCCGGGCGGGCGCGCCTATCATTGGCGGCGAGAGGGATATATTTTCGACGCGGGGCCGACCGTCATCACCGATCCGCCGTGTCTTGAGGAATTATGGGCGCTGAGCGGGCAGCAAATGGCCGGAGACGTTGAACTCCTACCCGTCGCCCCCTTCTATCGCCTCGACTGGCCCGACGGGTCGCGGTTCGACTATTCGAACGACGAGCCGGCGCTCCGTGCACAGATCGCGAGGCTCAATGCCGCCGACATCGCCGGCTACGAGCGGTTCCTTGAATATGCGAAAGGCGTGCATCGCGAGGGCTATGTGAAGCTTGGCTCGGCCGCCTTTCTCGACTTCGCCTCGATGCTCCGCGCTGCCCCTGCACTGATGCGATATCAGGCCTGGCGCAGCGTCTATTCGGTGGTCTCATCCTTTGTCCGCGACGAGCGGCTGCGGCAGGCGCTGTCGTTCCATACGCTGCTCGTTGGCGGCAATCCGATGACCACGAGCGCGATCTACGCGCTGATCCACACGATCGAGAAGCAGGGCGGTGTCTGGTGGGCGCGCGGCGGGACCAACGCGCTGGTCAGCGGGATGGTACGGCTCTTCGAAAGGTTGGGCGGTACGCTTCGCCTCGCCGATGCGGTGGCGAGAATCGAAACGCAGGGCGACCGCGCGAGCGGCGTCGTCACGCAGAGCGGCTGGCGGGCAGCCGCCGATATGGTCGCCTCCAATGGGGACCTGATGCACAGCTATCGCGACCTGCTCGGCCACAGGCGCGGCGCCATCGTTGCAAGAGGTCTCGCGAAAAAGCGCTGGTCACCCTCGCTGTTCGTCGTCCATTTCGGCGTAAGAGGCGATTACCCCGATATTGCGCACCACAGCATCCTCTTCGGGCCACGCTACAAGGGGCTGCTCGACGACATCTACCGGCATGGGAGGGTGCCTGACGACTTTTCGCTCTACCTTCATCATCCCAGTGCGACCGATCCGGGAATGGCGCCCCCCGGGCATGCCACTTTCTATGCGCTCGCCCCGGTTGCGCATCTTGGAAAAGCGCCCGCAGACTGGGACGGGGCGTTCGGGAAGCGTTTTGCCGACGCCGTGCTCGCGGAGGTCGAACGGCGCGTGCTGCCAGGGCTGCGCGACAATCTGGTGACCCGGTTTCACTATACGCCGCGCGATTTCGAAGCAGACCTTGCTGCACACCTTGGCAGCGCTTTCAGCCTTGAGCCGTTGCTGCGGCAGAGCGCCTATTTTCGCGCCCACAACCGCGATGACCATATTTCGAATCTTTACTTCGTCGGCGCGGGGACGCATCCCGGCGCTGGAATTCCCGGGGTGGTCGGCAGTGCCAAGGCGACGGCCGCCCTGATGCTGAACATATAGTTCCGTTCGCGCCGCGAGCGGGTAAGGATAGACCTATGAAACGCCTCGCCGTCTATTGCGGGTCCGCGACCCCGGCCGACCCCGTCTATATCGAAACCGCCCGCCATGTCGGCCGCACCTTGGCGAGTCGCGGGATCGGCGTCGTGTACGGCGGCGGCCGCCTCGGGCTGATGGGAGCGGTCGCGGATTCGGCGCTCGAAGCCGGCGGCGAGGTGATCGGCGTAATCCCCGACGCGCTGGTCGGCACCGAAGTTGCGCACCGCGGCGTCACGGAGCTCCACGTCGTCTCGGGGATGCACGAGCGCAAGCGCATGTTCACCGATCTCGCCGACGGCTTCCTCACCATCCCGGGCGGCGTCGGGACGATGGACGAGCTGTGGGAGGCGATCAGCTGGGCGCAGCTTGGTTACCACGCCAAGCCCGTGGGCCTGCTCAACGCTGCGGGCTTCTACAACAATCTGATCGCCTTCAACCGCCGAATGATCGAAACCGGGTTCATCCGCCCAGCGCATGCGGGCATCCTGATTGTCGATGCCGGGATCGACGAGCTGCTCGACAAGATGGAGGGCTATCAGCCGCACGAGCCAATTTTCGCGATGAAGGCCGACGATCTTTGATGAGCGAAGCGGGGGGCTATGATGCCCAGGCCCTGCACGGCTTCGCGCACGACAGCATTGCGCAGGGCTCCAAAAGCTTTGCGCTCGCGAGCCAGCTGTTCGACCGGATCACGCGCGAGAGGGTGTGGTTGCTCTACGCCTGGTGCCGCGCCGCGGACGACCTGGTCGATGGGCAGGATCATGGCGGGCCGATGGGAGTGGGGCACGACGCCCAGGCGGCGCTGGCGCGCATCCGCGCGCTGACCGACCGCGCCTTTGCGGGCGAACCCACCGGCGAAGCCGCGTTCGATGCGCTCGGCCTTTTGCTTACCGAAATTGTCATTCCCCGCGCCGTTATCGACGACATCATCGCGGGCTTTGAACTCGACGCCGACGATTGGAGGCCGCGCAGCGAGGCGGACCTCCTCCGCTATGCCTATCATGTCGCAGGCGCGGTGGGCGTCGCAATGGCGCATGTAATGGGAATTGATCCTGCGGACGAGACGACGCTCGACCGCGCATCGGACCTTGGCATCGCTTTTCAGCTCGCCAATATCGCGCGCGACATCGCCGAGGATGCCGCCGCCGACCGCTGCTACCTGCCCGACGAGTGGCTCGCCGAACTCGACATTCCGCCCGGCCAGCACATGCACCCTGCCTTTCGTTCGCGGCTCAGCGTGATGGCGAAATGGCTCGCCGAGATGGCGGAAGAATATGAGGCGTCGGCGCGCTGGGGCGCGCGCAAGCTCAGGCCGCGAAGCCGCTGGGCGGTGCTCGCCGCGACCGGCATCTATGGCGACATCGCACGCGAGGTCCGCCGCCGCGGCGACCATGCCTGGGACCACCGCGCGTCGAGCTCGCTTGCCGCCAAGCTCGGCTGGGTGGCGCGCGCCGGCTGGTCGGTCCTGCGCCGCCCGCCGCAGCGGCGGATCAGTCGCGAAGGGCTGTGGACGCGGTCACGGACGGAGAAAGGGACATGAGCGAGCTCGAGTGGCTGGCGGCAGCGTTGGTGCTGATCAATGTGGCCTTGGTCGCGCGGCGGAGCATATGGAATTACCCCTTCGCGCTCGTAGCGGTCAGCCTCTATGCAATCGTGTTCTTCGAGGCGAAACTCTACAGCGACATGCTGCTCCAGGGCTTTTTCTTCGCGCTCAATATCTATGGGTGGTGGAACTGGCTGCGCGCGAAGGAGGAAAAGGGCGTCCCGGTCGGATGGCTCGCGCGCCGCGACCGCCAATTCTGGATGATCGCGACAATCGCGGCGTGGGCCGCATGGAGCGCCATGATGCAGCGCTTCACCGATGCAGCGGCCCCCTGGGCCGATGGCGGCATTGCGATGGCGAGCATCGCGGCGCAAGCCTTGCTTGCACGGCGCCGCGTCGAAAGCTGGTGGCTGTGGATTCTGGTCGATCTGATCGCGGTGCCCCTCTTCGCATGGCGGGGCCTCTATGCGACGAGCGCGGTCTATGTCGTGCTGCTCGGCATTTCGATAGCGGGGCTGGCCCAATGGCGCCGCGCCGCGGCGGACGGGACGCTTCTGGCATGACGCGGCACATCTGCCTCCATGGCGCCGAAAGCACCGGAAAGTCGACGCTCGCCCCGCGCATTTCGGCCCGGCTCGGCGCGGTCGTCGTGCCCGAATATGGCCGTCTCTATGCCGAGGCGAACGGCACCGCGTTCGAGGAGGCGGATCTGCTCGCGATCTTCGATGGCCATGTCGCAGCGACCCGCGCGGCGCGGGCGGAGCGTCCCGAGTGGCTGATCTCTGATACCGACCCATTAATGACGCAGGCATGGGCAATCATGTTGCTCGGTCGCCGCCTGCCGGCGATCGATGCATGGCAGGATACCGCTGACTTCTACCTCGTTCCCGCGATGGACCTGCCATGGAGGGAGGATGGCACCCGTCTTTTCGGGAGCGTCGCGGACCGGCGGCGGTTCATGGAAGTGGCAATCGGCGAGCTCGATCGCAGGACGCTCCCCTGGGCCTGGGTCGAGGGCGAAGGGGACGCCCGGCTCGAAAGCGCGCTGGCGGCGCTCAGGGCCGGAGGACTGGGATAGCGGACAGGTCTAAGAGGGGCCGAACGGGGTGGTTCGCTTTTCCGCGGGGACCCAGGAAAGACCCTTATTGCCGCTACCCGGAATGACGATCGCGCAATTCGCGTTTGAGCACCTTGCCGATCGGACTGCGTGGCAGTTCGTCGACAATCTTGATCGCGCTGAGGCGCTGAGTCTTGCCGACCCTGGCATTGCAGTCGGCGCGAACCGCCTCGGGGTCGGCGCCATCCTTCAGCACGACGAACGCCACGGGCGTCTCGCCCCATTCTTCGCTCGGCATGCCGACGACGGCGGCTTCGACGACGCGCTCGTCCGCGGTCAGGATCGCTTCGAGGTCGCTCGGGAAGATGTTGAAGCCGCCCGAGATGATCATGTCCTTTGCCCGGTCCATGAGAGTGAGGAATCCGTCCTCGTCGATCCGGCCGATGTCGCCGTGGCGATAGAAAAGATTTCCTTCTGCATCGTACCAATGCATCGCCTTGGTCGCGTCGGGGCGGTTGTTATAACCCGTCATCATTGCAGGGCTCCGGCCGACCAGCTCGCCGACCGAGCCTTGCGGCAGTTCGTTGCCGTCTTCGTCGATCACCTTGGCGATATGGCCGGGCGCGGGTTTGCCGACGGTGTGGAGCTTGTCCGGATATTGATGCGCTTCGAGGATGAATGTCGCTCCGCCCTCGGTCATGCCGTAGATTTCGACCAGCCCGCCCGGCCAGCGTTTCAGCACATCGGCCTTGAGCGCAGCGGGGAAGGGCGCCGAGGTGCAATATTTCATGACGAAGCTCGAAAGGTCGAAGCGGTCGAAATCCTCCAGGGCCATGATACGGCGATACTGCACAGGCACGAGCATCGTATTGGTCGCCCGCTCGCGCTCGGCGAGTTCGAGGAATCCCCGAGCGTCGAATTTCTTCATCAGCACAACCTGCCCGCCCGACCCGAGGGTTGGCAGGAAGCTTGCCATTGTCGTGTTTGAATAGAGCGGGGTTGAAAGGATCGTCACCGCCGCCGGCCCATAGGCTGGGGCGCCGCGCTGGATATGCTGCCAGCGCATTGCATGGCTGTGCACGATGCCCTTCGGCGTACCCGTCGTGCCCGACGAATAGATGATATTGAAGCCGTCAAGCGGATCGATCGTCACCGGCGCCGGGGCAGCGCCCTCTGCCGCCATCCAGATATCGAGCGGCGTGCCGACGTCACTGCCGTCCATCGCGATGCGATCGCTCGCGGTGACGATCTGACCTTCAAGGCTTGCCGAAGCGGCGCTGTCGAGGAACAGGTGGCGCGCGCCCGTGTCAGCGATCATCGCCGCCATCTGTTCTCCGGTCGCGCTGTTGGTGATCAGCCCCGCGACTCCGCCGGCGCGCAGCGTGCCGAGGATGACCGCCACCTGCTCGACACTGTTCAGCCCTGCGATCGCGGTTCGATCTCCCTTCGTCAGCCCGTCCTCCTGCAGCCGCGCGGCGATTCGGTCGACGATCCGGTCGAGCTCGAGCCAGCTGAGGCGCCGGAACGGATCGGCGGCCGCTACGGCACCGGGACGTTTTTTTGCGTGAGCGCGAACGAGGTCGGGCAGGGTGGCGAAGTCGGTTGCGAGGATGTCGTCGGTGGTCATGGCGACCCGTTAGCACAGCAGCGCCGGTCTGCAACGCCGCGAGGAAATATCGGCGGCGAGCTTGCTTGACCAAAAGTTTCAACTCGCTACTCACCCCTTGCATAATCAAAGCAGATAGCTCCGGAGACGATGCCCGATGCACCCTTCAGTCCATGCCCGCACCAATCCTCAAAAGCCGGCGGTCATCGTCGCCGAGACGGGCGAGGCGATCAGCTATGCAGAGCTCGAC
Organism: Sphingopyxis sp. 113P3; assembly: GCF_001278035.1. Classification (NCBI taxonomy): domain Bacteria; kingdom Pseudomonadati; phylum Pseudomonadota; class Alphaproteobacteria; order Sphingomonadales; family Sphingopyxidaceae; genus Sphingopyxis; species Sphingopyxis sp. 113P3. Next base: position 327,917 of record NZ_CP009452.1, read on the forward strand.
GCAGCGTCGAACCGCGCGGCGCAGATGTTCCGCGCGCATGGGCTGGAGCATGAGGATGTCATTGCCTTCATGCTCGACAACACGCCGCACTATTACGGGCTGACCTGGGGCGCACAGCGCGCTGGGCTTCGCTATGTCTGCATCTCGTCGCGGCTGACGCAGGACGAGACCGACTATATTCTGGAAAATTCGGGCGCGAAGATGCTGGTGGTGGCCGCGAGCCTTGCACCGGCCGCGCTTCAGCTCCAGACGAAGATCGAACGCTTCTCGATGGGCGGCGAGATTGCCGGCTGGCCGAAGATCGAGGATGAGCTCGCAAGGATGCCCGCCGATCCCATCGCCGACGAGCGTGCCGGTGTCGACATGCTCTATTCGTCGGGGACCACCGGGCGGCCCAAGGGCGTGCGCGTGCCGCTGCCCGAAGAGCCGGCGATCGATGCGCCCAACAGCTTGGTCATGCTCGCCTCGATGGCGTTCGGCATCAATTCCGAGAGCATCTATCTCTCGCCCGCACCGCTTTATCACGCTGCGCCGCTGCGCTGGTCGATGACGATCCATCGTCTGGGCGGGACGGTGGTCTTGATGAAGAAATTCGATCCCGAAGGCGCGCTTGCGGCGATCCAGCACTATCGCTGCAACGCGGCGCAATTTGTGCCCACCCATTTCGTCCGCATGCTGAAGCTGCCCGAGGCGGTGCGCGCGCAATATGATGTATCGACGATGAAGAGCGCAATTCACGCCGCGGCGCCCTGCCCGATCCCGGTCAAGCAGGCGATGATCGACTGGTGGGGGCCGGTCCTGCTCGAATATTATGCGGGGTCGGAGGGCAATGGCATGACCTTTGCGACCAGCCAGGACTGGCTTGCGCACAAGGGCACGGTGGGCCGCGCGATCAACGGCGTCGTCCATATCGTGGGCGAGGATAATGAAACCGAGGTGCCGGTCGGGGAGGAAGGGACGGTCTTCTTCGAAAGTGAAAGCGTCTTCGAATATCACGATGATCCCGAGAAGACTGCCTCCAGCCGCAATTCAAAAGGCTGGTCGACGCTCGGGGACGTCGGCAAGCTCGACGCAGACGGCTTTCTTTATCTGACCGACCGCAAGAGCTTCATGATCATCTCCGGCGGGGTGAATATCTATCCGCAGGAGATCGAAAACCACCTTGTCACCCATCCCAAGGTCGCCGACGTTGCCGTGGTCGGCGGGCCGCACGAGGAAATGGGCGAAGAAGTGATTGCGGTAGTCCAGCCGGCGGACATGGCCGATGCAACCGACGCCTTTCGCGACGAGCTGATCGCATACGCGCGGGAGAAACTCTCGGGCGTGAAGATCCCGCGCCGGATCGACTTTCTCGATGCGCTGCCGCGCCACGACACGGGCAAACTCTACAAGAGGCTGCTGCGCGACCGCTATTGGGAGCAGGCGAAGGAAAGGGCGTGACCCGATGACCAACCGCGTCGAATTCTTCTTCGATTTGTCGAGCCCGTGGACCTGCCTCGCCTTTCACAATTTGCCAGCCATACTCGAGCGCAACGGCGTGAGCGCGCGCTATTGCCCGATCCTGGTCGGCGGGGTGTTCAATGCGGTAAACCCGGCGATCTATGCCGCGCGAGAGCAGGCCGACAACCGGCGGATGCAGCACAGCTGGAAGGTACTGAAAGATTGGGCGCAGCTTGCCGGTGTCCCGATGAACTTCCCCTCAAGATGGCACCCTGCAAAGAGCGTGACCGCGATGCGCTTTGCCGCAGCGCTCGAGGACGACCAGTCCTCGCTCGTCCGTTTCGCGCGCGCTGCCTTTGCGAGCTACTTCGATCGCCAGGAAAATCTTGACGATCCTGACGTGCTCGAGGCCGTCGCCGACGCCGAGGGGCTCGACGGGGCGGCGATTCGCGCCGCGGCAGGCAGCGAATCCGTCAAGGCGCGGCTGCGCGCGAACACCGAGGAGGTCATCGCGCGCGGCGGTTACGGTTCCCCCACCATCTTCGTCGACGGCGACGACATGTATTTCGGAAACGACCAATTGCCGCTCGTCGAAGCGGCCCTCAAACGCTGACGCGAAGGACTCTCCCATGAAGGACCGGATTTCCATCACCATGCTGGACGGCGGGATCGCCGATGTCCGGCTTATCCGTACCGACAAGCTCAATGCCCTCGACGCAGCGATGTGGTCGGCGCTGGCCGAGGCCGTCGACGAGCTCAAGGCGCAGCAGGGCCTTCGCGTCGTCGTTCTGTCGGGCGAGGGGCGCGCCTTCTGCGCAGGCCTTGACCTCTCCAGCCTCAGCGCCGAGCGTGATCCGGGCGCGAGCAGCGCGGGGGGCAGCTTGTCCGATCGTACGCGCGGAATTGCGAACAACGCCCAATATGCAGCATGGGGCTGGCGCGAGCTGCCGGTGCCGGTGATCGCCGCCGTGCATGGTGTTGCATTCGGCGCAGGCAGTCAGATCATGGCGGCGGCCGACATCCGCATCGTCCACCCCGACACGCGCATCGCGATCATGGAGATGCGCTGGGGCCTCGTCCCCGATGTTGCCGGAATGGCGCTATGGCGTACGCAGGTCGCCGACGACGTGCTGCGCGAGCTGATATACACCAACCGGGAATTTACAGGCTCGGAGGCGAAGATGCTGGGCTTTGCGACCCATGTGTCCGACGATCCCCTGGCGAAGGCGCTCGAGCTTGCCGAGGTGATCGCGAACAAGAATCCGCACGCCATTCGCGGTGCCAAGCGCCTCTGCAACATGCTCGCCGACGCCACCGACGCCGAGATCCTGCAAGCCGAAAGCGATGAACAGGTGAAGGTCATCCGCACTCCCAATCAGATGGAGGCGGTGATGGCAGGGATGGAGAAGCGGAAGCCGAATTTCGTGGATTGACTTGACCCCGGGGGCTCGAGCCGGACAGCTTCGTCAAAGAAGCGCAAGAAAGCGCGCCGCGTTGTTCCAGTCGGCTTCGCGCCGTCGGCGCGCTTTTTGCGCCTCGCTGTCGGCGCCCCAGCGGCGTTCCTGGTAGAGTTCGTCGAGGTTGACCGCCTCCCACAGCGCGGCGGCGTCGAATGCGCGCTCCGCAAGCGCGAGCGCGGCGACGAGCGAACCCCCAATGGTCACGATGGGCGTCAGCGCGGCGAGGCGGTAAGGATCGTAGATGAGAAGCGCGCCGCGCAGCGCCGCAACGGTGGCGGGCGGCTGGTCGACCGGAATGACGCCCTGCGCGAGGGTGAATTCGATGCCGTGGCGATCCTCGGCCCATGCGAGCAGCGGGTTCCACGCCGCGGCCTGCTCGGCCTGGAGCGCGGCGTCGCGGGCGTCGCGGTAGCACAGAAGGTCGCTCTCGGCATAAGCGGCGATGGGTGCGGCGAAGGTGGCGGGGTCAGGGCGCGCAAGGTCGATGGCGGCGTTGGCAAGTCCGGTGAGCGGCATCGCCGCTGGATCGAGCCGGTTGTCCTGCGCGCCCCATTCGGCCGCAATGGCTTCAGCCAGCGCGCGGCTCGCGACTACGAGCGGCGCGCGCCCTGGGGTATTTACCGCGCGCCCATCGAGCGCGATGCCCCATCCGCCGTCCGCTGCAACGGCCTTGGCCTCTTTCCAGAACCTCTTCATCGCGCGTCGGGCGACCGCCAGCGCCGCGCGAGGATCTTTGGCATCACCGTGAAATCGAACAGGCCGACCAGCACCACGGCGACTCCTATCCATCGGTCGGCAGGCTGGCCGGCGAGGGTCCAGCCGCCACGGATCAGCACAAAGCCCGCGAGGGTGAAAAGAGCGCCCGTGATGCGGATGGCGTTGAGCGCGATGAAACGCTTCTTGGCGAGGGCGTCGTTTGCCGTGGTTGTCATGCGTTCTTCCTAGCGCCGCCGAGCTCACGCATCAAATGGGCGAGGGCGCCGTGGCCTGTACGTTCGATACCGTCCGCGACGCGCGCTCGCTCGTCAGCATCCTTGTTCTGCGACAGCTTGATCGTCGGGCGCCAGGCGGTGATGGGCATTTCAAAGGCGAGGATCGCGCCCGTCAGCTTGCCGAAACAGGCCGGATCCATCTTGCCTCGCGTCCAAGGCGGATCTTCGCCGGCCCGGGCTTCGTGAAGCGCTGCGAGCGCGTCGAGCTGGGCGACGAGACCGGCATCATCGAGTTGGCGGGGCACGCCCTCCATCTCGACTGCGACATAGTTCCAGGTTGGCACCGCCTTTGTCTGATCGGCGTACCAGTTCGCGCTGACATAGGCGTCGGGACCCTGCACGACCACCAGCGCCGCGGCGCCTGCGAGATGCTTCGTCAACCCATTGCCACGCGCGAGATGAAATTGCAGCGTCGTTGCGTCCTCACTGAGGATCACCGGCGCATGAGCGACCCGCGGGCCGTCAGGCGTGCCGGCGAAGATCGCGGCAAAGCCGATCTCGCGCACAAGCAAGGCGGCGAGATCGTCCTGCTCGGGGCGGAAGGCGGAGTTGGGGTGCATCAGCGGGGCTTTTTGGGAGGCGCCTTGCGATTGGCCGGGGCGCGTTTCGCAGGGCCCTTGGCCTTGGCTTCGGCGCGTCCGCGCCGCTCGCCGCGGCGCGCCTTTCGCACCTGCTTCGCATGCGCCTTGGCTTTCGCCTTCTCGATCGTTCGGTTTGAGGGTTTCGGCGCCTCTTCGGCGACGACATCACCGAGCAGCAGGTCAAAGCCGAGCGCGTCCAGGCTTGCGGCGAAATGGTCGGGAACCGGCGCCGAAATATCGAGTGCGCCTCCATCGGGATGATCGACGCGAAGCCGGCGGCTGTGCAGGTGAAGCTTGCGGCTGATCGTTCCGGTCAGGAAGGCGCCCTTGCCGCCATATTTGCCATCGCCGACGATTGGGTGGCCGATTGCTGCCATATGCACGCGAAGCTGGTGGGTGCGCCCGGTCAGAGGCTGTAATTCGACCCATGCAGCGCTGTTGCCCGCGCGCTCAATGATCCGGTAGCGCGTCCTCGAGGGCAGCCCCTTTTCGTCGACATGCATTTTCTCGCCGCCCGATCCGGGTTGCTTCGCGAGCGGCAGGTCGATTTCGCCCTGCGCGATGTCGGGCACCCCGACGATGATCGCCCAATAGGTCTTGCGCGCGCTGCGGTTTGAAAAGGCTTTGGCGAACCAGGCCGCCGCGCGCGGCGTGCGCGCGACGAGCAGCGCGCCCGACGTATCCTTGTCGAGGCGATGGACAAGCTTGGGGCGCACAGCCGCGTCGAACTGAAGCGCATCGAGCAGACCGTCGACATGGCTGTCCGTCTTGGTGCCACCCTGCGTTGCAAGGCCGGGGGGTTTGTCGAGCACCAGCGCGCTCGCATCGCGGTGGAGCACCATCGATGTAGCGAGTGCGACGTCGGCGTCGGTGAGCGGACGTCCTTTGCGCGCCGGGCGCGCAGCAGGGGCGGCGGGCGGGACGGGCATCGCGATGCGCTGTCCCGCCTCGATGCGGTCCGACACGTCGGCCTTGCGGCCATCGAGGGTCAGCTCGCCTGACCGTGCCCAGCGCGCCAGGAGCGCGTGCGGTGTGCCCGGCCGGTGGCGCTTGAACCAGCGGTCGAGACGAATGCCGTCATCCTCTTCAGCGACGACGGCTGCGTCGCGATCCTGGGCGGGCGCACTCATGCCGGAAGCTCGCGCATGATCAGCATTCCAAGGCCGCAGGCCGCAATGGCGGCGATCACCGAGGACAGGACATAGATGGCAGCTTGCAGGATGGCGCCGCGTTCGAAGAGCATCCAGAATTCGAGGCTGAAAGAGGAAAAGGTCGTGAAGCCGCCCAGGATTCCCACGCCAAGAAATAGGCGCGCCGTGTCGCTCCCCCCGCTCCGCGCGAACCAGCCGATCAGCACGCCCATGAGCAGGCTGCCCAATATGTTGATCGACAGCGTCCACCACGGAAAGCCGGGCCCGAACCGAGCCAGCATCAGCTGACCGACGATATGGCGGGCGCCGGCGCCAATTGCGCCGCCGATCATGACAGGGAAAAGGCCGTTCATGCGCCCGCCCTAGCCGCAAAAGCGGCCGAGGCAAAGAATTGCGTCGCCAGGGCTCGACGAGAGCGAGCACTGATGCGGGGCGGCATGACGCCCCGCAAACCCCAAGGGCGCAGACGGCGCTCCGCGATGCGCGCGCGGTTGCGCTTTGTGTCCTGGGCAAGCGATAGCGCCCTGATGGAGGCTGAAAGGCGGGGGGACGGCGCCGAGCGGCCGGCGCGGGAGCAATCCTCGGCGAGTGCGGTCACTGCATCCGGTTCATATCATCCATGAAGAAACGATTGCGGCCGCTTGCCAGCGCGCGCTCTCTGTGGCAGGGGCGCGCTTCCCTTTACGGAAGGGCGCTTAGCTCAGTTGGTAGAGCATCTCGTTTACACCGAGAGGGTCGGCGGTTCGAGCCCGTCAGCGCCCACCACGAACTTTCCTTTCTCTTCCGCGTTTGATGCTGTGTCGGCTGTCGGCGGCAAGAGCGGAAGGATATCCTCGCGCCATGCCTCCTCGAAGGCTCCTGCCGCTGCGGCGCGGTACGCTTCTCGGTTCAGAGCCACACGCCGGTGCCCTATCAGCTTTGCTATTGCTCGATCTGCCGGAAGCAACAGGGCGGTGGCGGCTATGCGATCAACCTTGGCGCCGACGCGGCGTCGCTCAGGGTCGATGGCGCAGACAATCTGGGGGTCTACCGCGCGCGCATCGCCGACGAGCAACATGAAGGCTGCGGCCTGTCGAGCGGAGAGCGGCGGTTTTGCCGTTCCTGCGGGTCGGCGCTGTGGCTCTATGATCCGACGTGGCCCGAGCTGGTCCATCCCTTTGCAAGCGCTATCGATTCGGACCTTCCGGTCCCGCCATCGCGCGTTCACCTCATGCTCAAATACAAGGCGGGCTGGGCAGAACCAAGGATTGGCGCAGGTGACAAGAGCTTTGACCTCTATCCCGAGCAATCGATCGAGGAATGGCACAAAGACCAGGGGCTATGGATCGACTGATCGCAGCGCCGCTCGGGCACGGAGGGGGACGAGAGGATACCCCTCGCCCCCGTTTTCGTCTCAGGCCGCGAGCTTCCTCAGCACGTAGTGGAGGATGCCGCCGTTCATATAATATTCGATCTCGTTCGCCGTATCGATGCGGCAGAGCGTGTCGAACGCGAAGGTCGAGCCGTCGGGGCGCGTAACATTGACGGTTACGCTCTGACGAGGCTTGAGGTCCGCGATGCCGGTGATCGTGAAGACATCGTCGCCCGTCAGACCGAGCGTCTCGCGCGTCTGGCCGTCCTGGAACTGCAGCGGGAGTACCCCCATGCCGACGAGGTTCGAGCGGTGGATTCGCTCAAAACTCTCGACGATCACCGCGCGGACGCCGAGGAGGTTCGTGCCCTTCGCCGCCCAGTCGCGTGACGATCCCGTGCCATATTCCTTGCCGGCGATGACAACGAGCGGTGTCCCGTCGGCCTTGTGGCGCATCGCCGCGTCGTAGATCGGCATCACTTCGGAGCCGTAGCGCGACATGCCCCCCTCGATACCCGGAACCATTTCGTTCTTGATCCGGATGTTCGCGAACGTTCCGCGCATCATGACCTCGTGGTGGCCGCGGCGAGCGCCATAGCTGTTGAAGTCGGCCTTGCTTACCTGATGCTCCATCAGCCACTTACCGGCCGGGCTGTCCGCCTTGATGCTGCCCGCGGGACTGATGTGGTCGGTCGTTATGCTGTCACCGAGGATCGCGAGCGGCTTCGCGCCGACAATGTCCGACACCGGCGCCGGGGTCATTTCCATCCCTTCGAAATAGGGCGGGTTTGCAACATAGGTCGAGCCCGCGCGCCACTGATAGGTATCGCTGCCCTCGACCTCGATCTTTTGCCAGTGCGCGTCGCCCTGGTAGACATGCGCGTAGCGCGCTTCGAACATTTCGCGATCGACCGCCCCGCCAATCGCATCGGCGACTTCCTTATTGGTCGGCCAGATGTCGGCGAGGAAGACGTCCTTGCCCTCCTTGTCCTGCCCGATCGGCGTGGTGGTGAAATCCTCGGTCACCGTTCCCTTCAGGGCATAGGCGACGACGAGAGGCGGCGAGGCGAGGAAGTTTGCGCGAACGTCGGGTGACACGCGGCCTTCAAAGTTGCGGTTGCCCGAGAGGACCGAGGCGGCAACGATATCATTGCCGTTGATTGCAGCCGAAATCGGCTCCGCCAGCGGCCCCGAATTGCCGATGCAGGTGGTGCAGCCATATCCAACAAGATTATAGCCGATCGCGTCGAGATGCTCCTGCAGCCCCGCCTTGGCAAGATAGTCGGTGACGACCTGCGACCCCGGCGCCAGGCTGGTCTTGACCCACGGCTTCGGCTTCAGACCGCGCTCGTTCGCTTTCTTGGCGACGAGGCCCGCGGCGACCATGACCCCGGGGTTCGAGGTGTTGGTGCAGCTGGTGATCGCGGCGATCACCACATCGCCGTCGCCGATGTCGTGTGACTTGCCCTCGACCGCGACGCGCTTCGGTGTGCTCTTTCCGTAGACCGCCTTGAGATCGGCGTTGAACACATCGTCGACTTCGGTCAGCACGACCTTGTCCTGCGGCCGCTTCGGCCCGGCGAGGCTCGGTACGACGGTACCCATGTCGAGTTCGAGCGTGTCGGTGAAGACGGGGTCGGGCATGTCGGCCGAGAGCCACAGCCCCTGCTTCTTGGCATAAGCTTCCACCAGCGCGATATTCTCTTCGCTGCGCCCCGTGAGGCGCATGTAATCGAGCGTCTTGTCGTCGATCCCGAAGAAACCGCAGGTCGCGCCATATTCGGGGGCCATGTTGGCGAGAGTCGCGCGGTCGGCGAGGCTGAGCGAAGCAAGGCCCGGTCCGAAATACTCGACGAAACGCCCGACGACGCCCTTGGCGCGCAGCATCTGCGTCGCGGTGAGCACGAGGTCGGTTGCGGTAACACCTTCCTTCAATTGACCGGTGAGCTTGAAGCCGACGACTTCGGGGATCAGCATCGACACGGGCTGGCCGAGCATCGCGGCTTCGGCCTCGATCCCGCCGACGCCCCAGCCGAGTACGCCAAGACCGTTGATCATCGTGGTGTGGCTGTCGGTGCCGACGCAGGTGTCGGGATAGGCGACCGTCTCGCCCGAAGCATCCTCGCTCGACCACACGGCCTGCGCGATATGCTCAAGATTGACCTGGTGGCAGATGCCCGTGCCCGGGGGCACCGCCTTGAAGTTCGACAGCGACTTCGACCCCCATTTCAGGAAGTCATAGCGTTCGCCGTTGCGGTAATATTCGATCTCGACATTCTGCTCGAACGCCTTGGGATGACCGAACTCGTCGACCATCACCGAGTGGTCGATGACGAGGTGGACGGGGACGAGCGGGTTGATCTTCGACGTGTCACCGCCGAGCGTGGCGATCGCATCGCGCATTGCCGCGAGATCAACCACGCAGGGAACGCCCGTGAAGTCCTGCAGCAGCACGCGCGCCGGGCGGTACTGGATCTCGCGGGTCGAAACGGGGTTCGACTGCCAGTCGACGATCGCCTGCACATCGTCAGCCGAGACGGTGAAGCCTCCGTCCTCGAAACGAAGCAGATTTTCGAGCAGAACCTTCATGCTGAAGGGAAGCCGCGACACATCGCCCAGCTTTGCCGCGGCCTTTTCGAGCGAGTAATAGGCGTAGGTCTTGCCCCCGACGTCGAGCGTCGAACGGGTTCCAAGCGTGTCGTGGCCGGTGGTGGTCATGTGCAGTTCCCTCTTCGGGCGCGGCGGGGAAAGACGGCCCCCGGCCCGGTCAGGAGAGCGGGGCCGCAGGGAGTCGCGCGCGCGGGTTTATGTCGGCGCCGCCTTACGCCGGAGGGCGGGAAATGCAAGGGGTCTGGGTTTGCGTCGGCTGCACAGCGAGATCGGGCATGGATGGCACCTCCTTGTCAAACCGGCCGGGGAGGGCTCGGCGGACGGTTCGGAATAACGGGCGGAATGCACGGCTTTTTGGATGTACAGGGTCGCGGCAGCGCTTATCGGGCGAAGGCGGCCGCTACTGTCCGAGTGCTGAGGCTATGGTGCTGAAGACGGTGGCGAGGTTGAGGCCCAGCATCTGGAAGGCGACGATCGAGGCGACCGCGATCAGCGCAGCGAGGAGCCCATATTCAATGGCGGTCGCGCCCGTCTGGTCGTTGATGAGACGCTTGGTCGTCATGCGATTTCGTCCTTGGTGTCCATGGGCTGCGTTGGCGTGAAATAAGGGCTGCGCCCAAAGCAATTGTTGGGAGAAGAGGTTAACGGGAAAATCGCGAAGCCGAAAATGTTCGCAGCCACGGTGGCGATGGACGCCTTTGCGCCTGCCCCCTTGCCGGGCGAATAGCCGGACGGGCCAAGTGGTGAGCTCAGGCGGTGCCGCGGAGCGAAAGTCGCACGGGGATGCGGGTGCCGCTGCGGCTGTGGCCCGTGTCTTCAAGCGCCATCGCAACGAGCGCCTCGCCCGCGGCGTCGAGGTCGGGCTCGATCGTCGAGAGCGCAGGGTCGACGAGTGTGCCGGCTCGGATGCCGTCGAAGCCGATCAGCGCAATATCGGCCGGCACGCGGCGCCCCGCGTCCTTGAGCCCCTGCAGCACCCCGAGAGCGAGCATGTCACTTGCTGCGAAGATCGCGTCGACATCGGGATTTTCTGCGAGGAGCTGCGCGGCGGCGGCGAGGCCCTGCGCGTGGCGGTCGGGTGCGGCGGGCGGTTCGACGATGATGGGAGCGATGCCGCGCGCGCCGAGCGCGGCGGCGAATCCTTCGCGCCGCTCGTCAAACTGGCGCTGCGGTGACTGCTGGGGGCCGACGAACGCGATGCGGCGTCGCCCGCGGGCGACGAGATGTTCGGCAGCAAGGCGGCCGCCCACCTCATTATCGCTGCGCATCCAGTGGAAGGGATCGCCCGGACTCCCCCAGCAGATGAAGTCGAGTCCCGATGCCTGTGCGTCGGCAAAAAACTGCCAAGCGGCCCGGTTGCTGGTCGTGCCGATGACGATCATTGCGTCGGCAAGCCCGGAGGCAACGAAATCGGCGCGAAAATTGTCGGGGCTTTCCTGAAAGCTGACGAGCAGGTTGAAACCGCGCGCCGACGTTGCCGCAGCGATGCTGCCGAGAAGCGCGAAGTAAAAAGGGTTGATGGCGCTGCGATCCTCGCCCGGGCGGCAGATGGTGACGAGGGCGATCGTCTCGCTGCTCTTGAGCCGGAGCGATGAGGCGTGGCGGTCGACGACATAGCCAAGCTCGCGCGCCGCGGCGGAGACGCGGGCCCGCGTTTCTGCATTGACGCCAGGGCTGCCGCGCAGCGCGCGCGACACGGTCGACTGCGAAACGCCCGCGCGCTCGGCAACGTCGAAGGATGTCGGACGCAGCATCTTCTCTCCCCGTCGGGTGGCCGCTGGCGCGAGGCCGGCACCGGCCCGCTTCTCTCGCCGCGCGCCGGGGGCTTGTCAATCCGGTGCGGGAAGCGGCCAGCGGATCGCCACAGCAAGGCTGTGATCGCCCGCCCGCCGGGTCCAGCTGCCCTTGAGCTGGCGCTCGATCAGCGTGCGGATGAACTGGGTCCCGAAGCTTTCGGTGGCGATATGCGGGGTGTCGGAAAGACCGCTTTCGACCCAATCGAGCTGGACCTCGTCGCCCTCGCGCCGCCAGCTTACGCGAAGATCGCCCCGGCCGGCAAGTGCGCCATATTTGATGCTGTTGGTGACAAGTTCGTGCACTGCGAGCGAGATTGCCTGCGCGGCATCCTCCCCAAGATGAATTTCAGGGTCAGCCAGTCCGACAAGGCGTTCCGCCGGCCAGCCTGCCACATGCAGCTCGCGCCGGATGATCGCGCCGAGGTCGACCATGTCGACGGCACCCGCGACCAGCATCTGCTTCGATGCCGACAAGGCCTGAAGGCGCCCCTCGAAGCGCCTTTCAAAATCGGCAAGATCCATCGACTCGCGCAGCGTGATGCGCGCGAGCGCGCTGATGCGGGCGAACGCATTCTTCATCCGATGCGCCATCTCGCCCATCATGAGTTCGCGATCCTCGGCGTGACGTTCCTTTTCCTCGGCGAGCGCCTGGAAGGCGCCGAGCCGCCGGTGCTGCATCTGGTGGAGCTGAATCGCCAGAAAGGCGATTGCAACCCCGAACAGAAGTATTGCGAGCGGACGCCCCAGGCGGTCGACAAAGCGGCCGTAGGATATGCGCATCGTCCATTGCCGGTCAGCCACCTGCAGCTTCTGCTCGTGCGCGTCCCAGCCCAACCGACCGTGCGAGAAGACACGGAGCGCCGAGGGGCCTTCGCCCGCGAATACCTCGATGCCCTCGATGCCCTCGATCTGCTCGCCGAGCACGGCGGTCATCAGGTCGTGGACGCGGAACGGGGCATAGACGAATGCCTCGAGCGGGCGCGCGCCGACTGCGGTGGCGATGGTTGGCGGGTTCAGCTCTTCTTCCACGCGCGCCGCGGCGCCGCCGTCGATCAGGGGCCGCTCCGGATAAACGGGAACATAGATCAGAAAACCCGGCTGGGTGTGATCCGCCTGCCGTTCCTGGACCAGGTTAACAACGCCGCTCGCCGCCGCCTGGCCCGTCAGCCAGGCGCGGCGCATCGCCTCGCGTCGGGTCGCTTCGCTGTACATGTCATAGCCAAGCGCAGCCGTGTTGAGAGCATTGTCGGGCTCGATCAGAATGATCGGAAATCCGATGGGCTGGTCACTTGCCGGCCAGGCTGTGATGTCGCGGCCATAGTTTTCGCGCAGGCGCGCCTCGACCGGCGCGGGAGCGCCGCGCGCCATCGCGATGGCGACCCCGACGCCCTGCATTCCCGGCGCTCGGGTCTGCGGCTGGAGCGCGGCGAGATAGGCGCGGACGCTCGTGCCGCCCGTTGTCCTGTCCGACTGATAAAGCGCGCGCACGGCTTCGAGGATCGAAAGCTGATCGCCGAGGCGCGCGTTGACCTGCATCGCGATTCGCTCCGCCTGGTCAGCCTCCTGCCTCTTGTTGTAAAAGAAGCTCGCGACCGCGGCAGCGAGCGCAGCGAGCATGATTACCAGCCCGATCGCCCGGACCGAAAGGGCCATCAGCCGATCTGCCCAGAGCGATGTTCGCATATGGCTATCCCGCTGACGGGGGCGGGCGCTTCGCCCCTCTCCCACTCCCTGTTTCATGCCGGGGGGGCGAGAGCAAGCGCATTTTGGCCGGAGGGGACGCGGCCCTGAAGAATTTCGGGTCCGTTGACTTTTGCGAGGCGCCGTGCGCTAGCATTGTGAGGGGAGGGCCACCGGCATTGCGCCATCACTATCCGTTGCCGCTGTATCATAGCTGGCCGCTGTTCGAGCGCGCGCGCCATTTCGATCTGGGATGGGTTGACCGGCAAGGCATCCGACCGCCTGCGGATATGCGGATCGGCGCCGCAAGCGAGAGTGAGGCCATGGCCCACGCGGGTGTCGGCGTTTGGCACTGCGACCTCTCGGGCAACCGACTGACCTGGTCGCCGACCGTCTATGATCTGTTCGGCATTCCGCGTGGGGCGACGGTTTTGCGCGAAGAGGCGGCTGCCCTCTATCGCGAGGGGTCGCGGGCGGCCATGGAGCGGTTGCGCGCGCATGCGATCGAGCACCGCCGCGGCTTTACTCTCGATGTCGAAATTGCACCCCTGGGCGCCCAGGGGCGCTGGTTGCGGCTGATCGCTGCGCCGGAGTGCGACGGGGAGATGGTGGTCGGGCTGCACGGCTTTAAATGTTTGCTGAGCCACGTGCCTTGATAAAAGAGGCGCGCCCTGCCTTCACGGGGACGGGGGATCGAGCCAAGCTTCAAAGGTCCCGGTTGCCACCTCGCGCCTGTGGCGACAGAGAAGGGTGATGGGCACTGAGCGAGGCGAAACGGCGCGCATGCGCAGCGGGATGAGCGCGCTGTGGTCGCAGCCCTATGTGCTGCTGACCTTGTGCGCTCTGTTCTGGGCGGGCAATTCGATCGTCGGGCGCGCCGCGCGCGAGCTGGTGCCCCCCGCGGCGCTTGCCTTCTGGCGCTGGACGATTGCGCTCGCGTTGCTGCTGCCGCTCGCCTGGCCGCATCTGAAGCGCGACAAGGAGACGCTCCGCGCGCACTGGCCGATCGTGCTGGTGCTCGGCCTGTTGGGGATCGGATCGTTCAACCTCCTCCTCTATACCGGTCTGCAGACGACCACCGCGCTCAATTCGATGCTGATCCAGGCGGCGCAGCCGGCGCTGATCCTGATCGTGGGCGCGCTGGTGATGCGCGACCGGACGAGCCTGCGGCAGAGTGCAGGGGTGTTGGTGTCGCTCGCCGGGGTGCTGGCGATCATCGGCCGCGGCGATCCGGCCGCGCTCGTTGCGCTGCGATGGAATGAGGGGGACGCGATCATCGGCGTCGCGGTGCTGCTGTGGGCGCTTTATTCGGTGCTGCTTCGCCGGCGGCCGACAGTGCATCCGCTGAGCCTGCTCGGCGCCTCTATCTTTGTCGGCGTCCTGCTGATCGCGCCCGTCTACATCGCTGAGCTGGCGGGCGGACGGCGAATTGTCGCCGGCCCGCAAAGCGCGCTCGCTATCGCCTACGTCTCGGTCTTCCCCTCGTTTCTCGCCTATCTTTTCTTCAACCGCGGAGTCGAGCTGATCGGATCGGCGGCGACCGGTCAGTTTCTGAACGTCATGCCGCTGATGGGCGCGGGGCTTGCGATGCTGTTCCTGGGCGAGGCTCTGCGCCTCTTTCACATCGCGGGTCTGGTGCTGATCGTTGCAGGGATATGGGTAGCAGGGATGGCGGCGGGCGATCAGGCGAGCGCCGCCTCCACCTGATCGAGCCGGTCCTTGCCAAAGAACATCTCGTCCCCGACGAAGAATGTCGGGATGCCGAAGACGCCGCGCGCGACCGCCGTCTCGGTATTGGCGGCAAGCTTCGCCTTGATCGCAGGGTCCTGCGTCCGCGCGAGCAGCGCAGCTCCCTCGAAGCCGGCGGACGAGAGGAAGGCTGCCGCAACCGCGGGATCGTCCATCTTCAGCCCCATCTCCCACATGGCGCAGTTTACCGCATCGACATAGCCCTTCAGAAAGCCTTCCTCCTCGGCAACGATCGCCCCGCGCATGACAAGCAGGGTGTTGATCGGGAAGTGCGGGTTCATCCGGAATTTCTCGAGCGCGTGCTTTGCGATAAAGCGCCGCATCTCGAGGTTCTCATAGGCGAGCTTCGCGGGAATGTCGGCAAATTGGAGCATCGGGGCCTTGTTGCCCGTTGCCTTGAAGATGCCGCCGAGCAGACAGGGCGTGAGAACAAGGTCGGCACTGGTGCGCTCGAGAAGCTCGGGCAGCACCTTCAGCGCGAGATAGGCGTTGGGACTGCCAAAATCGAAAATGAACTCGAGGGTCCTTTGCAGCTTCACCATTTTTCTCCCCACGGGCGCAGGTCAAGTTCATGTGTCCAGGCGCTTTTCGGCTGGCGGTGGAGCATCACATAATTGGCGGCGATCGCGTCGGGATCGAGAACAAGCTCCTCCTCCTTCGCGCGGTCGAAATCGGGATGGCGAGCCTTGATAAACTCGGTATCGATCGCGCCGTCGACAACAACATGCGCGACGTGGATGCCTTGCGGCCCGAGCTCGCGTGCCATCGACTGGGCAAGCATCCGCAGCGCCGCCTTGGCGCCTGAGAAGGCGGCGTAGCCCGATCCCCCACGCAGGCTCGCCGTCGCGCCGGTGAAGAGGATCGTGCCGCGGCCGCGCGGGGTCATGCGCTTTGCAGCCTCGCGGCCGGTCAGGAATCCCGCGAGGCACGCCATTTCCCATACCTTGGTGTAAATACGCACCGTTGTGTCGCTGATGGGGAAGTTCACATTGGCACCGATATTGAACACCGCCACCTCGACCGGGCCGACCTCGGCTTCGACCTGGTCGAACAGGGCGATGATCGCGGCTTCGTCGCGGGCATCGGCGGGGAAGGCACGTGCCTCATGCCCCGCACCGCGAATCGATTGCGCCAGGCTTTCAAGCGCCTCGGCGCCGCGCGCGCGCCGGGTGACACAGGCGGTCAGCCCTTCGGCGGCAAAGGCGCGGGCGATGGCCCCTCCCGTGGCGTCGCCTGCGCCGACGATGATGGCAGCTCCGTTCTCCATCGCGACTCTCCTGTTGGAGGGTCATTGTAGATATGATAATCATAGTCACAAGAAAAAACGCCGGGTCTTCGCATTCGGCGGGATGGAGCATTTGCGATGGGAACCCCTCATGCCGCGGCGCGCCGATCTGTCGGATACCTTCTGCCCCATCGGCCGGGCGGCCGAGCTGCTCGGCGACCGCGCAGTGCTCCTCATCCTGCGCGAGCTGTTCTTCGGGCGCGGACGGTTCGAGGCGATCACGGCAAGCAGCGGCCTCGGGCCGCAGCTCGTTTCGGCGCGGCTCAAGCGACTGGTGGCGGAAGGCGTGGTTGAACGCGAAGCCTATCAGGAGCGGCCACCGCGCTACGGATATCGGCTGACCGAAAAGGGGAAGGACCTGTTCGACATCCTCTATGCGATGCGCTGCTGGGCCGAACGTTGGGCCTATCGCGACGGCGAAACCGGCGGCGGTCCGGCGATGCGCTATTTTCACCGCGCCTGCGGCGCCGACGTCGGTACCGCGACGGTCTGCCCGGGCTGCGGCGAGCTGCTCCGCTATGGCGAGCTGAAAGGGGAGCCATCGCCTGCGCTCAGAGCCGAGCGGGCGAGGAAGGCGGGCTGATCAGGCCTTTTCGAGTGTGCACTGCAAGGGGTGCTGATTCTGCCGCGCGGCGTCCATCACCTGATTCACCTTGGTTTCGGCGACCTCATAGCTGAAAACGCCGCACACGCCGACACCTTGCTGGTGGACGTGAAGCATGACCTGCGTTGCCCGCTCGATATCCATGTTGAAGAAGCGCTGCAGCACCATCACGACAAATTCCATCGGGGTATAATCGTCGTTGAGCAGCAGCACCTTGTACATCGACGGCTTCTTGGGCTTCGCGCGCGTGCGCGTTGCGATGCCGACCCCGGGGGCTCCGGGCGCGTCATCGTCCTTGTCCGCCATGGCGCGAACGGGACTGGAGAGCGGAAAAGAGAACATCATCATATGGAATATCGCACGCGGCGGCGGAATCGCAAGAGGGAGGGAAGGCATTAACCTGCTTTTCCCGGCGCACCCGCGCCAAGCGGATCGTGCCCAAGCAAGAACCGCCCGCATCCCGAAAAGGATGCGAGCGGTCCTGGTGTCGTCGGCGCAGGCGGGGAGGAGGGGAGAGAGTGCCCGCGCCAACGGGAAGAAAAGGCCCTTAGGCTGCCTTCATCTTCGAGCTGATGACCGATACGCGGTTCGAGATCGGCGCGAAGCTGTCGTTCGCCATCTTGACCACGAGTTCGCTGGTCTTCGAGGTCTGCGCAACAGCGGCGTCGAACGCCTTCTTGCTGTTCTCGGCATAGAGCTTGAAAAACTCGGCGGGCGACTTGACGGCGGTGTAGCCCTTCAGCGCAGCCGAGGTCTCTTCGAAGCTCTTGCGGGCGAAGGCGACGCCTTCCTGGCCGAGGGTCTCGAAGTTCTTGGCCGCGATCTTGCCGGCTTCGACAAGCGCCTCAACATTGGCCTTGTTAAATTCGACGGCTTCCTCCGCGAGCTTGCTCGACTTGGCGAGCGCCTCCTTCGAGCGTTCCTGAAGGTCGGCGGTGAGCGCTTCCGCGCGAGCCTTGGCGTCTTCGGCGAACTTCTTGACGGTGTCGTTCATGGTCTGGAATCCTTTGGTGGCGGCGGCGACGGGCTTGGGCGCGGCCTTGATCTTGGGGGTAATCGTCTTCGCAGCCGGCTTTTTGTGAGCGGCCTTCACGGCGGACTTTGCCGCCTTCTTTTGGACCGGCTTGGCATTCGCCTTCACGGTCCGGGTCTTCGGCGCCGCGGCCTTGGCTGCGACTGGGGCTTCGGCCACGGCCGGAGCAGCAGGAGTCGCCGGCTGGGCGGCGGTTTCCAGCGTTGCGGCTTCGAAAGCCGTTTCAGCACTGTCCATCTTGGTAGCCATGGAACAACTCCTTTATGTTGCACTGCACAATATAGGAGCCGCTGAGCGATTTCAAGAGAATTTTTGTGCAGCGCACAAAATTCCCTTCGGAAGCGCGCGCGATCGCAGGAAATTCGCGTGATATTATCGCTGTTTGACGTAGCGGCCGGGCGCGTCCTCGATCGCCTTTTTCTTGCCCCTGCCAGGGATGCGCGCGCCTTTCGCCGGCGTTTTGGCGCTGTCCTGCGCGGCGATCCACTCGATCCAGTGCGGCCACCAGCTTCCCTTGGTCTCGGTCGCAGAGGCCAGGAAGTCATCGAGGCTGGCGGCGGTGTTGTCGCCGGTCCAATATTGATATTTGCCGGCCGCGGGCGGGTTCACCACGCCCGCGATGTGTCCTGAGCCTGCAAGGAGGAATGTCCTGGGTCCCGAAAGATGGTCCATCAGCCGCCAGACGCTGGCGAGCGGCGCGATATGGTCCTCGCGGCCCGCCTGGATATAGGCGGGCGTGCGGATCTTTCTGAGGTCGATGGAGACGCCGCATACCGCGAGGCTGTTCGGAATGACGAGGCGGTTGTCGCGGTAGAGATCAACCAGGTACTGCCGATGCCACTTCGCTGGCAGATTGGTGACGTCGCCGTTCCAGTAGAGGAGATCGAACGGCGGATAGTCGTTGCCGAGCAGATAATTGTTGACGACATAGTTCCAGATGAGGTCGCGTCCCCGCAGGGCGTTGAAGGTCGCGGCCATATAGCGGCCGTCAAGATAGCCCTGCGCTGACAGCTGCTGGAGCAACGCAAGATAAGTGTCATCGACGAACAGCTTGAGATCGCCCGCAAGCTCGAAATCGACCTGTGCGGTAAAGAAGGTGGCCGACTTGACCTTGTCCGCTTCGCCGTTCGCTGCGAGCATGGCGAGGGTCGCGGCCAGGGTGGTGCCCGCGACGCAATAGCCGATCGCGTGGACGTGCGGCACCCCAAGCAGGTCGCGGATCGTGTCGATCGCATCGACCTGCGCTTCGACATAATCGTCCCACACCAGGTCCTTCATCGAGGCGTCGGCCGATTTCCAGGACACAATGAACACCGAGAGGCCCTGTTCGATGGCCCATTTGACGAAGCTTTTTTGCGGATTGAGGTCGAGGATGTAGAAGCGGTTGATCCACGGCGGGAAAATGACGAGCGGGACGGTGAACACCTCCTTTGTCACCGGCGCGTAGTGAATGAGCTGATAGAGCTTGGTCTCGTGGATCACCTTGCCCGGCGTCGTCGCAATGGTCACGCCGACCTCGAAGGCATCGGGGTCGACGTGGCTGAGCTGCCCGCGCGCGAGGTCGGCCAGCATGTGGCGGAGACCCTTTAGAAGGCTCTCGCCGCGCGTCTCGACGGCGCGTTTGATGACCTCCGGATTGGTGACCGCAAGGTTGGTGGGCGATAGCGCCTCGGTCATCGACCTGGCTGCAAACTCCAATTTTGCGCGCGCCGCCTCGTCGAGCCCCTGCACCTGCCTTGCGGTCGAGAGCAGCTGGTCCGACAACAGGCCATAGGTCTGGCGGATCAGCGCAAACACAGGGTTCGCGGTCCAGTCAGGATCGGCAAAGCGTCGGTCCTTGGCGTTGTCGGCGGGCGGGGGCGGGGTGAAGCCCGGAGCGAGTGCGGCGAGCGAAGTCCAGAAAGCAGCGCCTTGTTCCCACATCTTGGCGCCTTGCTCGGCCCATAGCCCGGCGCCGTCGTTGCCCAGCCAATGGGCGGGATCGAGCAGCGGCGCACCCGCCTTGTGGGCGTCGACCTGACCAAGCGCGAAGTCGACCATCATCTGCTGCGCGCGCGCCATCACGCTGGCCCAATGCTGGAGATCCTCCGCCGAGGGTAGAAAGGGGCTGCGCGTGATGGTCGCCTCGTCTTCGCCCTTGCCGCTACCCGCATCGCTCATGTTCGTTCCCGCTGGTCAGTGCCGTCAATTTGCCTATAACAAGCCGCGATGCGGCTGGCGAGATTGCCGCTCGCATCCATTCAAACGCACACGAAAAGGAGTTGTTCTAGTCTCCCATGTCCGAAGATGAATTCTATCGCATCAAGCGCCTGCCGCCCTACGTCATCGCCGAAGTGAATGCGATGCGAGCAGCAGCACGCGCCGCGGGCGAGGACATCATCGACCTCGGGATGGGCAACCCCGACCTGCCGCCGCCGCAGCATGTGATCGACAAGCTGTGCGAAGTGGCGCAGAAACCCAACGCACACGGCTATTCGCAGTCAAAAGGCATTCCAGGCCTCCGCCGCGCGCAGGCCAACTATTATGCCCGCCGTTTCAATGTCGAACTCGACCCCGAAACCGAGGTGGTCGTGACGATGGGGTCCAAGGAAGGGCTTGCGAGCCTCGCGACCGCGATCACCGGCCCGGGCGATGTGGTCCTCGCGCCCAACCCCAGCTATCCGATCCACACCTTCGGTTTCATCATCGCCGGAGCGACGATCCGCAGCGTCCCGACCACCCCGGACGAGAATTACTGGCGCGCACTCGACCGCGCGATGGCCTTCACTGTGCCGCGCCCGTCAATCCTGGTGGTCAATTATCCGTCGAACCCGACCGCTGAGGCGGTCGATCTTGCGTTCTACGAGCGGCTCGTCGCATGGGCGAAGGAGAACAAGGTCTGGGTCTTGAGCGACCTTGCCTATTCGGAGCTATACTACGATGGCAATCCGACCCCTTCCATTTTGCAGGTGCCGGGAGCGAAAGATGTCGCGATCGAGTTCACTTCCATGTCGAAGACCTACTCGATGGCGGGCTGGCGCATGGGCTTTGCGGTCGGCAACAAGCGGCTGATCGCCGCGATGACGCGGGTCAAATCCTATCTCGACTATGGCGCTTTCACGCCGATCCAGGCCGCAGCCTGCGCGGCGCTCAACGGCCCGCAGGACATCGTTGCCAGGAATCGCGAACTGTATCAGAAGCGCCGCGATGTCATGGTCGAAAGCTTCGGCCGCGCCGGCTGGGAAATCCCGAGCCCGCCCGCCTCGATGTTCGCCTGGGCGCCGCTGCCGCCCGCGCTCAAGGATATGGGAAGCCTTGAATTTTCAAAGCAGCTGCTGACCCATGCCAAGGTCGCGGTTGCACCGGGCGTCGGCTATGGCGAGGACGGCGAAGGCTTTGTGCGCATTGCGATGGTGGAGAATGAGCAGCGCATCCGTCAGGCCGCGCGCAACATCCGCAAATTCCTGTCGATGCACGGCGTCAACACGCCGTCGGTCGCTGCGAGCGGGAACTGACCCGCGGGTGCAGGACTTGGATGCGAGTGCGATAGCCCAGACGATCCAGTTGTCGGTCACGCCGGTGTTTTTGCTGGTGGCAACCGGCAGCTTGCTCAACGTTCTCGCGGGCCGGCTGTCGCGTGTAGTCGACCGCTCGCGGGTGTTGATGGCGCGCTGGCCGGAGACCGAGGGCGAGGAGCATGCGCGGGTGGTCGCCGAGCTGCGCTCCGCCGACCGGCGGATGCGGGTCATCAATGACTCAATCCTCGCAGCAGTCGCCTGCGGCATCGTCGTCTGTCTGCTCGTCGCGCTGCTTTTCACACAGGCCTTTACCGGGCTCAACCTCGGTGTCGCCGCGTCGTGGGCCTTCGCGCTCGCGATGCTGCTGCTTCTCGTGTCTCTGCTACTCTTCCTCGTCGAGGTCCGCCTCGCCATCCGCGCGATCCAGGTTCCGATGGATCTTCTCGAGGGGGAGGAAATGGGCTGGCTGCGGCGGCAGCGGCGGTAACACCCTTTCTCGGTTCGTTCGCGGCGAGCGACTCTAAAGGCCCCTCTCAACAGCGAGGGTGAACTCGGCCACGCTCGGTGCACAGAGGGGGATGGCGCTATGGTGCCAGACCCACTCGGTAGGTTGGCGCCATCCGCTTGGCGCTTGCCTGCTCATAGGCATGTCCAGCCGCAAGCACCGTGCCGTCGGACCATTTCGGTCCTATGAAGGAAAGGCCCACTGGGAGACCCTCGATAGCGCCCATCGGCACTGTGAGGTGCGGATAGCCGGCGACCGCGGGAAGGTCGCTCACGCTCGGGCCTGTATAATGGTCGCCGTTCACGAGGTCGCTGGTCCAGGCGGGACCGTTGGTCACGCCGACGAGCAGGTCGACGCCGTGATCCTTCAGCAGCTTGTCGATCCCCTCAGGACCGGCGAGCCGAGCGGCCCTTGCCTTGGCGGCAAGATAGGCGGGACTATCGAGGCCGCCCCTGGTCTCGGCGAGTTCGAATAGCGATTGATCGAACCAGCGCAGTTCCTCGGGGTGAGCCTTGTTGAAGGCGATCAGATCGGCGAGGTTCTTAGGGCCCTCTCGCGCGGGCAAGCTCGCCAGATAGGCGTTCATGTCGGCCTTGAGTTCGGTCATCAGCACCTCGAATTCGGCGTCGCCCAACCCCTCGATACCCGACTGGCTGTCCTTGATCTCGACGATCGTGGCGCCAAGATCGGCAATCTGCAGAAGCGCCGCATCGAACAGCGCGGCGATGTCGGCGCGCGAACCGATGCGGTCGCGCAGCACGCCGATGCGCTTGCCCCGGAGCGCGTCGGGCGAAAGCGCGGCCGCGAAATCGGTCTTGTGCGCATCAGCCTCGGCGGTCGCGGGGTCGGCAGGATCGCTGCCCGCGATGATGCTCAGCATGGCGGCGGCATCGCGCACACTCAGCGTCATAGGCCCCGCCGTGTCCTGACTGTGGCTGATCGGTACGATGAAGGTGCGGCTGACGAGCCCGACCGTGGGCTTGAAGCCGACAACGCCGTTCAGCCCCGACGGGCAGGTTATCGAACCGTCGGTTTCGGTCCCCACCGTCAGCGCCGCAAGGCTCGCCGCCATCGCCGCACCGCTTCCTGCCGAAGACCCGCAGGTGTTGCGATCGAGCGCGTACGGGTTTTTTGTCAGTCCGCCAACCGCACTCCAGCCGCTCGTCGAGTTGTTCGAGCGAATGTTCGCCCATTCCGAAAGATTGGTCTTGCCCAGAATCACTGCACCCGCCTCGCGCAGCCGCGCGACGAGCGGCGCGTCGCGGCCCGTGACATTGTCCTTGAGCGCCAGCGAGCCCGCGGTGGTGGGAACGGGTCCTGCCGCCTCGATATTATCCTTGAGCAGAACCGGGATGCCGTGGAGCGGGCTGCGAACCTTTCCCTCGCGGCGCTCGGCATCGAGCCGGCGGGCCTCGGCGAGCGCGTCGGGAAAGGTTGCGATCACGGCATTCAGCTTGGGCCCATTGTCGTCAATCTTCAGGATGCGGTCGAGGTAGATGCTCGTGATGAGTTGGCTGTCGATCGATCCCGCGGTCATTTCGGCCTGCAGCGTTGCAGCATCCTTGCCCGCGATGTCGGGGAGCGGCGGCGGGATCGCGGAGGCCGGGACGAGCGGCAGGATGGCGGCAGCCGCCGTCAGCGCGGCGAGCGAGGAAAAAATTTTCATGGCGAGCAGGCTCGGACGCCGTAAGGGCAATTGCAAGCGGCAATTTTTGTGCCGGCGCCCCGGCATTGACAGGCCTGACCCAGCTCTGCTCTGTCGCCGCCGGAGACAAGAATGAACGAAAAACCTGCCCTTGCCGCAGGGCCCGGGTCGCCCCTTGCCCACGGCCCTTCCGCGCAGACGCGGACCATGCTGTGGATTCTGCTGGTTGTTTATATCTTCAACTTCCTCGACCGGCAGATCGTGAACATTCTCGCCGAGCCGATCAAGACCAGTCTGCGCCTCAGCGACACCCAATTGGGATTGCTCGCAGGGCCTGCGTTCGCGGTCTTTTATGCGCTGCTCGGCATCCCGATCGCGCGCCACGCAGACAAGGAGGGTACAAACCGGGTAAGACTCATCGCGGCCGCGCTCGCGATCTGGTCGGCAATGACCGCGGTTTGCGGCCTTGCACAGAATTTTGTTCAACTGCTCTTTGCGCGGATCGGTGTGGGCGTGGGGGAGGCGGGCTGTACGCCGGCCGCGCATTCGCTGATCACCGACAGTGTGCCGGCCGAGAAGCGCTCGTCGGCGATCGCCTTCTACGGACTTGGCGTCCCGGTCGGCTCGCTGCTCGGATTGATACTCGGCGGTGTGGTCAACGACCTCTACGGCTGGCGCATCGCGCTGATGCTGGTGGGCGCACCGGGGCTGCTGCTTGCGCTGATCGTCCTCGTCTTCATGCGTGAGCCGCGGCACCATCGCGTGGCCGAGACCGTTAAGACAGCGCCGGTGCAGCTTCCCGCCAGCGCGGCGCTGCGCGAGATCTTTGCCTCGCGCGCCTTCGTCTACATCCTTATCGCCGCATCGGTCACCGCCTTTCTCGGCTATGGCAAGGCGCTGTGGACGATCAGTTTCTTCATCCGCAGCCACGGCCTGTCGACCACGGAAGCGGGGCTGTCGATGGCGGTGGTTCTCGGACTGGCGGCGGCGTTCGGAACATGGCTCGGCGGCAAGGCGGCCGACGTCTTCGGGCGGCGCGACAAGCGGCATATATTGACCCTGCCGGCTTATGGGATGGCGCTCGTCGCGCCCCTGCTGTTCCTGGGATATGTGATGGAGGATTGGCGGATCGCGATGGCGCTGCTGATCGTGCCGAGCGTCATCAATGCGGCCTATTACGGTCCCGCCTATGCTTGCGTACAGGGGTTGGTTCGGCCGCAGGCGCGCGCGGTCGCGGCGTCGATCATGCTGTTCGGACAGAATCTCATCGGGCTCGGCTTCGGGCCGTTTCTCTTCGGGGTCTTTTCGGACGCGCTCGCGCCCGCATATGGCGAGGAGAGCGTGCGCTATGTTCTTTATGGCGCCGCGTGGCTCGGGCTGATCCCTGCCTTCTTCTTCTGGCGCGCCAGCTTGCGCCTCGAGCGCGAGCTCAAGTCGGGTTAGAAAGGCGGGTCGACGAGCGCGCGCTGCGAGCGCGCGGCGTCGATCCACCAGCAAAGGTCGTCGGCAAAGCGCGGAAAGGCCTTCGCGATCCTGGCCCCGTCTTCGCCCGCCGGCGTGCCCTCGTCGTCGAAGGCGCCGCCGATCCGCGCGAGGCTGAGCGGCGTCGCCGTCACCACCATGCCCATCGCGCCCAGCGTGGTGCGCCACGCGGTCGCGGCGCGGATGCCCGCGAAAGGGCCTGCCGAGTAGGAAGCGATCGCTGCGGGCCGCCACGCGAATTGCGGCAGATAATGGTCGACCAGGTTCTTGAGGCCGGGCTGGAGTCCGCCATTATATTCGCCGGCGACAAAGACGAAGCCGTCGGCCGCCGCGATGCGATCGGCCAGCGAGTTCATCGCCGCGGGGGCTTGTCCTGCACCATAGTCGCTGTGGCGCCGGTCGAGCATCGGCAGATCGACCGCCTTCGCGTCGATCAGCTCGGCGTCATCGCCGCGTGCGGCGATGGCCTTGACGATCCAGCGCGCGAGCTTGATGCCCTGTCGGTCGCGGCGGTAGCTTCCGTAGAAGACGAGAATAGAGCGGCGCATATCCTGCTAGGTGCCATGCGGCATGCAAAAACGGAAGCGCTTGCGCACACAGCCCCGTACCCTAAGCTGGCCGCGCCGAAGAGGGGGGAGATATCATGCGCATCTACCGCACGCCGGACGCGCGCTTTGCGGCGCTGCCGGACTGGCCTTATGCGCCGAACTACCTGGAAATTGGAGGCGGACTGCGCGTCCATTATGCGGACGAAGGGGCGCGCGCTGCGCAGCCGGTCCTGATGCTGCACGGCGAACCCACATGGGGCTATCTCTACCGCCGCATGATCGGACCGGTCGTGGCGGCAGGCTTTCGCGCCGTGGTGCCCGACCTCATCGGATTCGGCCGTTCGGACAAGCCGCTCGACCGTACCGCCTACAGCTACGCGGCCGAGGTCGCATGGATGCGACAGTGGATCGAGGCGCTGGATCTTGAGGATATCATCCTCGCCTGTCAGGACTGGGGGTCGCTGATCGGTCTGCGGCTCGTTGCCGAAATGCCCGGGCGCTTCGCCGGTGTCGCGCTGTCGAACGGCGGCCTGCCGGAGGGTCAGCCGGCGCCGCGCGCCTTTGCAATCTGGCGCGCTTTCGCGCGCTACAGCCCGGTCTTCCCGATCGGGCGGATCGTCCATGCGGGCGCAAAAAAGCGGCTGACCGCGGCGGAGATCGCCGCCTATGACGCGCCCTTTCCGACGCGCGCGTCGATGGTCGCTGCGCGCCTCTTCCCGTCCTTGGTCCCGCTCGGCGCCAATATAGCGGTGCCCGATCAGAAGCGCGCGTGGGAGGCACTTGAACGATTCGAAAAGCCTTTCCTTTGCTGCTTTGCCGATGGCGATCCCATCACGCGCGGCGGCGATGCGCTGTTTGTCGAACGCGTGCCGGGCGCACGCGGCATGGCGCATCGCACGCTGCATGGCGGGCATTTCATCCAGGAGAATGATCCGGCGGGCTTCGTCGCTGCGATCTGCGACGTCGCGGGGGCCCGCTAAGCGATCGCTCTCCGCCGAGCCGGAAGGAAACGGATGGCGGCAGCTGCAATGAGCAGCAGCGCCAGCGGGATATAGTTGGGGTTGACCGCGGCGCGGCGGCCATAGCTGACCATGAAGATCAGCCAGATGTACCACACCCCGGCCTTGTGCAGCCGCTGCCAGTTCTTCGCGCCCAGCCTTCCAACGGCACCGTCGAACGAGGTCGCGGCGAGCAGGGTGATGAAGACATAGGCGAGTCCTCCGCCGACGAGGGTCGAGATCGGGGGTGGAGGCGCCTGGTCGGCTTGGACGCCGAACAGCCAGAGGATGGCGAGCAGGTGAAGAAGGTGGGAAAATGCGAAAGCCAGCCCGAACCAGCGCCGGTTACGCATGGCCCAGCGTGTCGCGGGCGCGGGTCGTAGGCGGAGGAGCGCGCTTGCCATGAAGGCGGCGGCGAAGAGGACAAGCGAGGAGCGCGCCGTCGCGCGGATGAGCATGCGTGTGCCGTCGATTCCGCTGCCCGTGGTGGCGATGATCGTCGCGCTCATGACGAGCAGCGCTGCTGTCAGCAGGATCAGCAGCCGTCCGCCTTCGTTCCATCCGTCGGTTCGCGCCGCCATAGGCCCCTCCCGATGGAAGGATTATAGCGGGCGTGCCTGGCTTTCCTAGTCGCTGAACGGGTCGCGGATGAGGATCGTGTCCTCGCGCTCCGGGCTGGTCGAGACGAGCGCGATTGGGGTCTCGATCAGCTCCTGGACGCGCTGGATATATTTGATCGCCTGTGCCGGAAGGTCCGCATAGCTGCGCGCGCCCGCCGTCGACTCGCTCCAGCCATCCATTTCCTCGTAGATCGGCTCAACCGCGGCCTGGTCTGCCGCGTGGCTCGGGAAATAGTCGAGAATCTTGCCCCGAAGGCGGTAGCCCGTGCAGATCCGTACCTTCTCGAACCCATCGAGTACGTCGAGTTTGGTGAGGGCGATACCCGTAACGCCCGACACCGCGCAGCTTTGCCTCACCAGCACCGCGTCGAACCAGCCGCAGCGGCGCTTGCGCCCCGTGACGGTACCGAATTCATGGCCGCGCTCGCCCAGCCGCTGGCCGGTTTCATCCTCGAGCTCGGTCGGGAATGGGCCGCTGCCGACGCGCGTTGTATAGGCCTTGGCGATGCCGAGCACGAAGCCGACGGCAGAGGGGCCAAGCCCCGAACCCGCCGCCGCCGTACCGCTCACCGTGTTCGAACTGGTGACGAAGGGATAGGTGCCGTGGTCGATGTCGAGCAGCACGCCCTGCGCGCCCTCGAAGAGGATGCGCGCGCCGGCCTTGCGCACCTTCTTCAGGCGCTTCCACACGGGCTGCGCATATTCAAGGACATAGTCGGCGATTTCGGCAAGGTCAGCCTTCAGCCTCTCGCGGTCGATCGGCGGCTCGCCGAAACCCGCGCGGAGCGCGTCATGATGCGCGGTCAGGCGGTCGATCTGGGGTTCGAGATGGTCAAGATGCGCAAGGTCACAGACACGAATCGCGCGGCGCCCCACCTTGTCCTCATAGGCGGGGCCGATGCCGCGGCCGGTCGTGCCGATCTTACCCGCGCCGGCCGCGGTTTCGCGCAGCGCATCGAGGTCGCGGTGAAAGGGCAGGATGAGCGCGCAATTATCGGCGATGGCAAAATTGTCGGGATTGATCTTTACTCCCTGGCCACGCAGCTTGGTGATCTCGTCCCGCAGGGCCCAGGGGTCGAGGACGACGCCATTGCCGATGATCGACAGCGTGCCGGTCACGATGCCCGAGGGAAGCAGCGACAGCTTGTAGGTCTGGTTGCCAACGACGAGTGTATGCCCGGCGTTATGGCCGCCCTGAAAGCGGACGACTGCGTCGGCACGGCTCGCGAGCCAGTCGACGATCTTGCCCTTGCCCTCGTCGCCCCATTGCGACCCGATGACGGTAACATTTGCCATGATGCTGTCCTGCTGTGTGCGGGCTCCAAGGCCCGCGCGGCTTTAGCCGATTCCTTCGTGGAGGCAAGGGTCGCGGGGGGCATTATTCTCGGGGACGCGTCAGGCCTCCGCCGGCCCTTCAGCGCTCAGCACCCACCCGCAGCCGAGCCGCCTGGCATCCTCGGCATCGGTCAGCGCCGCAACCGTCTGCCAGCCGTCGGCGCGCAGGCTCGCGGCGATCGCTGGGTCGTGGCCGAGCGGCAGAAAGATGCGGCGCTCGGAAATGTCCTCTCCGCCCAGGCCCGTGTCGATCAGCGGATCGGGGTAAAGCGAAAATCCGACCGCGGGTTCTTCCTGGCCGCCCCCGACCGGGATGGCATAGCTGCCGCCGAGCCCGATATGCGCGCCTTGTCCGGCAACGAAGATCGAGAAGCCGAACCAGCTTTGATAAGCAAAGCCGTGGCGTTCGGTCGGATCGAGAGTGAGGTTTACGCGCTCGCGCACCGGGGCGGCGATCGCCTCGATCGCATCGAGGCGCCGGGCCAGCACGCTCCCGGTGTCGAAGGCCCGCAGGTCAGCAATCGCCCGGTCGAATGGCCCCGTTGCACGCAGCAGCGGCAGATAGGCCTCCGCGCCCAGCCGCACGAGCGCGCCAGCGTCCTTGGCGTCGAGTGCGTCGCGCAGTGCCTCGATATCGCCCGTCACCGGCAGCGGTCCGCCCGCGAGCAGGTCGACAAGGTCGGGCATGGTGAAGTCGAAGGTGACTCGGCCGATTCCTGCCGCCTCGATCGCGTCGATGGCGACGGTCACGATTTCGCGTGCCGCGGCAACGCTGTCGCTGCCGATCAACTCGGCACCGACCTGCAGCATCTCGCGCGCCGGACGCAGCTGGCTCGCCCGCAGCTTGACCACCTGGCCCGCATAGCAAAGGCGCAGTGGCCGGGGGGCCTGCGCCAACAGCGAAGTCGCGATACGCCCGACCTGCCGCGTGATGTCGGGGCGGAGCGCGAGCGTTCGCTGGGACACGGGATCGGTGAAGCGCAGAAGGTCGCGCGCCGATCGTTCGTCGTCGCCGCCCAGTGTCTCGCGAAACTCAGCGAGGGGCGGCGCGACGCGGCCATATCCGTGCGAGCGCATCGCATCGACGAGCGCGCGCGTAACGCGCGATGCCGCTTCTGCCTGGCGGGGGAGCCGGTCGCGAAGGCCTTCGGGCAGCAGGGCGGGAGCCTTGGTCATTGCGGTGGCCTTAGGATGGTGGAGGCAGGGATTCAACCAGCCTCGAAGTCCGTTCGCGCCGAGCGTCGTCGAGATACGCTGAAGGGGAGAGCGTCTTCGATGGCTATCTCGACTTCGCTCGACGCGAACGGAGGGCAGGGGCGGGTCTAGAACGTCAGCCCCTTCACCGTCTTCACGCCGGGCAGCTGGCATATCTGCCAGAGCATCGGTTCGGGCAGAGGCGAGTCGAGCGACAGCAGCAAAACCGCTTCGCCGCCTGCGGCCCGGCGGCCGAGATGGAAGGTGCCGATATTGAGTCCGGCCTCGCCGAGCGCGGTGCCGATGCGGCCGATGAAGCCCGGCGCGTCTTCGTTGACGATATAGAGCATGTGTCCATCGAGATCGGCCTCGACCTTGATCCCGAACATTTCGACGAGACGCGGCTCATTATTGCCGAACAGCGTTCCCGCGACCGAGCGGTCGCCCTGGCTGGTCGCGACCGTGACGCGGACGAGGGTGTGATAATCGCCCTCGCGGTCATGGCGCACTTCGCGCACGTCGAGCCCGCGCTCGCGTGCGAGGTGCGGGGCATTAACCATGTTCACGCTGTCCGAATAGCGGCGCATCAGCCCGGTGAGCACCGCAGCGGTGATCGGTTTCAGATTGAGTTCGGCGGCGGCGCCTTCGACTTCGACCGAGATGGTCGTGAGATTGTCGTGCGCGAGCTGGCCAACGAGGCTGCCGAGCTTTTCGGCGAGGCTCATATAGGGACGCAGTTTCGGCGCCTCCTCGGCCGACAGGCTCGGTACGTTGAGCGCATTGGTGATGCCGCCGGTGAGCAGATAGTCCGAAATCTGTTCGGCAACCTGGATCGCGACATTGACCTGCGCCTCGTCGGTCGAGGCGCCGAGATGCGGTGTGCAGATGAAGTTGGGAGTGCCGAACAGCGGATGATCTGCCGCCGGCGGTTCGGTTTGGAACACATCGAGCGCCGCGCCCGCGACATGGCCGCTGTCGAGCGCCTCCTTGAGCGCTGTTTCGTCAATGAGCCCGCCGCGCGCGCAGTTGATGATCCGCACGCCCTTCTTGGTCCTGGCGAGATTCTCCTTGGACAGGATGTTGCGGGTCTGGTCCGTCAGCGGCGTATGCAAGGTGATGAAGTCGGCCTTGGCGAGCAAGGTGTCGAGATCGGCCTTTTCGACGCCGAGCTCGACCGCTCGCTCGGGGGTCAGGAAGGGGTCGAAGGCGACGACCTTCATGCGCAGGCCAAGGGCGCGCTCGGCAACGATGCTGCCGATATTGCCGCAGCCGATCAGGCCGAGCGTCTTTTGCGTGAGCTCAACCCCCATGAAGTCGTTCTTCGGCCATTTGCCTGCCTGCGTGCCGGCGTTCGCCTCGGGAATCTGGCGGGCGAGCGCGAACATCATCGCGATCGCATGTTCGGCAGTGGTGATGCTGTTGCCGAAAGGCGTGTTCATCACGATGACGCCCTTCTTCGACGCCTCGGGAATGTCGACATTGTCGACGCCGATACCGGCACGGCCGACGACCTTCAGATTCGTGGCCGCGGCAAGCACGTCGGCGGTGACCTTGGTCGCCGAGCGGATCGCGAGGCCATCATAGTTGCCGATGATGGCGATGAGTTCCTCCTTGGTCTTGCCGGTGATCACGTCGACGTCGATGCCGCGTTCCTTGAAGATCGCGGCAGCCCGGGGATCCATCTTGTCGGAAATCAGTACTTTGGGTGCAGTCATGGCAATAGCTTTCAAAAATCCGTTCGTGCCGATTTGTCGAAGCTCTACTCTTTCGCGATGGCACGAAGAAGGAACGGCCCTTCGGCAAGCTCAGGGCGAAGGGGAAGGGGCCAGGTCAGGCCGACAGGCTGGCGTAGGCCCAGTCGAGCCACGGGCCGAGCGCTTCGATATCGGCGGCGTCGACGGTTGCCCCGCACCAGATACGCAGACCCGGAGGGGCGTCGCGGTAGCCAGCGATGTCATAGGCTGCACCCTCGGCTTCGAGCAGGCCCGCGAACTTCTTGATAAAATCCGCGTCGGCGCCCGCAACCGAAAGGCACACCGACGTTTTCGACCGGCTCGCGGGATCGTGGGCGAGGTGGCTTAGCCACTCGCGTTCCGAAACGATCCTGTCGAGCGCAGCCGCATTCGCGTCACTACGTGCCTTCAGCCCATCGAGGCCGCCCAGGGATTGGGCCCATTCGAGCGCGAAGATCGCATCCTCGACGGCGAGCATCGAGGGGGTGTTGATCGTCTCGCCCTTGAACACGCCTTCGACAAGCTTGCCGCCCTTTGTAAGACGGAAAACCTTCGGAAGGGGCCAGGTGGGGCTATGGGTTTCGAGCCGTTCGACGGCGCGGGGCCCGAGGATCAGCACACCGTGACCGCCTTCGCCGCCGAGCACTTTCTGCCAGCTGAAGGTTGCAACGTCGATCTTGTCCCACGGCAGGTCGTAGGCGAACACCGCCGATGTCGCGTCAGCAAAGCTCAGCCCCTCGCGGTCGTCGGCGATCCAGTCGCCATCGGGGACGCGGACACCGCTCGTGGTGCCATTCCAGGTGAAGAGCACATCGTTCGACCAGTCGACCTGGCTAAGGTCGGGAAGCGCGCCATAGTCGGCGCGGATGACAGTCGGATCGAGCTTGAGCTGCTTGGCAACGTCGGTGACCCAGCCCTCGCCGAAGCTTTCCCACGCGAGCGCCGTGACGGGACGGGCGCCGAGCATCGTCCACATCGCCATCTCGAAGGCGCCGGTGTCCGATCCAGGCACGATGCCGATTCGGTGGGTGTCGGGAAGCTGCAGCACCTCGCGCGTCAGGTCGATGCAATATTGAAGGCGCGTCTTGCCGATCTTGGCACGGTGCGAGCGGCCCAGCGATTCGGTCGCAAGTTTCTCGGGGGACCAGACCGGCGGCTTGGCGCAGGGTCCGGAAGAAAAATAGGGGCGCGTCGGGCGCACCTGTGGCGTCGTCACTTCAGTCATGTAGTCTCTCCTTGCAGAGAGCGCGCGCGGCGTTGGGACCGCGTGGCCCGGCGCCGCGTTTAGGGCGGACCGCGAAACTGTCAAATAAATTGCGCAGGCCGCGCGAAATTATCGGTGAGCCGAATAAATGGTTAAGAGCTTCTTTACCAATTTGCCGGTATTTTGACGCGATGACCATCCCGATGCCCCTCAAGCCCCGGATGCTCCTCGCAGTCGCCGCAGCGCTCGCGCTTTCTGCCTGCTTCGGTGCGCCCGAGGCGATGAAGCAATATGGCGGCAAAAAGCGGACAAGCGCCTCGAGACCCGACCGCCCTCAAGCGGTGGGCACGCCCTCCTTTACCAGTGCAGAGGCGAAGCAGTGCGCGGTGGACCTTCAGCGCGCGGGTGTGCGCTTCACTCCGCTGCCCAATCAGGATCATGGCGGCGGCTGCACCTCGATCGATTCGGTGAAG
Organism: Sphingopyxis sp. 113P3; assembly: GCF_001278035.1. Classification (NCBI taxonomy): domain Bacteria; kingdom Pseudomonadati; phylum Pseudomonadota; class Alphaproteobacteria; order Sphingomonadales; family Sphingopyxidaceae; genus Sphingopyxis; species Sphingopyxis sp. 113P3. Next base: position 360,883 of record NZ_CP009452.1, read on the forward strand.
CTTCTCGACATCGGCACGCCGGTTACCAATCTGGGCGCCATGACGTGTCCGCTGGCGCGCAACTTCGCCGCCTGGGCCCAATATGCGGTGCGCCCCGCGGCGCGCGCCTATTTCGGCACTGAAGTGGTGAAGATCGAGACCTTCGGCACCTATAGCTGCCGCAACATCTATGGCGGCCGTTCGGGGCGGCTCTCGCAGCATGCCTCGTCGAACGCAGTCGATGTCGCGGGCTTCGTGTTGGCAGACGGTCGGCGGATCATGCTCGATGGCGGTTGGCACGGCGACAAGGCGTCGCAGGATTTTCTTCGCGCGCTCCACAAATCGGCCTGCCGGCGCTTCGGAACGGTGCTCAGCCCCGATTACAACGCCGCTCATTACAACCATTTCCATCTCGACATGAGCGGCAACGGATACTGCCGGTGACTTGGCAAAGCGCGGGGAAATCGCTAGCCGCTCCCCAATGACAAAAGAGAAAACCTATCGTTCGCGGTTCCACAAGGCCAAGGACGACGCCGAATTCGCCCAGCAGGCGACTACCACGCCCCAGACCGCGAGCGCTGCGTATCGGCTTGCGTTCCAGGACACCGACTTTCTGCTCCGCGAGGACCTGCGCCCGGTCCGCTTCCAGCTCGAACTGCTGAAGCCCGAACTGCTGCTCGACGAGGCAGGAATCGAGTCGACACTCGTCATCTATGGCTCGGCGCGAATTCCCGAACCCGTCGATGCCGACGCGCTCGAGACGGCGGCGACCGACGACAAGACTCGCAACATTGCGCGGCGGCTGAAGGCCAAGGCGAAATATTATGATGAAGCTCGGGCCCTTGCCCGCCTCGCAAGCCAGGTGCCGTGCGACGACAAGGGCTGCCGCCACTTCGTCGTCTGTTCGGGGGGCGGGCCGTCGATCATGGAGGCCGCCAATCGCGGCGCCGCCGACGAAGGGCGCGATTCGATCGGTCTCAATATCGTGCTGCCGCACGAACAGGCGCCCAACCGTTATGTGACGCCGGAGCTGAGCTTCCAGTTTCACTATTTCGCGCTCAGGAAGATGCACTTCCTGCTACGCGCGCGCGCGGTCGCGGTGTTCCCGGGCGGGTTCGGCACGTTCGACGAAATGTTCGAGCTGCTGACGTTGATCCAGACCGGCAAGATCAAGCCGATCCCGATCGTGCTGTTCGGCAAATCCTTCTGGAACCGCGTCGTCAATTTCGAGGCACTGGTCGAGGAAGGCGTGGTCAGCGCTCGCGACCTCGACCTCTTCCGCTTCGTGGAAACGGCCGATGAGGCGTGGACGATCATCCAGGATTTCTACGCGAACGCCCCGCAACCTTGACCCGCCCCGAGCAAAAGCTGGTGCCTAGACGGGGCTGAGCAATGGGGAGCGACTCCGAGTGCGCCGGGGTCGCGTCAGTTCGACTGGGCTTCCAGATAGAGGATAAGCGCCTTGCGGTCGGCAGGGTCCTTGACGCCCGCGAAAGCCATGCGGGTGCCAGGCACGTTCCTCATTGGGTCAGCGAGATAGGCGTCGAGCGCGGTCTCGTCCCAGTTTCCGCCTTTCGCCTTCATCGCCCCCGAATAGGAAAAACCCGGATGCGCCGCGACGGCGCGGCCGACGACGCCGTGAAGATTGGGGCCAATACCATTGGTGCCGCCCTTGTCGATCGTGTGGCAGGCAACGCAGCGCTTGAAGACCAGCTCGCCCATCGCTGCGGTAGGTTCGATCGCCGCCGCGGGCACATCGGCGCCTGTGGTTTCGGCGCGAGGCGCGTCTTCGGGTTTTCCGCAACCAGCGAGCGTCAGAACGCCCGCCGCCAGAACGACGGGCGCCCAGCGCATTATTTATTGGCTTCGGCGGGGACCGGGGCAGCTGCGGCATCGGCGGGGGGCGCCGCCGCGTCGCCCTCGGCGGGTGCAGCCTCTGTATCGGCTGCCGCAGCCTCGGCATCGGCCGCGGGCGCGGCTTCGGGCGGCGGCAGCGGCAGGTTCGACCCCTGTGTATTCAGATAGGCGATCAGGTTGGCGCGGTCCTCGGGGTTGCTGAGACCCGCGAAGGACATCTTCGTGCCGGGGGCATATTTGCGTGGGCTGGTAAGCCAGGCGTCCATGCCTTCGAAGTCCCAGTTGCCGGGAACCGACTTCAGCGCATCCGAATAGGCGAAACCCGGGACATGACCATGCGGCTTGCCGAGCGCGCCATAGAGATTGGGACCGATGCCGTTGGCGCCGCCCGCATTGATCGTGTGGCACGCGGCGCATTTTGCGAACACCGCTTCACCCTTTGCCGGGTCGGCAGCGGCGAGGAGGTTGGCGAGCGGGACAGCCGATTCGCCCCCGCCTGCGCCGGCGTCGGCGTCTTCGATCGGGAAGCCGGGCTTTTCGGGATTGTGGCTCGCATTCAACATGCCGGTGCCGATCGACAGTCCAAGCGCGCAAATGCCCGCGAACAAGACCCACCCGGCAATTGTATTGTTGCGATTGTCCATGCTTGCAGCCCCGTTCGCTGGCGCCCGCGGAGGGGGCGCATGATAGGAATTGGCCGCTCCCTTACTGGCGCGCGCGCGGCGGCGCAAGGGGATGAAGTCCGCTCGGCGCAGTTGCGCGCTGCGGACCGTCCGGCTATGCGCCGCCGCGCACCTGAGGGAAGGCAGATATGGGCAGTTATTCGGCTTCGGCGCAGCGGTTGGTCGATGAAATGAAGGCGGCGGCGCTCGCTGATCCTGCGCGCGGCCTTGCCTTTCAGGGCGCGCCTGGTGCGAACAGCGACCTTGCGGCGCGTCAATATGATCCTGCCGCGCTTCCGCTGCCCTGCTATGCCTTCGAGGACGCGATCGAGGCGGTGCGCGAGGGACGCGTCGACCGCGCGATCATCCCTATTGAAAACAGTCTGCACGGCCGCGTCGCCGACATTCATTTCCTGTTGCCCGAATCCGGCCTGTCGATCGTCGGCGAACATTTCCTGCCGATCCGCTACGGCCTCATGAGCCGCGATCTGGGCCCGGTCACGCGCGCGATGAGTCACGAACAGGCGCTTGGGCAATGCCGCAATTGGCTGCGCGCGAACAATATCTCGCCGGTTGCCCACAGCGACACCGCGGGCGCCGCCGCGTGGGTCGCCGACAGCGATGAGGTGGGGCTAGCGGCGCTCGCACCGCCGCACGCGGCCGACCTTTACGGGCTGACGCTGCACGGCACCGGGATGGAGGATGCCGACCATAATATGACGCGTTTCGTCGTCCTCGCGCGTGAGCCCCTCGCGACGCTGCCCGAGGGTGTACCCTTGATGACCACCTTCATCTTCGAGGTAAAGAATGTGCCCGCCGCGCTCTACAAGGCGCTCGGCGGCTTCGCGACCAACGGCGTCAACATGACCAAGCTGGAAAGCTATCAGGTGGGCGGAAGCTTCGCTGCGACAACCTTCTACGCCGACATCGTCGGCGCTCCGGGCGAAGAGGCGGTTGACCTCGCACTCGAGGAGCTTGATTTCCAGACCAAGTCACTCCGCCTGCTCGGCACCTATCCGATGGCGCGGGTGCGCGGCTGACGGCGCCTCCCAGCGCCGCTGATCCTAACCCCCGCGCTGGCGGAGCAGGCGGGCGGTCGCGAAGCTCTGGACGATGAACAGCGTCACAAGGACGCTGGCGACGACGAGCCCGAACAGGTCGAAGGCTGAAAACTCAGTGCCGAACACCGGCGCGCCCCCTACCAAGGGCATGATCATCGTCATCGCCATCAGGACAAGGCGAAGTTCGGTCGGCCCGCCTGCCATGTAGGAAAGTCGGAACTCGCCGAGCACCTTCGCTGACAGGAAAGTGTGGATCGCGAGCAGCAGATAGCCGACCGCTCCCAGTAGCGCGACGTCGAGGCGGAAATAGGGGCTGGCGCCAAGGCCTCCCACGATCAGCACAATGGCAAGCCCGTCTACGCTGTGATCGACGAAATAGCCATAAGAGGGGCGCTCGATGTGGCGCCATCGCGCAAGGCTGCCGTCGAGCGAGTCCCCGAACCAGTTCACGATATAGCCCGCAAGCGACAGCCCCAGCCATTCGTCGTCGATCCAGCTCAGCATGTAGCCCGCCGCGACGAGCACTGCGCCCGCAAAACCCAGCAGGGTCAGTTGGTCGGGGGTCACCCAGCGGGGAAGGCGCGCGCATAGCCAGTTCAGAATGCGCCGTTCATGGCGCGCGAGAATATTGTGTTGAATGCGCGTCGGCGGCTGGACTGTCGCCGCCGCGGAACCGGGTAATTTGTCGTGCATGTCGACCTTTCGTCGATGGCCGTCACATCTGTGTCAGCCAGACGTCACCCGCCGGTCATAGGCCCGAATGGCGGGCAAGGGAAGGGCGGGCCCTTCCTGCCCTGTCGGCTCGTCCGCCCTGCATGGCGGTTCAACGTTTATCGCTAGTCGCGCCAGGGCCCGATTTCGCCGACTTCCCCCACGGTGCGATAGCGGACTGCGCCGTCGAGCCAAGCGACCTCCCACATCGGTGCGGGGCGTGTCCATTCGCCGATCACGAAGAGCGGCAGCCGGTTCGCCGCGACGAAGGCGAGATCGTCGTCGGTCGGTCCCGGCATGACAACGCTGGGCTTTTGATGGAGGCGCAAGACGGCCAGCGTGCCGGCCGGGGGGGCGGGCAGCGATTCGCGGACCGGAAAGCCAAAGCTCGCGCCGACCACCGGATTGCCCCGGTCATCGCGCGCGATGATCAAAATCTTGTCGGCGCTGCCGAATGGACCCGCCACGGGCTTGCCCACGGCCTTGCGCCCGACGATTGCCGCATATTCGCGGATATCGCTGTCCGCGACCGGTGCGGGCGGCACGGGCGCCGCTTCGGCGGGGGGCGGGGCGGGCGCGGGAGGCGGGTCGGCAGCAAGGAGAAGCAGAGCCGCGATCAATGCGCGTCGCCCCAGCTCTTGCCAATCCCGATCTCGACCTCCAGCGGAACCGAGAGGGTCAGGACGGGTTCGGCGGCGCCCATCATCACGCGGCGGATGATCTCGCCCGCCGCTTCGGCCTTCTCTTCGGGCGCCTCGAAGACGAGTTCGTCGTGGACCTGGAGCAGCATCCTGACATCCGATAGTCCCGCGTCGGCGAGCGCTGCCGGCATGCGCGCCATCGCGCGCTTGATGAGATCGGCGCTGGTGCCCTGGATCGGCGCGTTGATCGCGGCGCGCTCGCTTCCTGCGCGCTCGTTCTGGCTCGCCGCCTTGATGCGCGGAAACCAGGTCTTCCGCCCGAAAAGTGTCTCGGTATAGCCCTTGGCGCGCGCGCTCTCGAGCGTGTCGGCGATATAGTCCGAAATGCCGGGAAAGCGCTCGAAATAGCGGGCGATCAGCGCCTGCGCCTCGTCGGGCGTGATCTCGAGCCGTCCGGCAAGACCCCAGCGCGAGATGCCGTAGAGGATTGAGAAGTTGACGGTCTTGGCCTTGCCGCGCGTGTCGCGGTTGACCTCGCCGAACAATTCGATCGCGGTCGCGGCATGAATGTCCTGCCCCTGCGCGAAGGCCTCCTTGAGTTCGGGCACGTCAGCCATATGCGCAGCGAGGCGCAGCTCGATCTGGCTATAGTCCGCCGCCATCAGCACATGGCCCGGCGCTGCGATGAAGGCATCGCGAATCTGGCGCCCGATCTCGGTCCGGATCGGAATATTCTGCAGATTGGGGTCGGTCGAGGACAGCCGCCCGGTCTGCGCGCCGACGAGGCTGTAGCTTGTATGGACGCGCCCGGTCACCGGGTTGATCTGTTCCTGAAGCGCGTCGGTATAGGTCGACTTGAGCTTGGCGAGCTGGCGCCACTCGAGGATCTTGCGCGCAATCGGTACGCCGTCGCGTTCGAGTCGCTCGAGTTCAGTCTGGTCGGTCGACCAAACCCCGGACTTGCCCTTGCGCCCGCCCTTCAGTCCCAGCTTGTCGAAAAGGATCTCGCCGAGTTGCTTCGGGCTGCCGATCGCAAAGGGCTGACCGGCCAGGGCGTGGATCTCGCCCTCCATGCGCAACATGTCGTTCGCGAACTCGCCTGACAGGCGCGCAAGATAGTCGCGGTCGACCATGATGCCCGCGCGTTCCATCCCTTCGACGATTGTCGCCAGAGGGCGGTCGACCATTTCGTAGATGCGGGTGCCGCCCTCGATCGGCAGACGCAGCTTGAGCAACCGCCACAGCCGCCAGGCGACCTCGGCGTCCTCGGCGGCATAGGCGGTCGCACGGTCGAGTGGTACCTCGGCGAAGCTGATCTGCGCCTTGCCAGTCCCGCAGATCTCCTTGAAACTCAAACATGTGTGCTCAAGATGAAGCTTGGCGAGCTCGTCGAGTCCGTGCTGGTGCTTGCCTGCGTCAAGAGCGAAGCTCATCACCAGCGTATCGTCGTAGGGCGCGATGCCGATCCCATGCTGCGCGAGCACGCCGATGTCGTATTTAAGATTGTGCCCAACCTTCAGCACCGCCTCGTCGGTGAAAAGCGCGTGAAGACGGCCGAGCGCGTCGGACACGGGTATCTGATCGGGTCTTTCGGCGAACATGTCGGTGCCGCCATGGCCGAGCGGAATGTAGCATGCCTTGCCCGGTCCGGTGGACAGGCTCACCCCCACAAGGGTGCCGGTGACGCTGTCGAGGCTTGCTGTCTCGGTGTCGACCGCGACGACATGCGCCGCCCGCGCTGCGTCGATCCAGCGATCGAGCGCCTCGATCGTCGTGACGGTCTCGTAGAGCGAGCGATCGATCGCCGGCATCAGCGGCAGGGCAGGTGTCGATGGCACGGCCGAAGCGGTAAGTGGCGCGGCGTCCTTTCGCGGGAGCGTCGGCGGACCCGAGGGCGCCGTGCCGTTGTCGAGCTTCGCCGAAAGCGACCGGAAGCCATGTTCGTCGAGGAACCGCTTGAGCGGCTCCGGCGGGATCGCGCCAAGTTTCAGCGCGTCGAGGGGGTCGGGGAGCGGGCAGTCGCGCTTGAGGTCGACGAGAATGCGGGACAATTCGGCCAAGGCGCGATGTTCGATAAGATTGTCGCGAAGCTTGCTGGGCTTCATCGTCGCTGCACCGTCGAGTGCTGCGGTCAGGCTGCCATATTCCTGGATCAGCTTGGTTGCGGTCTTGGGCCCGACGCCCCGCACGCCGGGAACATTGTCGACGCTGTCGCCCATCAGCGCGAGCACGTCGCCGACGAGTTCGGGGGGGACGCCGAACTTCTCGTTCACCGCCTCCAGCCCGATATGGGCATTCTTCATCGTGTCGAGCATGTCCACGCGCGGTCCCTCGGCGGGCTCGCGAACGAGCTGCATCAGGTCCTTGTCCGATGACACGATGGTCACGTCCCAGCCCTCGCGTACCGCGGCCTCGGCATAGCTTGCGATCAGATCGTCGGCCTCGAAGCCCTCCATCTCGATGCAAGGGAGTGAAAATGCGCGCGTCGCGTCACGGATCAGCGGGAATTGCGGGACCAGGTCCTCAGGCGGCGGCGGCCGGTTCGCCTTATACTGGTCGTAAATCTCGTTGCGGAACGACTGGCTCGAATGGTCGAGGATGACGGCGAGGTGAGTGGGCTCTTCGGCGTCATTCAGGTCCTTGGCCAGCTTCCATAACATGGTGGTGTAGCCATAGACCGCGCCGACGGGCACGCCATGGGGGTTCGTCAACGGCGGCAGGCGGTGATAGGCGCGAAAGATATAGCTGGAGCCATCGACCAGATAGAGATGATTCTTATCGGACATGGCGCGGGGTGTAGCAGGGGCGGGCGAGGGGGCCTAGCGCGATGTTCCCGGTTTCTTCCGTTCTTCCCGGGCGCGCGGAGCGATGTCGAAATGCATCACGTCCTCGCGCGCGCCGAGCTTGGTGTAGAGCGCGGTCGCGGGGTCGTCTCCATAGTCGGCCTGGACGAAAATGACCCAGGCTCCAGTCTCTGCGGCGATGTGCTGGAGTTCACCGATCAGGGCGGTTGCGATGCCGCGGCGACGATCAGGCTCACTCACCGCGAGGTCATAGAGATAGATTTCGCTACGTGCCTGTTCGAGCTTGGGGAGTTCGTAGGCGGTCAGGCCTCCAACGACTGCGCCTTTCTGTTCGGCAACGAGTATGATGACTGCGTTGTTGCCGAGCTGGCGCGTGAGCCAATTGTCGTCCGGCCGATCGGGCGCATAGGTCTCGCTATCGCCGAATGCCTCGGCGTAGAGGCAATTGAGCGCGCGCATCGCGGCCGCGTCGGCAGGACCTAAGCGGCGGATCGAGAAATTCACGGTGGCCAATTCTCGGTGTCGTGATCGGGATGCTGATGACGGCTCGCGCGAATGGCTTCGGCCTCGGAGGGCATCACCTCTTCGGTCGCGCTGTCGCCGGGCAGCGCGGCGAGGCTGTCGAACCAGGACAGGCGTGCCTCTACGCCATATTGTCGGCGGGGGGCAAAGCGTGCGGGTTCGTCGAGCGAGCCGGTCGTCACGTTCAGATAATCGGCGCCAAGATAATTATAGTAGAGCGGCGTCCCGCAGTCGCGGCAAAAGCCGCGTTCGACCGGATCGGAACTCTTGAAGGCCGCGGGCTTGCCTCGTGTCCAGGCCAGCGCGTCGCGGGGTATCCCGACGAGCGCGGCGAAGTAATTGCCGACCGCTTTTTGACACATGCGACAGTGACAGATGTGCGAGGTGTCGAGCACCGCGGTGGCATGATAGCGCACCGCCCCGCACTGGCACCCGCCCGAGACTTCGATTTCGATCCTCTTCATGGACGCGCATGCTACCAGAGGCGGCGGTCGCTCACAATCTGCCGCACGGCAAACCGGCCTGGCGGCGGTATCGGCCCATCGTCTCGCCGGCGTCGTCGCCGCCTGACCACTCCCATATCCTAAGCGGCTGAACGGGAGATATCGACGTGCCTGAGGGGCAAGGCCGTGCGGTTCGAGCAAGCGGCCGGACTTTCGAGATAGGGCCTATAGAGATAGCTGCCGCGTCTCGGTCGATATCCCCGACGACCCTGTCGCATGGCTTTCGCACGCCTTGAACCCGCTTTCAGGATTCGAGGCGCCTTAGCGGTCAGAGATTCATGAGCCTTGTCAGCAAGCCTTTCCTGTGTCCAACCCGGCAAGGTGGTGCATTGTGGGTGGCGTCCGAAGGGCCTTGTATCATTCCCACTCAATCGTGCAAACCCACCTTAAGCCATTGATATCCCATAAAATTATTGCCTTCGGGCGCACAAAAACCGACTACTGGCTAGTCAAAATGTTACGCTATTGATTTTAAAGGGAAAAAGGGTCGAAAAAAAATTTGTGGGTTTCAAGAACAATCGGCGTCTATCGCCCGTTTGGACCCTGTGAAGGCCACCCCACGGAATAGCCGATTTGTATCAGAAAACACCGCTGACCACAATGAGCGACCTGCCTCGAACAAGAGGTCAGTTTGCGTTTGTGCGGATTTGCTAACACTACTTTGGCAGATTATTCGGATCGGTCGCTGTAACCAGTTTATTGCAGTGAGGGCAGATCGTCGGTGGCGGTCTTGCGAAGAGGTTGATTATCGCCTGCCTGACGGCAGGCATGGTCGGTTGCGGCGGCGGTCCCGAGTTTCTTTTTTTTCCGCCCCGCTGCGCTTAGACGGCGGGACTGAAGAAAGGCATAGGCGATCATCGTCATCAGCGCGTGTCGGTGTAGTCCGGTCCATGATCGGCCCTCAAAGTGGTCGAGACCGAGTTCCTCCTTCAGCTGCTGATGCGCCTGCTCGCAGATCCACCGCGCCTTGATGGCACCGGCGAGCGCCTTGATCGGCGTGTCGGCTGGCAAGTTCGAGAGATAGTATTTTTGCTCTCCGCTTTCGCGCCGTTCCCCCACCAGCCAGACTTCCTCCTCGCTGGGCATGGCCTGGACCCGCCCGTCACTCATGCGGTGCCTGTGGCCATCGGCCACCCGGACGCGGCATGCCGCAAATTTACAGGTCAGCTTGCCTTTGGTCCCGCGTCGCCAGCTGATTTTCTTCCATTTTTCTTCTCCCAGCATCTTTTCGGCAGAAACGGCGGTGCGGTCGGGGACGTGATATTTGCGGCGCCTGCCTGTTGCTGCCTCGGGAAAGATCAGCCCGGTGTCTGCCGGATAGACATTCTGACGCCGTGACATGCCCACCGCCCACCGCAAACCACGCTCGCTCAGAGCCTGGCGGAAGGGGCCGCTCGCCCCGTAGCCGGCGTCGGCTAGAACGCAGCCGAACCGAGTGCCCGAGGCAATGACCCGATCGATCTCCTCGATAGCGATCTCCGGCTTTGTGCGAGCGACTTGTCGCTCCTGGGGGACACGGGCGCGCTCCATGCGGGGGGCGTCGTCCGTCCAGCTTTCAGGCAAAAAGAGCCGCAGGCCCACCATCACCGGAACCTCCCCGGACGCTAGCGTCACCGAAACGAGGGATTGGCAGTTCGAGGTCTTGCCAAGGGAGGAGGCGTATTGCGCAGCCACGCCGACCGAATGACGGCCCTTCTTCGGCAAGGCAGTATCGTCAATGACCAGATATCCCGCTTCGTCTCCAACCAGACGATCGGCTTCCTTCAGAAGAACAGCCTCGAGCGGCGCACTATCCCACACCCCGTCCGCGACGAAATGATGCAGTTGGTCGTAGCCAAACTCACCATCACGAGCCGCCATCGGCTGCACGCTCTTGCGGTCACCGGGGCCGATCAATCCCGCGATATAGGCCGGGCACACACGCTTCCGCGCCTTGTGCCGCAACGCCGACAAAAATGGCGTCAGCCAAACCTCAAGATCATTGCGCCAATCCTCTGACATCGCCAGCCTCCATAAAAGCTGGCTCCCCATGAATCAGGGAAATCTCCTTTTGGGAATCCCAAAAATCACATTTCTGCCAAAGTAGTGCTAACTACAGCGCAGCAAACCGAGGCTCCTTCAAACTGGCGCATAGTTTGAAATCATGCTAAAACACTCACCATGAGTGAGCAAACGACGGGGAAATTAAAGCAGCTGGAACACCTCCTGCCAGAGGGATTGCTCGTCGATGCCGCGTGGCTTTCTGCTCACGGCTACTCAACCTCACTGCGCACCAAATATGTCGCCTCGGGTTGGCTCGAACAGCCGGCTCGCCGTGTCTATCGGCGCCCTCGCGGACAGCTTGGCTGGCAGCAGGTGGTCATCTCCCTGCAGACGCTTCTAGGCTATCGTCTCACCGTTGGCGGCCGGACAGCCCTCGAGCTGCAAGGCTATGCCCATTACCTCTCACAGGATCGTTCCGAGATCCACCTTCACGGTCCAGCAAGGCCACCCAGCTGGCTCACGACGCTGCCGCTGACGGAACGGTTCGTGTATCATAACGGCACGCCGCTTTTCGGGGCCGACCTGGAGGATATCAGCTTCCCTTCCCTCGTTTCGGACCGCGCACCTGATGCGAGAGATGCGGGATCTTTTCAGGACGCCGGATTGCGCGCTCTGCCCTGGGGGCAATGGGATTGGCCGTTGACGGTATCGACGCCCGAACGGGCGGTTCTCGAACTTCTCGATGAACTCCCGCAACATGAAAGTTTCGATCAGGTCGACGTGCTGATGGAAGGTCTGAGCGATCTTGCGCCGAGGCGGCTCCAGAAGCTGCTTGTCCGCTGCCGCAGTGTGAAGGTGAAACGCCTGTTCTTCTTCTTTGCCGATCGGCACCGCCATGCATGGCTCAAGCATGTCGACCGGACCGCAATCGATCTGGGATCGGGCAAGCGCATGCTGGTCAAGGATGGCAGGTACGACCCGACCTACGAGATCACTATCCCCAAGGAACTGGTCGAGGCGTATTGATGGCATTTGCGGACACTTACCGAAATCAGGTCGCACTACTGATCCGCACACTACCTTCGGTGGCGGCGGAAGAATGCTTCGCGATGAAGGGCGGCACGGCGATCAATCTGTTCGTGCGCGACCTGCCGCGTCTCTCGGTCGATATCGACCTCACCTACCTGCCAGTGCAGGATCGCGCGACCTCGCTTGCAACGATCGATGCGGCGATGGCGCGTATCGCCGAGCGCATTAACCGTGTCCCGCGCCCGATCGTGCTCTTCAGATCATCTCCGAGAAGCTGAGAGGTATTATCGATAATTTTCATCGACCACCTCCCTGTTCAACAAAACGATCTGTTGTTCCTCAGGCCTTCGCGCGTTCGGATCGGTATCAAGCCCGAGACGCCTCTGGGCGTCGTAGAGCAACGCCCTGTGCACCTTGATCTTCGTCTTGCCACGCATGCTGTAATCGAGTGCAATCACCTTAGCCTGCGGCTCGGACAGCTCGGAATGCGACCCGATCTCCAGCGTGATTTCCTCTTTCCAATCGGTATCGCTACCGGGCTCAACGTCATTGGGCTTAAAACCACGCACGTCGACATCCCGAGCGAGGAGGAAGTCTTTGTAGGATTGGTCGATCTGACAGAAGGCCCGAGCATGCCACCGAAAGCCATCGAAGCCGATGGCATGCGGCGCAATCCACCGCCAGCGCGGCTCCGGCCGCGAAAGCGTCTGATATTTGATCTCGATGGCAAGGTTGTTGCGAATGGCGCTGAGAACGGTCCGCGGCGTTTCTTTCGTGACATCCCGTGTGGGGACAGGTGGGCCACTGTAAGACGGGAAATGCGCAATCCACGAGGCTGCGGCCGGCAATATGTCTTCGGCGACAGATCGTAGCTGCGTGAGATAATGGGCTGCGTCAGGCTTTAAAAAGCAAGGCCGGAACGTCTCGCTCGCCACGTATCGTTTGGCAATTTTGTCGTAGACGGCGTTGTGCGGAGCGCGTTCGCGATAAAGCATCAGATCTTTCGGCGCTTGCGGCACCGACCCGTCAAAGGCCTCGACGATATCGGAACGGTTGACCCTGCCTTCCCAATAAAGTCGAAACTCAATGAATTCGAGCCGGCGCTCTACACCCCATTTCGGCACCGTATTGCCCCCCGGCATCGCAAGCATCCCAAAGTCGATAGAAATAAAGACGCGATGGGAATGTCAACGTGCCCGCTGAGTTGTTATTCTTATCTAAAGGGCGGGTCAATCTACGAGGGTGGCGAATCAGCGCAATTGCTTCAGGTTAACATTTGTGGTGGCGATTATGCAAAACGCGCAATTACGCCGAGCGGGCGTCGGGTGCGCCCTGTTTCCCATAGCTTCGCGGCGACCGGCTCGGCGCAGGTCGTAGTGTCCAATCTTCGACGACCGGCGCAGTTTTAGCGCGATGAGGCCTTGCCACAAGGTGTGAATGTGCGAGACTCCCAGAATGAAGAATGACGTCGATCATCTGCCCGCGGTGCATCAGGAAGAGCTGGCCCTGGCAACGCGGATTTTGATGGACGAGTTTACCGCCGCGATCTCGCGGGCAACGCAGCCGTGGAAGAAGAACGGCAAGATCCAGAAGATTATTCTGTTCGGTAGCTTCAGTCGCGGCGACTGGGTCGACGAACCAGAAAGCGGCTATCAGTCGGATTATGACCTGCTGGTCATCGTCAGCCATAAGGATCTGACCGAAATCGCGGACTATTGGTATGTGGCTGAGGACAAGATCATGCGCGATTTGGCGATCGCGCGACCGGTGAACATCATCGTCCACACACTCGACGAGGTGAATCGCGGACTGAAGCGCGGCGAATATTTTTGGGTCGATATCGCCCGTGACGGGATCATATTGTACGATCTTCCCGGCAGCGAACTGGCCACTCCGATGCCGCTGACGGCAGAAGATGCCTTTGGAATGGCGAGTGAATATCTTTCCAAGCAACTTCCAGCGGTTGATCGGTGGCTAACCGCTCTTATGCACCAAGGGGTGTCTGAGCGGTAGGCGGGAGTAGCGTAAAGCTCTGTTCTGAAGTAAGAAATTGGGTGTCTAAGCCGTCCCTGCTCCGGGACAGAAATTGCCATAGGCTACACCCGCCATGACCGACGTTACCTCAAGCTCATTTCGATTTCCAGCGGTCCAACGCAAGAAAGTCACGGCTGCCTTCGACGGCGGTCGCATCACGTCGGACGGCGGGGTTCTGCTATTGGCGCAGGCCGAGCGCGAGATGGACATCTGCAGGCAGCTGGCCACCTGCATCGCCGATCGGCGCGATCCTTCGCGGGTGGTCCACAAGCTGGATGACATCCTGCGGGCTCGGGTTCTGGCGATTGCCTGCGGCTACGAGGACGCCGACGACCTCGACGCCCTGCGTGACGATCCCGGCTTCCGCCTGGCGCTGGGCAAGCTACCGGGTTCGGGCGCGGGCCTTGCCAGCCAACCGACGATGAGCCGCTGGGAAAACGCACCCACCACGCGCGAGCTGGCCCGCATGATGGCCGCGATGGTCGACATCTACTGCGCCAGTTATCCATCCCCGCCCGAGGCGGTGACGCTGGACATCGATGACACCTGCGATGTCGTGCACGGCTACCAGCAGTTATCGTTCTGGAACGGGCATCACGGTGAGCGCTGTTTCCTGCCGATCCACGTCTACGACACGGCAACGGGGCGGCCGGTCGCCATGCTGCTGCGCACCGGCAAGACGCCGAGCGGCGCGGAGGCCGCGGGCCATATCCGTCGCCTGGTGCGGCAGATCCAGAGGCACTGGCCCACGACCCACATCACGATCCGGGGCGACGGCCACTACGGCAGACCCGAGGTCATGAACTTCTGCGAGGCACAGGGCATCGATTATGTCTTCGGCCTGCCCACCAACGCTGTGCTGCGCGCCGATCCACAGATCGTGAAGATTGCCGATGCCTGCGCGGTCAAGCGGGCCGAGGAACAGCACGTGGTCCTGCGAAATTATGCCCAGACCCGCTACGGGGCGAAAAGCTGGAAATGCCAGCGCCGTGTCGTCGCCCGGATCGAGGCCAGCACGCTCGGCATGGATATCCGCTACGTCGTCACCTCGCTCGAGCAGGGCTCGGCCGAGCACATCTACGACACACTCTACTGCGCCCGCGGCCAGGCCGAAAACCTCATCAAGTTGCACAAGGCCCAGCTCGCCAGCGATCGCACGTCATGCCGATCAGCCAACGCCAATCAGATGCGGCTGATCCTGCACACCGCCGCATTCTGGCTGATGTGGCGCATCCAGCAGGCCATCCCCAAGGCAGCCGCGCTTGCCAACGCTGAGTTCGCGACCCTGCGCCTGCGGCTCCTCAAAGTCGCCGCACGCGTCATCGAGACCGCCTCCCGCATCCGCGTCGCCTTCGCTTCCGCCTGTCCCGACGCCGCCCTGTTCCGGATCATCGCCGCCGCCCTCAGGCCCGCCCCGACATAGCCAGTGCGGCCGTGCCGCTGAACGTCCGAGCCCCTCCATCAAACCCGCAAGCCTCTCGATCCCACGCGATGAAATAGACGCAGCGGAGGCACTCGGCCTGCTCAAACGCCCGCTGCCGCCAACGATTGATCTTCCCCAAGAACAACATCGTCACGAATAAGAGCGGCTAAAGCTTGCCGCAGTATCCTGCGCCGAAAGTGAAACTGATCCCGAGTGGGCCAATAATGCAGCGTTCAATTTGCATCAGGCGGCCGAAACTGCCTACACTTGTTACCTGCTTGTTCGCAGCCAGTATGTCCCGCGTTCGCATAATCTGAAGTTCTTGCGTTCGCTGGCGGAGGACCGGGAACCACGACTTGTAGAGGCATGGCCGAGGGCGACGAAACTCGACCGCCGGCGCTTCGAGTTGACGAAACGCGCTTATGTCGAGGCGCGCTACTCGGCGGCATATGTTATAGACAACGATGATCTGCAGGCGATCAGGGCAGCAGTGACGAGCTTGCGCGACATGGTGGCGACAGTGTCACGCGAGTGGCTTGAGGGCCTCCGGCAGAAGGCAGAGCTCTGATAGCCTTCGTACAGTTTAAGGCCGCTTTTCGGATTCAAGGCCCCTAAGCGCGATCAGAGATACATGAGCCTTGTCAGCAAGTCTTCCCTGTGTCCAACCCGGCAAGGTGGTGCATTGTGGGTGGCGTCCAAAGGGCCTTGTATCATTCCCACTCTAATATTTTTTCTTCCCTAAGTATCTGATATGTTTGCGAAAAATAAATTCAACGGTTGAGAATACCGTCGCCTGTACCGTCAAAAACCTAGCCTTTTGATTTTGTTGGATTTTCAGGGGGGAACCTAGCTGGAAAAATTCTGTGAACTATCGGCATCTATCGGCTGCTTCCCAGTGAGGAATAGATGGCAAGCTGGAGTTGCCCCTTAAAAACCGGACATTTTCAGGATTGAGCATTTCGGCTCAGGAACTCTCGTGGAGATTGATATCCTAAAGCCTTGTGCGGGTGAAGATTGTTATAGTGCTCGAACCATGATGGCAGTTGAGCCATGACAGTTTCGGCGTCCGGCGTCGGGTTGATCCGGACATAATCGCGCTTGAATGTTTTGACGAAAGCCTCAGCCATTCCATTTGACTGCGGGCTGCGCACTGGTGTTCTGCACTGTTCCATACCGATATCCCGGAGCAGGGACGCGGTGTTTTTCGCAATGAAGCATGAACCATTGTCGGTAAGCCACTGGATGGGCTCTGCCAGCATATTGATGCGCCCGAAGCGGTTTTCTACCGCCGTGATGACAAGATCCTGTACGTCTTCGCTCTTGATGCCTTCTGTCGTGGCCACATGAGCGATTGCTTCCCGATCACAGCAGTCGAGCGCAAATGCAACGCGGACCTTTTCCTTGTTGTCGCACGTGATCTCGAAGCCATCGGAGCACCATCTGGTATTGGAGCGCTCGACGGTGACTTGGCCGTCGTGTCTGCGTTCACCGGCAGCTCCGGTATGGCGCTGAAGGAGCAGATCATGCCGCTTCATCACGCGATAAACACGTTTGGCGTTCGGCCATGAACAGCCCTGTTCACGGGCTTTGCGCCGCAGAATGGCATGAACGCGCCGATAGCCATAGGTCGACATTTCTTCAATGACCGCCTTGATCTGAGCAACCAGATCAGCGTCGGGAAGCGGAGGTCTCCCTCGGGCTCTGGAAAGGGTGCCTGTGGCGCGTGCAGCGATATTCGACCGGGCAACACCTAGCGTCTCGCATACCGCTTTCATCGCAAAACGTCCTTCGGCAGCGAGATTGAGTGCAGCATGCGTTTTTTTGGGCCGCTGGCGATTTCGAGGGCCTCCTTGAGAATTTCCCCTTCCATCGTCTTCTTGCCCAGCAGGCGCTGTAATTCCTTCACCTGAGCCTGAAGCGCCCGGTATTCCGAGGCAGGGACAACCTCCTCTTCGGCTGCCGTTGCGACCAATGCACCCTGTGACGCAAGCTTGCGCCACGCGAACAGCTGGTTAGGCGCAATGCCATGACGACGGGCGACCAGACTGACCGTTGCGTCCGCCTCGTAGGTTTCGTGGACAATCGCAAGTTTCTCCGCGGTACTCCAGCGTCGACGCCGCTCAGGGCCGGAAAGAATTTCCATCTTAATGCTATTACCAGTCATAATGTGAACAGTAGTCCTATCACTTATTTAAGTGGCAGAAACTGTCCGGGCAATTAGGGGGCTATTCCACAAGCGTCGAATCTGGCGCCCCAATAAAGTACCGTCAAAACTGGCGAAATCAACACACCCGACTCGGTCCTTGGATCGTCGGGATGGCGGGCGGAAATCACAGTGCATGGACGACAGAGGTTGAGAGGGTGAAGACAGTTTCTCGGCAAGAGCTTTACGAGCAGGTTTGGTCCAAACCCATGACCAAAGTTGCCGCAGATTATGGCGTTACGGGTACCGCGTTGAAGAAGACGTGTGATCGCCACCACATTCCAACACCAGAACGTGGGTACTGGGCGAAACTAGAATTCGGCAAGCGGGTCAACAAGGAAGCGCTGCCGCCGCTGACCGCGCCAAATTTGGCTATGGTCAGGATATCAGGAAGTTCCGAGCAGCATCTGTCTCCGTCGGTCCGCGACGCCAAGGAAAAAGCCAGAGACAGGCTCCACAAGCACGCTGCGGCTAAGCCGCTTCTGGTCTCTGAATCCGAACCGACACTGAGCATCGTTGAACCGCCGTCTCTCGCTGCTACAAGGCGCGCGATTTCAAAAGCGCGTCCTGATGACCAGGGCTTCGCCGCGGTCCGCTCGAAAGGCGTTGTCCCGCTCAAAATTGCTCCTGCTTCCATCGAACGGGGAATTCGGATTCTAAGCCAGTTGTTCACTCTTGCGGAAACCCAAGGCCATTTGCCCAAGGCGACTGAAGACGGGTTGGTGCTGATTGTTGAGAATGAGTCAATTGCGTTCGGCCTGGAGGAACAGCCCGAGAAGACCTTGCATCAACCAACACCCGCGGAATTGAAGCGGCGGGATGAAAGGGCACGCTGGGGCTACACCACCGATCCGTGGCCCAAGTACGACCAATTTCCATCCGGCCGGTTCGCCATCGTCATTCACGCCAACCCATATTCAGGTCTTCGCCGCACTTACTCAGACGGAAAGACGCAAACCCTGGAAAGCATGCTGCCGGACATATTGGCAGGTTTCGTCGGGCACGCCGCCTACATTAGTGAGCGCAGGAGAGAATCCGACGAGCGGGAACGCCGCCACCGGGAGGCCGAGGCTCGACGCCAGCGTGAAGAGGCATTCAATAGTCGCGAGAAGCGCCGCATGGAGTTTGTGGATGCAGTCCATGAGCAACTGACCCAACGGGACAAACTTACTGCAGTGCTGCATCATCTCGAAAATGCAAGGTCTGAGGATGCTGCAAGAGTGAGTACAATGGCGACTTGGGTCCGGCAGCGTCTGAAACAGATTGATGCCCTAATCAGTCCCCATTTCCTCGACACTTCGGCGAGATCGTCGAAAGTCGATTTCGCCGAGCCAGGTCCTGAACAGGAAGCTGAAAGGGGCAGCTATTACTATTATCCCCCCATCACCCTCCAACTCTGGTCTATCGACGACGCAAAGGGGCTGGCCACCTCGTGCACGCAGCTGGACTGGACAGACGCGTTGGCTTGTCCGATTGAGGGAGCCGAGACAGGCTAGATCACTGAGCCGGGTTGATACGAAACCCCTGTTTTCAGCAATCAGAATTCGAGGGTTTGTGTCAAGGCGCGGAATACGAGTTTGCCATCGGCCAACTTTGCTAACCGACGTGACGCAAAAGGAGGTATTTTTCAAACGGACGCGCGGTTTGAAGATGGGCTAAAAAGTTCACCGTGATTGAGCAACGCGAAGGAAAAACTAACGCAGCTTGAGCGCTTCCTCCCGGAGGGCTTGATCGTCGATTCCGTGCCGATCTCTTATAAGGGGCCAGATTACAAACTATCTGGTCCTGGGCTGTAACTGAAAAATTCTGCCCATCTGCAACAAACCTACTTTCTGTCTTTGAATGGCTTTTCCGTGGGCTACGCTTACGGATAAGCCTGCCGTTCTGAGGCCCTCTAGAGAACTGTTCCTGACCGCCGCCGGAACGACCTGATGGTGCTGACTGCCATTGTGGCATCGACAACTCCTCTTGGGAGGGCAACTCGACGTGAGAAGCACCCATTTTGCTTCCAAGAGTTAACGATTCCATAGACCAAGCTGGAGTTGCTTTTCCAATTCTCTTCAGACAGGCTTTCTGCGTCGACTTCACCCCGAGGCAAGCCGTGCATATCGAAACCCTAGGGTCGAGACTCAATCACAGCCAGAAGGCGACGGCAGCGGCGAGGCTTACGGCGGATAGGAAGTTGCGGGCGAGCTTGTCGTAACGAGTAGCGATGCGGCGGAAGTCCTTGAGGCGGCAGAACATGGCCTCGACCCGCCAGCGGTCCTTGTAGCGGCGTTCGTCATACTGGATCGGGCGCTTGCGGTTGCGCCGTCCGGGGATCACCGGGATCGTGCCCTGCTCTCGTAAGGCGGCCCTGATGCGGTTCGCGTCGTAGCCACGGTCGGCGATCACCCGCTTCATGCCGATAGTTTCACCGATCAGTAGGTCTGCGCCTTTCACATCAGATGTGTTGCCGGGCGTCAGGACGAGGCGCAGTGGTCTTCCGAGAACATCGACAAGCGCGTGGATCTTCGTTGTCCTGCCTCCACGCGAGATGCCAATGGCATTGGCCCGCGCCCCCCTTTTGCGCCACCGGCAGAGCGGTGAGCCTTGATGTAGCTGCTGTCGATCTGGCCGGTCTCCGCGATCCAGCCTTGCTCGGTCAGCGCCGCCAGGATGCGCGTCCAGATGCCGCGGCGGCTCCACCGGTTCCAGCGATTGTAGACCGTCGTCGAAGGGCCGTATTCGGACGGGCAGTCCGCCCAGCGGCCACCACACTTGAGCATGTGGATGATGCCCGAGATCACCCTGCGATCATCGACCCGCCGCGCTCCGGGCTGGTTCTTCGGCAGGTGGGGCTCGATCGCCCGCCATGCTTCATCCGACAGCCAGAACAACGAACGCGACATCTCCAACAGCCTCCTGCTTCAGTGGAGACTCCCTGAATCAATGTACACGCCGATTTTCAAGAGGCTGATTGAGTTTGGACCCTAAGATTTGACCGCGTGTTAAGCAGCGGGCCTCTCCGGCATCATACAGCCGCGCCGCCTCGCGCTCCGCGCACGTGCCCTCTCGCCCAAGGGACATTTCGCGGGCCGTGGCTGGGCCAACTAACCTTGCCGCCTCCGGGCAATAGCCTTGCCAAAGCCCGGCCGCCCTTCACGAGCAAATAGCTAAGGAGACGCGCGCCTAAAATCGCTGGCGCTTCTCTTGCCCGCAGCGCTGTGCCCTTCAGAAATTGCCGCCGCGACAATTTTCTATACAACCTAAGTTCGATGGCCCCTAAGTCCTGGCGGCACTCTACCTTCAAGTACCGACCTTCCAACGAAAACAGCGGAAAGTCTTCGCGCACCAATTGCGCCGCCCTTGCTAGGCGTTAAGGGTATAAATAGACGTCAGATTGAGTGGAATACGAAGAGGCGAACCGGATGAGGCGTATATACAGACGAGGGCCGCCTGCTTTTCTCTCTTCTGAGATCGTGCTTGCCGAAAAACAGCGCTTACTTGAGTATCTTCGTCGCGAGCCCGTTGAGAAGCGGTCGCGAGCCACAGCACGAATTGGTCATCGCCGGGCGTTGCCTTAGAGATAAAGATCAGATCTCGTTGAGCGGCTTCGCTCATATCCTGAGCTCCGTTCGTTTTTCACTCCGGCCGCTAACTACAGAACACACGTTGGATAGCAGAGGATTGCCGCCGCGCCGCTTAATACGCGCGGTCTGGCTCAAAACCTCCAGGACAAGTGTTAGAACCCGTGCCACCGCCCCTCCTATGCACCAGCTCGGACAAGCGCCGCGGTCTGTGGGTCATAGATGTACCCAGTGATGGTTCCGTCCCTGATCTTCTCGATGGCTTGGTCGATTACAAACAGCGGGACGAGGAACCATTCGCGAGGGATGACGGGATTTCCGAACCTGTCCTTGATCTCGATGTCGAGCCTGGCCGGACCGAGGATGCGATGGATCAGGTTCTCAAGCCGCGTGCGATTGATGTTGAACAGCTCGTAGGTGGCCACAACCTCGACATCGGCCATGAGGAAGGTCGGATCGAGCTTCGCATTGGCAAGGCGGCGCGCAACATCGCCTCCGGTCACGCCGATCTTGTGCAGCACGTTGCGGTGGGCTGCGACCGCAGGATGCTCCGATTTGCTCCGCAGCACATAGACAATGCCGCTGGCCTCGTCGCCTTCCTCATTGTCCTCGGCAAACAGCGGGCCGGCCGCAGGTTCGACGATCCGCCGTCCGGCCGGGTCTTGTTGCAGCGCCTTTTGGAGCGACCGCATGAGCAGATTGCTTTCGGTACCGTTGTCGAAGATCACACGTAGCCGGGCGTCGATATTGCCGTGCTCATTGACGCTCGGTTGCTCCATCGACGCGACATAGGCTTTCTGACCGCCAAGGATGTAAAACCGGCCGGGTGCGATCTCCGACTTGCGTTCGAAGCGGCGGGTTTGCCGCAGACCGGCACCAAGCTCCTTTTGCACCTGTTCGAACAGCGGCTTGAACTCGTCGAAGTCCTCGCATTTCTGGCGGTTGGCGATCTCCTCGGCGGCGCGTTTGTCGGCGGCGGAACGGACATGCCGCAATTGGGTGATATCGCTCGGCTCAGCGTCCACACCGAGCTGCGCCAGAAGCTCATCATCGTCGATGTCGTCGGGCACGCTGACCGAAGCGGGCGCCACATCGGCCAGAAGCCCCTGATGGTCGAGGGGTTCGATCACGGCGCGACACTCGGCCAGCTCGCGCAAGCGATCTAGCCGCACGGCATAAAGCCGCTCGAAAATGTCGCGGTCCTCGCCATGCTGCGGGAAGCGGCCGTGCTGCTCGACGAAACGCTGAATCTCCTCGAAGCCTGCGATGATGCGTTCCTCGCGCGGCGTCCTGCTTGACTCCTTCTTCGCCTCGGCCTCGACGCCAAGCTCGGCCAGAAGAGCATCGTCCTCGTCGGTGAAGCCCTTAGCCACGCGCGGCCTCCGCCTTCATGCGTTGAAGGAAGGCCACCCCCTCGGCCATGCGCTTTTCCCAGGCGTCGACCGAGGTGATCGAAGGCAGCCGGCCGCGCTCTTGCTTGAACTTCAAGGCCCGTTTGGCAAGCTCCCGCGCCTCCTCGATTGTGAGGTTGACGCGTTTGGCCCCGATCACGGCGGCGACTTGCTTTAGGCTTTCCTCGCTCATGGTCTTGGCGAGGATGGCATAGGCTTCGCCGAAGGGGTTGATGCGATCGATCAGGTCGATGTCCAGCTCGCGCACATCCATTGCGTATTTGCGGACGCCCTCGATGAACGCGGTGTTGAGGCTCTTTTCGCCGTCACCCTCGGCTCCCCCAAGCGCGACCTCCTTGGCCTTCTGTGTGAGATTCAGTGCGGCGACGGCGTGCTGGCGCACCGCCTCCTGATCCTCCTCGTCCAGTTCGGGATACTTGTCCTTGATGATTTTTCCCATGCGGAGCTGGGTCAGTTCTTCCGGCACCAGCTCGGGATCGAACAGGCCGCGCTCGATTGTGGTCTTGTCCTGCACGAAGGCGGCGATGACCTCGTTCAGGTCTTGCTGGCAGATGCGTTGTGCCTCCGGGCTCTTCGGCTCGACGAGGCCCTTGATCTCGATCTGGAACTGGCCGGTTTCCTCGTTGAAGCCGACATTGGTCTTGTTGGGGTCGTACCCGCCTTCACCGTAGTCAAAGCCCGGCGTCGGGCCACTCTGCGGATCCTTCGGCTTGAATTCGAAGCGCGGCGCAAGCACCTGTTCCATGAGAAGGCTGGCGGCGATGGCCTTCAGCGTGTCATTGACGGCCTCGGTGACGGCCTCTTCCGATGCATCCGGCTCGGCGATCAGGTTGGTGAAGCGGGCGCGCAGCTTGCCCGGCGCGTCGCGGGTGGCGCGGCCGATGATCTGCACGATCTCGGTGAGGCTCGACCGATAGCCGACCGTCAGCGCGTGCTCGCACCAGATCCAGTCGAAGCCCTCCTTAGCCATGCCGAGCGCGATGATGATGTCCACATGATCGCGGTTGTTCTTTTGCGCCGGGTCCTTCAGCGCGGCGGTCACGCGGTCGCGCTTGGCGGGATCGTCGTCCACCAAGTCGGCGATACGAAGGATGCGGCCGTCGGGAGTCCTGACCAATTGGAAGCCGGTCGCAGGATCACGGCCCTGCCAATCGCCCAACTCGTGGAGGATGTGTTCCACCTCCTTGATCTTGTCTCCCATACTTTCGCGGGAATTGACGTTCGGGATGTGGACGATGGTTTTCTCGGCCGGGTTGAGCACCTTC
The DNA here is from genome assembly GCF_001278035.1 of Sphingopyxis sp. 113P3. Taxonomy (NCBI): domain Bacteria; kingdom Pseudomonadati; phylum Pseudomonadota; class Alphaproteobacteria; order Sphingomonadales; family Sphingopyxidaceae; genus Sphingopyxis; species Sphingopyxis sp. 113P3. The sequence continues at coordinate 384,541 of NZ_CP009452.1, forward strand.
AGGATGTCGTCCGTATACGGGCCGTTGTAGAAGAAGTAACCGATGTCGAGTTGCTTGAGATATTCGTAGCCGTTGAGCTGTTCGTAGTAGGTGTAGGTGACGGTGTCGAACTTCGACTCGTCCTGCGGGGCGAGCACGGCCTCGGCGTCGCCCCGGAAATAGGAGCCCGTCATCGCCACGATATGCACGCGGTCGCGGGCGATGAACTGGCCGAGATGCAGGCCGAGCTTGTTGTCGGGGTTGGCCGAGACGTGATGGAACTCGTCAACCGCGATCAGCCGGTCGTCGAAGGCTTCCACCCCTAACCTGTCCACGGCGAAGCGGAAGGTGGCATGGGTGCAGACCAGCACCTTGTCGTCGCTTTTCAGGAAAGCCTCGACCGAATTGACCTTGCCGCCGCTGTCCGTGCCAGGGGCGTTACAGAGGTTCCATTTCGGCACGACGGTCCAGTCCGTCCAGAAGCCGAACTTGGACAGCGGCTCGTCGTTGAAGCTCGCGCCGATGGACTTTTCCGGCACCACGATGATTGCCTGTCTCAAGCCCTGATTGTGCAGCTTGTCGAGCGCGATGAACATGAGCGCGCGGCTCTTGCCGGAAGCTGGCGGCGACTTGATGAGAAGGTATTGCTCGCCGCGCTTCTCATAGGCGCGCTCCTGCATCGGCCTCATGCCGAGCGCATTAGCTTTGGTCGAGCTGCCATTGCGCGCATAGGTGACGGAGACAGAGGGGACAGATTTCTTCTCGTCGGTCATGCACGCGCCTCCGCCTTGCTTTTCTTCGCCGCGCCAGGTGAGGCGGCCATTTTGGTATAAAGCTCGAACAGCTTTTCCAGCCGCTCGGTGTCGTTGCGGAACCGGCGGCCGATATAGATGCGCTCAAGCACTTCATCGTTGCGCTCATGGGCGTCGCGCAAATCGGCGGGCATCTTGTCGGGGTCATAGAGGTCGGCGATGGTCGCTGGGAAATGCGCCTCGCGCGCCAGCAGGATGTCCTCCGCGCAACGGGTCAGGTCAGCCTTGTTCTTTTCGGTGAGCGTGGGAACGGGGAAGGTATTCCAGCCGAGCGTGTTGGAATAGCGGAAATCGGTTTTCAGCTTGCCGCAGACGGTGGCGATCCAGACCAAGTGCAGGCGCGAGGCGATCAGCGCCATGCTCCAGAGTGGGGCGTCGTAAAGGGCAAAGGCTTGGTTGGTCGTCACCGCGCTTGCGTGCTTAAGATCAGCAGGAATAAACTCTCGTCGCTCGGAAGACACTGTGGGCACAAGGATCGAGTGCCGAACGGCAACGTTCCGGTCACGATATTGATGAGAGCGGACCGCAAGCTTGTTTAACGACTTGTCGCGACTGGTTGTGCGAGTGTTGTAGACCGCTGCTATCCTGCGGGCGACTTCGGGATCGCTTTCGGCGAGCGGCAAATCGTCGTCATCTATCCAGAGGCAGTAGCGAGAAAGCCCCTTGATAAATTCCTGTGCGCCATAAACAGGGCGGATTAATCTGGACAGGTCGGGTCGACGCGACAAAATCTCTGTCCGGTCCGTGGAGTAGAGTGTGAGATGGTTCCCGTCGCCCGGATAGTTCCCGTAGCTCATCTCCACGAGTTCGGCTAACGGCTTAGTGCGGGGCGTTACTATGAAGTCTTCCGCCGGGACTAAGTAGGCGTTGATGTGATGTGCCTCTCTGATGGCGACCGAGCCGTCAGCCGACAACGAATACAGTTTCCGAAATGGCTTCGGCGTTCTGGAGATCGCGACAATTGCGACGGTCACTCCGGCATTGTGGCTGGCCAGATTGGACCATTTGAAGCTCGTGTGGGCGAAGGCGATTTGGTGACCGGTTTGAAATATGAGCGGCCATAGCAACGGCACCTGCTGGCCTTGGCAAATCGAGTTGGTGGTAACGAAAGCGGCAACGGCGTCCGTATGCTCGCCGTAGTCAGCGGCCTTCATGAACCATCCGGCCACATAGTCGAGAGTCTTCCAACTTGCTGTGCGCCCCTCAAATATCCGAGCTAAATCCTCCTTTTGCTCGGGCAATTGCTCGCGGGAACCCTGATAAGGAGGATTCCCGCAGATATAGGTCTCGCCTCCTTCGTTCTCGAAGTCGATCTGGGATTGATCGAGTGGCGTGTGAAACAGGTCATCGGCCCGATGCTTCACACCTGTCCCGGTCGGCGGGCAAATGCTCAGCCAGTCCAGCCGCAGGGCATTGCCACAGGTGATCCAGTTCTCGGCGTCGAGCGGCAGGAAGTCACGCAGGGCTTCCTTCTGGCCGCGATAAAGCACGTCGCATTGATACTCGGCGATGATGAGGGCGAGGCGCGCGATCTCGGCCGGGAAGCTGCGGAGCTCGATCCCACGGAAGTTTGTCAGCGGGATTTCGCTCCGCCTGTCCGGCTCGCCCCGCCGCTTGTTGATCTCGGCCTCGATCTCCCGCATTTGCTTGTAGGCAATGACAAGAAAGTTGCCCGAGCCGCAGGCCGGATCGAAGACCCTGATCCGCGACATGCGCTTGCGCAGGTTCAACAACATGCGGGGATTGTCGCCGGCCTCGTCGAGCCGCGCCCGCAGGTCGTCGAGGAAAAGCGGATTGAGCACTTTCAGGATGTTCGGGACACTGGTGTAGTGCATCCCGAGCGCGCCGCGCTCCTCGTCATCTGCTACGGCCTGAATCATCGACCCGAAGATGTCCGGGTTGATCTTCTTCCAGTCGAGGCCGCCGATATGGATGAGGTAGGAGCGCGCGATCCGGCTGAAGCGCGGCACGTCCATGGTGCCGGAAAACAGCCCGCCATTCACATAGGGAAACTGATCGGCCCAGCGGGGGGTGTTGGCTGCCTTACGTTCCGCGTCCCTCATGTTCATGGCGCGGAACAAGGTCCCGATCACCTCATGGGTGTTCGACGAGTCCTTGGCGCTCAACTGCTCGACGGTCGAGGTGAACAGGAGCGGCTTGGCGAAGATGTCGGTGTCCTCGGCGAAGAAGCAGAAAATCAGCCGCGCCATGAAGTGATTCATATCGGGGCGGCGCGCGGCCGTGCCCCAGTCTGGGTTGTCCTTCAGAAGCTCGACATAGAGCCGGTTCAGGCGGCTGGTGGCACGGATGTCGAAGGAGCTGTCGCGCACCTGCTTGACGGTGGTGATGCCCGCAAGGGGCAGGAAGAAGCCGAAATGGTCGGGGAAGTCGGCATAGGCGCAGGCGACCGTTTCGCCCGACGCCAAATCCTCGGCCTCGAAGGTATCACCGTCCGTCGCCAGCACGAATTTCGCCTTGGCCCGCGTCGTCGCCGGGCTGGCCTTAAGGGCGGCAAGCGTGCTTGTCACCGCGCCGGGGGCGGCGACGGCGATATGGATATTATTGGTCTGAAGAACGCCGCCAACGTCGGACTTGTTCGACTCACCCTTGCGAAGCCGCTTGAGGGTCGTTTCCTTGTTACCAAAGGCTTGCAGGAAGAGATACGGGAACTCCTCGGGGTCGAACGGCTGCTCGGCAAGCTTCGATATAGCCTCTTCAATCTCGACGGCGTTCATCGTTCCCCCCGCCTTCCGTGGCTGTAGGCCGGAAAGGCTCCACCTTGATCTTCTTGGCCCGTCGCATGACCTCGGCCAGTTCGTAGTCGAGCTGGCGAATCAGCCATTCGCGTGCCGGGGTGCCGAACGCCATTTCCAGCCGGACGGCCATCTCTGGCGAGATGCCAGACCTGGCGTTCAGCAAGTTGCTGAGGGTTTGCCGATCGACACCGAGTATCCTAGCGGCGTCGGTCACACTCAGCCCGTTCTTCTCAATACAGTCCTGCCGGACGCTCGTTCCTGGGTGCATTGCCTGTCGAATCGTCTGGGCCCCTTGAGGTCGACGCTATAGTGATAATCGACACTCGACAAGATGAGTCGGGGCCGCGTCCACAACGGCCGCAGCGCAGCGAAAAGTGACGACGCCGAGGTGAAAGAACTGAAGCCCAGCCGCCGTTACGAGGCCGGGATCGGCACCGCGAGCTGATTTGCGATCGGCGTATAGATGTCGATGTTTGCGCCTGGCGCGCGAACCGACACCAGCAGCGAGTATCGGGCCGAGCGATCCCAGCGCTGCAAGCCGGGCTTCTCTTTCCACCACCCGCTCACCGGGAAAACACCGATGGCATCCCGGTCTGCAAGCGCCGCGGCGCTCCCACGCCAGATGTCTGAGTGGATGGAGCCCCGATCCCGGATCGGTCCGAGCACCCAGTCGTCCCCGCCGGCGGCGCCGCCGATCTGCCCAGCTTCCTCGGCCTCGGCAGCCTTATTGATGCGCTGCCTGAACTGCTGAAGGCTCTCGAGTGAACGCTTCACCGCAAAGCGCAGGGAATGAGAAGCGTAGCGATGCCGGCGGGTCCAGCCGCGTTCCCCGGGGTTGGGTTCAACGAAATAGGACAGCGTCACTCTTAGCTCAACGTCCTGATCGCCGAGAGCGAGGAGCGCGTCCCGAGGCCACGGTAGCTGATGCAAATTCATGTTGCGCGTCTTGATGACGGACCCATCACGACGGAAGGGAAGCAGCGCGTCCTCTACCATCAACGTTGCGTCATCCGCCGCGCTCCACAGCGCACGACCAAGATCGGGAACACCCCAGCCGTACCGGCGCAGCATCGCCATCTTCTGCGCTTGCGATGCTGCCGCATCGAAGCGCTCACGCATCGCCGGCGTCCATTCTGCGGAATGCACCAGCAGCCCCCGCACCGTTTCCGGCCAGAGCTCCGGCCGAGCAGCAATGACGCCCGCCGCCAAATTCGCGCCAAGAGCCGCCGCCGCGCTTGTGTCTCCGAAGGTTTCGAAGAGGCGCATCTGTGGCCGGTAATGAGTGGTGATCAGTTGCAGGTCATCGATTGCCGAGGCCGCATTGATTCCGTCATGCGCAAAGTTGCCACCCTCGAAGACCACGTCCGGGCGGATCGGCCACTGGCGCTCCCAAATTCCGGACGTGCGGCTTGCCGGCGATAGGTCTCCCGCCGGTGCGACGGGATCCCAGCCTACATAGTCCGGGTGCGTGATGGTGATCTTGTCAGTGTAAGCTCCGACGACCAAGGGGTTCCAAGCCTGGGCTGGGCTCTCCACCTCTTCCAGATCGTTGCGATCCGGATAGCCGTCCACCTCGATGTCGCCGCGCAGGTTGCCCGCCGCGAGGACCATCAGGCGACGACGGTCGCCGCCGCCATAGCAAAGCTGGTCGACCGCTGCGGACCACGATGAGGGTCGGCCCCGCGCCAGCCCGACTTCGCTGGTCACTGCCAAGCAGAAGACGCGGCGGCGCCGAGATGCGCGCGCCTCGGCCTTTGTGATGCCCACCTCGGTGATCGCACCGTAGAGCTCCGGATCATTCTGGCCTGCCGGTGGAAGGATCTTCACGGTTTCGAGGCGGTGGCGCAATTCCACGGGCTCAGCATGGCTGAGTGCTGCCTCGATATCGCCGTAGAGAGCAACGCCGGCCATCGCCGTGCCGTGGCCATTCCAGAACGCGCTGTCACCGACACCCCATGCATCGTCATAGGCATGCTGATCAGCCGCTTCCAGGCCGGGCTCCAACAATGGATGGGCCCGGTTCGCTCCGCTGTCGAGGATGCATACTGCCGGCGCGACGGCATCCGGAGCTTCTACCCTGTCGACCAGGTCTTCTGCCCAGTCGGCCTGCTCGATCGGCCGCATTTCCAGGAAAAGCGTGGGCGCGTCCTTTGCTATGCGTAGCTCGGCCACGGCGTCGCTGTTTTCCACCAGCCGCGCCATCGTCTCCTCGGTCGCGAGCGCCAGCACAACATCTCGCTCGGGAAAACTGATCGCATGATCTTTCACAGCGACGTTGAGCCGCTCTGCCACGTGGCGGAAAGTCTCCAGACGCCCATCGCGAATCCAGACCTCCCACCAAGCCGCGCGACCGGCCTCCGGAAACAGCGCCATATCGTCGGTGAACAAGGAACGCACCGCCGCCAGGCGAATGTCCTCGATCCTCGCGACAAGCGCTTCGTTCTTTGGCTTTCCGGATTTGGTGTCCTCATCACGGTAGGCGGTGATCTTCCGGGAAAAGAACTCTGCCGACCGCTCCGGCACAAAGACCGTTGCTGCAACAGTCTCGTCCCCCTCCGCGGTCGGACGGACCGCTACGAGCTCGATAGCCGCGGGCTTGTTCTCCAAACCCTCAACGGCTGCGCGCTCCGCTGCAAGGATCTCGAATTCGAGGTAGAACCCCCGCTCGCCTTCGGCGATTGCCTCATCACGGGCGGCCAGCTTGCGCCGCGCCTCCACCACCGCCGACCCGATGGCCCGCTCGAGCTTTTGGGCGTGCGCCGCTCGCACGCGAGCTGGCGGCAAGCCGCTGATGACCAGTCGTGGTGAAGTGTAGGGTTCTGCTTGGCCGCCCCCTTCGACATGAAAGTGCGGCCGATCGCGCGGTGCTCTGGCCATTTAGCGACGACTACCTCAACTCATGGCGGCCCGGCGCTCCGCCAATGTCGAGAGCAGCGTCAGCGTTTTGATCTCATCTGAATCCGCCAGCACCGCGACTTTCGCCGCCTCGTCGGCGGCTCGGAAGACTTCGGCCTGACTCAGCCCGGTTGTGGCCTCAAGAACTCGTGACCAATCCAGGTCTTTCAGATCGAAGCCGGTCAAATGCGATTCGAGAATCCCGCGCGCGATCTCCGGGTCGGGCAAGCCATAGGTGATGACGTCGTCAAACCGCCGGAAGACTGCCTTGTCGAGCAGCTCAGGATGATTGGTCGCCGCGACAATGAGGCTCGGGCCATCGTCATTCTCCAGGAACTGGAGGAAGGAATTCAGCACACGCCGAATCTCGCCCACGTCGTTGGGGCCAGACCGCTGCGCGCCGATGGCATCGAATTCGTCGAAGAAATAGACGCCGCGTTGAACGGCGATCGCGTCGAATACCATGCGGAGCCGCGTCGCTGTCTCGCCCATCAGTTTACCAATAAGCCCGTCGTACAGGACTGTGAAGAGCGGCAGCTTCAGCTCGCCGGCGAGTGCGGCCGCCGTCATGGTCTTCCCACAACCGGGAGGGCCGACGAGAAGCAGCTTGCGGCGCGGCGTGAGACCCCGCGCTCGCAGGCGCGCCTGTTGGCGCTGCTCGGTGACCACCCGTGCGAGCCGGTCCTCCAGTTCGGGCGCGAGGACCATGCTGCTCAGCCGAATGTCCGAATAGCGCGCCGCGAGGAGGCTGCTGAGCTCGCCCTTGGGCTGAGCCAGCGGGACCGGGCCCGCACCACGTCGCGCGACGGTCGCGCCCTTTCCTTTGGCCGCGTCGATCAGCTCGCGGAGCTCTTGTGCGAGCTTCCCATGTCCCTGACGCGCCTCATGGGCGGCAAGCTGCGTCGCGACGGAGAGGAAACGCTCTTCGTCCCCGTCGATATGGCTTCGCAGCAGTGCAACTATGTGGCGTGCAGTGGACATAATCTCCCTTCGGCGCGACCTGCGGCCGGCGCATCAACATTAACGTTTCACGGCTCTGCTGTATCGAACAAATTTCTACTATCGCGCTCGATCCACAGCGTTCGCTCAGGTGATTCCGGCCGCATCAGTATACCAGATAGGGCTTAACGCTTTCTCTGCCGCCCTCTTCGATTGCCTCTTGACTCTGCGGAGTCTATTGAACAAATGGAGAACATGGTGCCCGTCCCTGTTCAGGAGGTCAAGAACAAGCTTGCTGCCCGAGCCCGCCATAGAGTCTCTGCGCGCGCAAATCGAGAAGATCGGAGGCCGAGGCCAGCGGGCGAAATCGGTGCTCCCGTTCGGAATCGCCGAGCTGGACCATGACTCCCGGGCGGTGGGCTGGCGCGAGGCGCGCTTCATGAAGTCGCCGGCGGCGGCAACGGCGCCATAGCCGGCGCTGCGGCGGCGCTGGTCGGAGCGACCAGGTCCGCAATGGCGGCTCAGGCCAGGAACCGCGCGAACTGCCGCCGAAGGGCCTACGCACTCGCGACATCTATATCCCTGACCTTCACATCGACTCGATCAAGGTCAAGGCGCGGAACTTCCATTGATGGATGTCGACCCGACGGGCGAAGCGCCCACTTGCTACGTGGTACGCCCTTTTCGCCAGGACGGCGCATCGGCGTAGATGCTCACCCCCATCTGGCCGCGCGGGTTTTCGGCCGCCCACGCCAAAACGTCATCAGTCGGGACGACCAGCCTGGTCTGGCCCGTTGGCTCCCAGCAGTTCTTGCCGGACCTCATGTAGAAGTCGCCCACGCCTTCCACGTTGATCCGCCCGCTGCGCGTCCGACGAAGGACGAAAGTGGTCACCTGATAGGTCAAGATGCTGCCATGCGTGCGGCGGACGACTGCTGGCGACCGCTCGGGCTGGGTGCGGTAGTAGTTTTCAATCTCGGCCTCTGTCTGCCGAGCACATGGTGAAAGCTTGCGGTCTGGCACCCCTGATCCTCTTGTTCGAACGCCAACGGCAAATCAGCGCGCTGCCCGGCTACTCTCTGGTCGCGAATACCTTTCGCATCCCATGAATATTGCCGTCTTTGTCCAAATAGCCATCCCTCACGTACCGCACCTGATCGTCGAGGAACGCATCGAAAATCGACGCGATCTCATCCGGTGTGAAGTGAAAGAGCTGAGTCTTACTCTGCGTGTCTGACGCAATCAGCAAACCGTCGGGGACATAGCTATTACCTGAGAGCACGCCGATCACCCGCGCATGCAGCATCTTGTCGGAGATCACCTTCGGGGTACGCCTCTCCGCGTGGCGCGCGGTCAGGTCATGGTTGGTGAAGATGTCACCCGCAGCGCGGCTTACGAATGGCTCGCGCCAATCTGCCTCTGCCTTCGCATGAACCTCGTGCACCTCAAGCGGCGTGTCGCGAAAGCGATCCGTTACCAGCCGGCATTCGATGAGCCGCCGCATGCAGACCGCAGCGACGCCGACCGCCCTTTCGAGCATGTGATAGGGGTTGTGCTCAGTCTGGGCGTCCGTCAGCGCCTCGCCAAGGTGCAGCACGATCCTGCGCTTTTGCTCGGCCAGTTCGTTCTTCCAGGTGTAAGACTGCCACTCCGCGGACCCGATGCTCCCCAGCTTGTCCGCTTCTTCTAAGCGCCTACTTACTTCGTCGTCTCGCACCACGAACCTTTGCCTCATACATCCGCGCTTGGCTTCATCCTACCTACTCAACCATCAGTGCTCCAGGTGGGAGCGGTTTGATGAACGACTTCGCCGAGACAGAGGGATCGAGCCAGTCGGCCCAGGCCTCGCGCTCAAGAATGACGATCTGTCGGTCGTGATACGGTGCAATGTCGGGGCCGGGCTCCATGGTAGAGATTTGTGCGCGTTTTCAAACGCTTGCGCCGAAAAAAGTACCGTCAGAAGCCTCATTTCTCCTGACGATACTTTCAAACTTGGCAGCGATCAATATGGGCAAGGGCCGTCACACGGTCCGGCAGGACCATCATGTACCCACCGATAGTCCTCGAAACGAGCCAAAGGAATTTTGGTGTTATCTCAAGGGCTTATGGCGTACCGCGGCGTAGAAACGGATACCGCCGGATAGTAGAACAAGGCGGGTGCAAACAGGGGGTAAGCCCCGCATTGATCCGGGCACCCTTCCCAGCTAAGCTGTCACAATGCTTTACACTCAGAGCCAGATTCGGGAGCTACTTTCCATTTCAGTGGATGCCCTGCGCACTTGGCGGGATGCGATCCCTGCATTGGCTGCGCATAAGGGTCATGCTCCGAGCTTCACGCCCGGGGACGTTGTCGCGATGGCGATCGTGGCCGAACTGGTCAGAGATTTCGGCGTCCGCGTCGGCACGGTCGGTAGTCGTTTCGATCAACTGTTTAGCACTACTTTGGCAGAAATGTGATTTTTGGGATTCCCAAAAGGAGATTTCCCTGATTCATGGGGAGCCAGCTTTTATGGAGGCTGGCGATGTCAGAGGATTGGCGCAATGATCTTGAGGTTTGGCTGACGCCATTTTTGTCGGCGTTGCGGCACAAGGCGCGGAAGCGTGTGTGCCCGGCCTATATCGCGGGATTGATCGGCCCCGGTGACCGCAAGAGCGTGCAGCCGATGGCGGCTCGTGATGGTGAGTTTGGCTACGACCAACTGCATCATTTCGTCGCGGACGGGGTGTGGGATAGTGCGCCGCTCGAGGCTGTTCTTCTGAAGGAAGCCGATCGTCTGGTTGGAGACGAAGCGGGATATCTGGTCATTGACGATACTGCCTTGCCGAAGAAGGGCCGTCATTCGGTCGGCGTGGCTGCGCAATACGCCTCCTCCCTTGGCAAGACCTCGAACTGCCAATCCCTCGTTTCGGTGACGCTAGCGTCCGGGGAGGTTCCGGTGATGGTGGGCCTGCGGCTCTTTTTGCCTGAAAGCTGGACGGACGACGCCCCCCGCATGGAGCGCGCCCGTGTCCCCCAGGAGCGACAAGTCGCTCGCACAAAGCCGGAGATCGCTATCGAGGAGATCGATCGGGTCATTGCCTCGGGCACTCGGTTCGGCTGCGTTCTAGCCGACGCCGGCTACGGGGCGAGCGGCCCCTTCCGCCAGGCTCTGAGCGAGCGTGGTTTGCGGTGGGCGGTGGGCATGTCACGGCGTCAGAATGTCTATCCGGCAGACACCGGGCTGATCTTTCCCGAGGCAGCAACAGGCAGGCGCCGCAAATATCACGTCCCCGACCGCACCGCCGTTTCTGCCGAAAAGATGCTGGGAGAAGAAAAATGGAAGAAAATCAGCTGGCGACGCGGGACCAAAGGCAAGCTGACCTGTAAATTTGCGGCATGCCGCGTCCGGGTGGCCGATGGCCACAGGCACCGCATGAGTGACGGGCGGGTCCAGGCCATGCCCAGCGAGGAGGAAGTCTGGCTGGTGGGGGAACGGCGCGAAAGCGGAGAGCAAAAATACTATCTCTCGAACTTGCCAGCCGACACGCCGATCAAGGCGCTCGCCGGTGCCATCAAGGCGCGGTGGATCTGCGAGCAGGCGCATCAGCAGCTGAAGGAGGAACTCGGTCTCGACCACTTTGAGGGCCGATCATGGACCGGACTACACCGACACGCGCTGATGACGATGATCGCCTATGCCTTTCTTCAGTCCCGCCGTCTAAGCGCAGCGGGGCGGAAAAAAAAGAAACTCGGGACCGCCGCCGCAACCGACCATGCCTGCCGTCAGGCAGGCGATAATCAACCTCTTCGCAAGACCGCCACCGACGATCTGCCCTCACTGCAATAAACTGGTTACAGCGACCGATCCGAATAATCTGCCAAAGTAGTGTTAGGGAGTGTCGCGGCAAGTCATGGCTCTCGCTGGAAACCTGCGTCGTCCTCATCGAGGCTGATAGCATCCGTCTCGTTGACGCTGGCACGCCGGCGCGTCCGTCGCCCGACGCCTCCACCCTATGCGTTCCTTGTGGGCCCATTGTGTCGCGCTTGCAGACGGCGCTTACGGCTACCGAAGCCGATCTGGCCCAAGGCTATCTGCAGTTCCCCCCCACTGCGATCGGCTCGAAAACAGAACGACGTGGAAGACGAGCATGACCGCCACTGGGCCATCAAAGTTGGCGCCGGAGTGGAAAGACCGATTGGGGCTTACACATCGGCGTTCGCCTGAACTCTACGAGTCAGCCGACGCCGTCAGCGACGTGCCGCATGCGCCGGCCATCCGAGCCGCTCTCACTGAAATGGGCGTATCAGCTATCTTCTGCGTCCAGGGCGTGCCAACTGTCGCGATCCTAGAAACCGAAAATTATGACCGCGCCGCAATACTCGACCTTCACGGTGCACTGTGGAATCAGGGCTTGGCGAGCCTGTTGCTGGTCATCGCCGAAGAGACGCTCAGAGCGTTTTCGCTCGCTCGCACTCCGCTTAGCGATCCAGGCGATGCGTTTGAGGCCCGTTGCCTTATCGATAGCCTAAACCTGACGACCGAAGCCCTGAGATTTCAAAATCTCATTTATGGTGCGGAATCCGGACGTCTCTGGAAGGACTACGGCGAGTATTTCCCTCCAAAGGAACGCATCGATCAGGTACTCCTCGACAATCTGAATGCGTCTCACGACCTGCTGCAGAAGGCCGCGCTTGCCCCAGATGCGGCGCAAGCCCTGCTCATACAAGCGATGTTTATCGCCTATCTGGAAGACCGGGAGATCGTAACGCCCGCTTATTTTTCGGCCGTCTCCGACAGGAGAGCCGAGAGCTTCTCGGCGCTGCTAGAAACGGGCGACGTCGATCTCTTCCGATCCTTTTTCAGAACGCTCCATGCGGATTTCAACGGCGATCTGTTCGTCGCGCCGTGCTCATTTGAGCCCATGGGCGAGGCACCCGAGGTCACGCCCGCCCACCTGTCGATCCTGGCGCGGTTTCGGTCAGGCCGCGAAGAAATGGCGCATTCAGGCCAGCAGCGGTTCTGGGGCTATGACTTCCGCTATATCCCGATCGAACTAGTCAGCGCTGTCTACGATCGCTTCCTAGGTGAGCGCGAGGCTGAACGCCGCGCCAACGGCGCCTATTACACGCCTATGTTCCTCGCCGACACCATCGTTTCCCAAGCTTGGGAGATGTTGCCGGATGCGACACGGACGAACGGAAACTTTCTCGACCCCGCCTGCGGTTCAGGCGTTTTCCTCGTCCGCTCGTTCCAGCGGCTGTGTGAGCACTGGCGCGCCAAACACAAGACGCAGACAATTTCCTGGGAGACGCTGCTGTCCTTGCTGAGCCAAATCCACGGCTGGGACTTAAACGGCGGCGCCGTTCGAGTAGCGGTATTCTCGCTCTACGTCGCCCTCCTTGAGGAGGTGTCGCCACGCGACATCCGTAAACTCATTAGCCGGGGAAAGATCCTCCCCGAACTCTGGGGCAAGACACTTGTCTGCCGCGACTTTTTCGAAGTGTCGCCGGACAGCGCCCAGTACGAGGTCATCATTGGCAATCCGCCATGGACCAGTCGGCGTGGTCCGGCACGTTCGTCCGTGCAGTGGAGCAAGAAGGCGGGGCATCCGATGCCCGGTGGCGAGGACGCTTGGGCATTCAGCTGGAAAGCACTATCGCATCTCGCCGATGGCGGACTGATTGCGTTCCTGTTGCCGGCGATGGGGTTTTTGCACAACCACGCTCAAAACACGGTTGAAGCGCGCGAGGCGTTCTTCCGGAAATCGCAGGTCCGCCGCATCATCAACTTCGCGGATCTCCGATTTCAGCTTTTCGAAAAGGCTCATCGCCCTGCTGCTCTGATCATCTACGGCAGCCCGAAGCCAGATAATTTCCCGTATCGTTTCGATTACTGGGCACCAAAGGCCGACCTCAATCTGCGTATCAAGCGCGTCATCACGCTAAGCAGCGCCGACAAGGCCGCACTGGGTGTAGGTGCGGTCCTGGATAATCCGCTCATCTTCAAGCAGCGCCTTTGGATGCGCGAGCCAGACGCCAAGCTCTTCGGCTACCTCGCGAGGCTACCCAAACTAGGAGCTTTCGTTAGCGACTACGGCAGCTTGAGCCGTCGCCGCGAAGAGCCGGGCGATCGCTGGGTGATCGGGCAAGGGTATCAGCCTTTCAATGAGGACAGCGAAAGCGACGCTCCGCCGCTCGCCAGCGAGTACGTCGGCCGACTACCCGACCTGCCAATCGCTGCCTATTCACGCTTGGCTCAGGCCACAGAAGGCTTGCAGCCGGCTAAGTCATCGACGGTTCGTCGACGCGGATTCGAGGCCGGGTTCAATGGCTCTCGCATCCTTATCCCGAGGGGGGTCGAAACGTCGCAAAACCGCCTTCGGGCCGCTTACTGCGATCAGCCGCTGACCTTCCAACATATCTTACAAGCGATTGTTGTGCCGCACGGCCAGAGCGATCGTGCGAAGGTGCTGACCGCGATACTCAATAGTCGCGTTGCGGTCTGGTACGCTTTTCATGGCACTGCTTCGTTCGGTTCGGATCGACCCGAGGTCCAACAGGCCGACCTGCTACGATTGCCCTTTCCATCGCCCGACGATGTCCCCGATCGGGCTGCCGCCGCTCAAGCCGCCCTTGAGCTGATTGCAATTGTGGACGACGCACGGGAACGCTCCAGCGAACCTTTCTCGATGCAGATCGACGACGGCGCGATCCTTCGAGCAATCGATCGGCTGGCGTACCAGTATTTTTGCCTGTCAGCTGATGAAATCGCGCTGATCGACGATGCTGTCGAAGCGATCCTGCCTGCACTTCAGCCTCATGACGGCTATTACCCGAAGCTGTGGGGCGCACCGGACGAACAGCAACGGGCACAATACGCCTACACATTGGCAGCCAGCCTCCGAGACTGGTTCAAAGGCAAGAAGATCGATGCGCGACTCGTCGCTCGTGGCTCTGACCTAGCGATACTTCGACTGCGCCTGGGCGGCCAGGAGGACTATGCCGAAGATCCGGCTGGCGAGCTCAGCGAAGTGCTCGGACAACTTGCAGCCCACATACACAGGCCCCTCGACGGCAATTTCCAACTAATGCCGGACATGCGCGTCTTCGTCGGTGAATGCCTTTACCTCATTAAGCCTATGCAAATGCGCTTCTGGCTGCGCTCCACTGCGCTCGCCGATGCCGATGGAATAGCGCTCGACCTCCAGCAAGCCGCTGCCCTGCCGCAACAGCGGGGCGCGAACTAATGCTGGTCGGCGATGTGCAGGAATGGGTCGAAAACTTTGTTTCGTTCGATGACCGCTTCCTGGAAAGAATTGCGGCCGCATGGCCAGCCTGCATGGCGGTTCTCCCCGAACAGGCCAGTGAAGACGACATCACTATCAACCTCGTCGATCGCCTCTCTAAGGACGTCGTGGTGCGTCGGCTGTGCCACTGGGTCGAATATCAGTTCGAGCCGTTCGGTCTTGCTGCGGACGGGTCGAAATACAGTAAGGGCATCATCGACATCGCTGTCCTCTTTGACTGGGAACGGGAGCGATATCTGGCCTATGAGTGCAAGCGGTTAAACGTGATCAACGGCGGAAGCCGCAGTTCCTTGGCTACCGTGTATGTCACTCAGGGCATGATGCGATTTCTCACCGAGCAGTACGCCGAGCAGCTGCCGGTGGGCTGTATGCTCGGTTATGTGCTCGACGGCGACTTGCCCTTCGCTCATTCGCGGATTGCAGACGCCATCGGCGGCCATGTTCCCCTCGCGCTCGCTGAAGGACCTACACCTCTTGCCGCGATCGAAAAGATCGAGCGCTTCCGCACAAGGCACACTCGCCCAACCGGATCACAGATCGAACTTCGCCACGCACTATTTTCGAGGGAATCAGCTGCCGCGCCAACCGACTGATGAAAGCGGAGCGCGTGAAGTCCTTACCCTTTAAAGAATTAAGCGAACCTTGTACTGACCCATGAGGTACAAGTGGAAAAATCATGAATGGGCGTGGCTGCCGATCAAAGGCAACCTGACGCGATAAGTCGACAATAAGGGGAAGGCGGAAACAT
Organism: Sphingopyxis sp. 113P3; assembly: GCF_001278035.1. Taxonomy (NCBI): domain Bacteria; kingdom Pseudomonadati; phylum Pseudomonadota; class Alphaproteobacteria; order Sphingomonadales; family Sphingopyxidaceae; genus Sphingopyxis; species Sphingopyxis sp. 113P3. The sequence goes on from NZ_CP009452.1 coordinate 399,957, forward strand.
GTTTATTGAGCGACTCAGTCTCACGAATTTCCGTTGCTTCGGACCTAACGAGACAAGCGTCGACCTCACATCCGACCTTACCACATTTGTCGGCATCAATGGCGCGGGGAAGACGGCCCTGATGCAGGCTCTGCAGCGCCTCTTCGGTGTGACCGGCGATCAGCGAAGCCTACGGCGCCAGGATTTCCATGTACCTTCCACCGAGCTTGTCGCGCCCCTTCAGCGAAACTTCGTGCTGGAGGCGATCATTGCTTTTCCGGAACTGGACGCGGACGGAGCCGGCGGCGCGGCGATTCCGGAATTCTTCCACCAGATGGCTGCTGACGAGGCGGGCAAGCTAAAATGCCGCCTGCGTCTTGAGGCGACCTGGACCGATGACGGTTCGCTCGATGGAGTGATTGAACAGAAATATTGGGCGGTCAGGACTTTCGGGCCATTCAACGACACCGATTGCACCGAGCTTAAAGCGGGCGACCGCGCCCGCATCCAGATGATTTACGTGCCGGCGACGCGGGACGGGGCCTCCCAGGTGACTGCCTTTTTGCGCGGCAGGCTGTGGCGCGCCATCAACTGGTCGCAGGGAGTCCGCGACACGTTCGCAGACGCCGGCACTGCCTTGAACGGCGCTTTCGCCGGAGAGCCGGCCGTCGATGTGATTGCCGCAGCGGTGACCCGGCGGTGGCAGGAAGTTTACACAGCCGGGACCGACACGACGCCGGTCTTCCGCCCGCTCGATCTGCGTTTTGAGCATTTCATCCGGAAGGTAGAGGTAGTCTTCCGCCCCGACGAGGCCGGCCGGGAGCGAGCCCTCGATGACCTGAGCGACGGCCAGCGGTCGCTCTTCCATTTGGCGATGACCGCGGCGACACTGGAGGTGGAAGCCGGGATCGTCGCCGATCCTGCTGGGGCCGGTTTCCAAGCTGGCGGCGTTCCGCTGCCGGCTCTCACGCTGATTGCGATCGAGGAGCCCGAGAACAACCTTGCTCCCTTTTATCTCTCCCGCATCATCCGCCAGATTCAGGATCTGACGAAGGCTCCGCAGGCGCAGGCCGTGGTCTCCAGTCATTCGCCAAGCATCCTCGCCCGGGTGGATCCGACGCAGGTCCGCTACTTCCGGCTCGATCCGAACGATCAAACGGCCCGCATTCGCCCGATCAGCCTCCCCGTTGGCGAGGAAGAGGCATCGAAATTCATACGCGAGGCAGTGCGGACCTATCCCGAGCTCTATTTCGCGCGCTTCGTCGTCCTGGGAGAAGGTGCGTCCGAGGAGGTCGTTCTTCCCCGCATCGCCGAAGCGATGGGTCTCGACATCGATCGATCTTTCGTCGCGGTCGTTCCGTTGGGCGGTCGCCATGTGAACCACCTCTGGCGACTGCTGACCGATCTCGACATTCCCTACGCGACGCTGCTGGATCTCGACTGGGGCCGAGCCGGTGGCGGATGGGGGCGTATCAAGACGGCGTGTACGCAATTGCTCGCAAACAACGTCGCGCCTCAGGCTATTTTCGGACAGCACCTCAGTCCACAGGGTCCGGCCGCCAACCTGTTGGCCTTTGACGCTCTGCCGCCAGCGGATTTTGCGCACATTACGCAGTGGGTGCAGTGGCTGCGCCAATTCAACGTCTTCTTCTGCACACCCCTCGACCTCGACTATTCGATGCTGAAGGCCCTCCCGCTCGCCTACCAAATCGTCGAACCCGGCCGCCAAGGGCCCTCGCCTGCAGGGGAGCCGCGCACGGCGGTTCTCGGTGACGACGGTTTGCCTCACCTTTACGCTGCCGACCAGGACGTTTTGATGCGTTGGTATCGCTATCTGTTCCTGGGGCGCGGCAAGCCTAGCACCCACGTTCGGGTGTTGAGTGCACAAGACCCTGCTGCCCTCGCAGCTGCCGCTCCCGAAGAACTGGGCGCACTCCTGACCTCGATTGTCGCTCGTCTTACCCCACCGCCTTCCGCGAGTGCCTGACTATGCGCCTTATTCGACGAGAGGACTGGCGCCCCAGCGGCATTAACGATCTCGAACCGGCGGCGTGGAACGCCCTCCGCCACGCCGGCTCAGCGTGCGTGGTCGCAGGCCCTGGCGCCGGCAAGACCGAGTTTCTGGCTCAACGCGCCAACTATCTGCTTGAGACGGGCCTCTGCCGGGCGCCGCACCGCGTACTGGCGATTTCATTCAAAACAGATGCAGCCAACAATCTCGCGTCGCGCGTCCGCCAGCGGTGCCCGCCAGAGTTCGCCAATCGGTTCGTGTCGGTCACCTTCGACGCCTTCACCAAAAGCCTGGTTGATCGCTTCCTAAACGCCATTCCCACCGACTGGCGCCCGACCCGGCCCTACGAAATCGCCTTCCCAAAGCACAAGGCGATAGATGGCTTCCTGACGCTCACCCGGCTCAGTGCACCGCAGGAATGGCAGGCCGAGATCGCCGGCTACAGCGCGAGCGACTTCGAACCCAAGATCGTCGGCAGTTATCGCCTACCCATAGGACCCATCGTGCCCCAGAACGCCGCCGGGTTCGCCATTGCTCGCTGGTGGGCCACGCAACTGCAGGCGGGCCAGCCCTCTACACTTACATTCGTCGGCATCAACCGGCTCGCCGAACTGCTGCTCCGGACCAATCCCCACATCCGTCGTGCGCTTGCTGCCACCTATCCTTTTGTTTTCGTAGATGAGTTTCAGGACACAACCTACGCGCAATACGATTTCCTGCTCTCGACCTTCTTGGGCGGACAGACGATCATCACCGGCGTCGGTGACGACAAGCAGCGGATCATGGTCTTCGCTGGCGCGCGCCAGGACGCTTTTCAGCGGCTGCAGGCTGATTTCGGGGGAGCCCGCTTCCCTCTCCTCTTCAATTTCCGTTCCTCGCCCGACTTGGTCGCTATCCAGCACGTCGTCGCGCGCGCCCTCGATCCGAACACCGCCCCAACGGTCGCTCAGACCGCGCGCCAAGTCGATGGCGACGTAGCTCAGGTCTGGACCAGCCAAACCAAAGCGGCGGAAGCCACCCACTTGGCGCAATGGATCGCCAACGACATGGCCACCCGCGGCCGAGCGCCGCGCGACTATGCGCTCCTCGTGAAGCAGAAATCCGATGATTATGAGCACGAACTCAGTGAAGCCTTCGCCGCTCACGGTCTGCGGATCCGTAACGAGAGCCATGCTCTTGGAAAAACCTCGCTCCAGGATTTGCTTTCCGATGACATAAGCCAGCTCGCGATCGCGGTTTTCCGCCTCGGCGCGACACGTCGTGCGCCGACCGCATGGCAGTTGGTCTCGTCTTCGGTCCTGGCGCTGCGCGCCATCGGGCAAGACGATGATGCGCGCGCGGCCAAAGTCGAGGTGGAACTCAGCGCGTTTCTTACTGCCTTGCGCACCGACATGGCGGCCACCGCCCCGTCGCGGCAGAGCGGCGCCGATTTCGTCAGACGAGTTTTCGAATATCTGGATCTCGGGGCAATCGCCCGCACCTATCCCGAATATGGCGTTGGCGACCTGCTTCAGATCATCCTTGAAGCTTTTTGCATCCACTTCTTCGCTTCCGCCGATGGCGCCCAGAACTGGACGGCCTGCCTAGATGCGTTCGAGGGAGTCAATCAGATTCCGCTGATGACCGTCCATAAGAGTAAGGGGCTCGAATACGACACCATCATCTTCGTTGGCCTCGACGACCGGGCGTGGTGGGCCCACACTCCCGGCGACCCCGAAGGCGTCGCCGCATTTTTCGTCGCCCTCTCGCGGGCGAGACAACGTGCAATCTTCGCCTTCTGCCAACAACGCGGAGAGCGAAATAACGTAGCTGAACTCTATCATCTTCTGACTGAAGCGGGCGTGCCAGAGATCCCAATATAAATGCCGCAAAATCGGACCAAACCGGCCACCTTCGTCGCCGCCCGATACACGCCAAAACAGGAGTTACATGTGGCCGCGGATTGCATGCCGATATCGCCTCGCTGAACACCTGCTGGATTTCCCAGAACATGGAACCTGAATCTACCAAGAAGGCAAACCACGTATGACCGCATGGACTTTAGATGATCTTCGCCAGCTTGACCTGAAATATGCGGAGGAAGGCATCCACGTCCATCAGCGGCCATTCCGTGCCGCGATGGAGCTTCTTGGCTGCAATTTCGTCATGGGCGTTGGTGGCAACCCCGAAGTCACTCGGATCATGGACGCTTATGCCGCCATGGTGCCCGAGGTCAATGCGAGCTGGCCAGGAGCGGGCATCGGACTCGCCGCATCCGTCGATCAGGTCCGTAAGCTCACATTCCCAGTTGTGTTCGGCCAGGTGTCGCTCCAGCCTTGGCAAGTGGCAGGCTTTTCCAGTGCCGAGGAATGGTGGAAATGGTGTAGGCAAGATCGGGCAATCGCGGGCGAAGTTGCTCTCGCGGTCGCCGATCTCCACGATTTCACCAATGGCTTGAATGAAGTCGAACGCGGCACTTCGTCCGCGATCACGCTGTGGCACATGGCACGGTCAAATCTCGAAGATGTGGCGAATACGCTTCCGACGACGTTCAGTCATGACTCGGTCATCCAGCCGATCTGCATGGTTGCCGAACTCTCGATGAAGGCCGCCCTTGTCTGGGATGGTGTCGATCCGGATTCCTTCCGAAAGGGCAAGGACGGTCATAATCTGCTGTCGCTTTCCCGCCGTATGGCGGATGCGCGCCCGCATCGCGACGACCAGCGTGTCCAAGCAGTTGTTGGCGCCCTGCCGCCCTACGTCGAAAGCCGATACAAGCCAGCCGGATTGAAACGGCTGCAGGTCGTCAAACTTGCTTTGGGAGTGCAGTTCATCGCGGCATCCAGCCTGCGGCGCATCGCCAGTGCTGACCTCGCGCTCCAGATGGAAACCGACAGCGATTGGCCAGGTCCGCGCCCGGCTGTCGTCATTTAGAGACGCGCGACCAAAGGTGGCGATCAGGATGTCAGCATTTGCTTCGGGCCTAGGCTATCCCGCATGCTGATCCGGTTCATGCGCCCGGCCGCCGCTTCGCTCTGGCCGGGTCGATTGCTTGGGGGCTCTGCCCCCTAGCGCGGTGCAAGGGATCGCCGGCGCTCGACCGGGACGGTCTCCCCAGCCTTCCGTGCGGATGCGTGTTTCGCACCTTCGCCAAGAGCTTCGATCCGCTTGTGCAGGCCGGGTGATCCCCCTCCGTCCCGGTCGCCCTTGCACCTTGCACCCCCCGGTCTCGCCGACGGGCAGGGTTGCAGCGCAGCGCTGCGCTCCAACCCAGACCCAAGGAAGGAAAGACCATGACCACGACCGCAACCATCGCCCCGACCGTCGAACACGGTGCGACCGTCCTCATCCCGCTCAACAAGCTCAAGAAGCATCCGAGGAACGCCCGCAAGACCCCGCACAGCGAGGCGTCTATCGAAGCGAAGGCGGCGAGCATCGCCGCGAAGGGTATCCTGCAAAATCTCGTGGTGGAGCCGGAGGCGAATGCCGAGGGCGAGCCGACCGGCTTCTATCTCGTCAGCATCGGGGAAGGCCGCAGGCTCGCGCAGATGCTCCGCGTGAAGCGCAAGGAGATCAAGAAGAACGAGCCGATCCGCTGCGTCATCGACACGGCGAACGATGCAGCCGAGATCAGCCTTGACGAGAACGTGACGCGCGAAGACCTGCACCCCGCCGACCAGTTCGAGCGCTTCCGCGAGCTTTCAGAGGATCGGGGATGGGGCGCGGAGGAAATCGCCGCCCGGTTCGGCGTGACCGCGCATGTCGTGAAGCAGCGGATGCGTCTCGGCGCGGTCAGCCCCAAGCTGTTGCAGGTCTATCGCGACGGCGAACTGACCTTGGACCAGTTGATGGCCTTCGCCATCACCGACGATCACGCGCGGCAGGAACACGTCTATGAGAACCTGTCCTATAACCGCGACCCGTCCATCATTCGGCGCGACTTGACCAAGATGAACGTGCCCGCGACGGATCGCTGCGCGGTCTTTGTCGGCGCGCAAGCCTATGCCGAAGCGGGCGGCAATATCATCCGCGACCTGTTCACCGAGGATCGCGGCGGCTTCTTAGAAGACCCCGCGTTGCTGAACCGGCTTGCCGTCGAGAAGCTGGAGCGGATCGCTGCAGAGGTACAGCAGACCGAGGGGTGGAAGTGGACCGCCGCCTATCTCGATTTTCCCCACGCCCACGGATTGCGCCGCGTTTATCCGCATTCCGTGGAGCTTTCAGAGGAAGACGCCGCCACCTACGACGCCGCGCAGGACGAGCTTGAGCGCCTGTCAGCGGAATGGGAGGACGCCGGTATCGACCTCCCGCCCGAAGTAGATGCGCGGTTTGCGGAACTTCAAGCGGAGATCGAGCGGATCGACGCGAAGCGCTACGCCTATGATCCCACCGAAATCGCGCGTGGCGGTGCGTTCGTCGTCGTCGCCCATAACGGCGAAACCCGTATCGAACGCGGCTTCATCCGCACTGAGGATGAGACCTGGGAACCGGAACCTGCCGAGTGCGGCGAAACTGTCATTGATGGGGTGTGCGTCAACGCGGACGGCGAAATCCTCGATGGCGACAGAGAGGGCAATGAAGGCGAGGATGGTTCCGCCACCGAACCGGAGCCGGAAGAAGAAGCCGGGGATGCTGGCAAGCCGCTGTCGGACTCGCTCATTCGCGACCTGACTGCGCATCGCACCCTTGGGCTGCGGCTCGCCCTTGGCGAGCAGCCGGATATGGCGTTGATCGCCGTGGTCCATGCGCTCGCCGCGCAGACCTACTATCGGGGCAGCACGGCCCATTGCCTCGAAATCAGCCCGACGAGCAACTATCTCGCGGTCCACGCGGACGGCATCGAGGACACGGCGGCAGCGAAGATGCTGAACGACCGTCATGCCGGATGGGCGGCGGACATGCCTCGCGACGTGGCGGACCTCTGGGGCTTCGTCGCCGGTCTGGACCATGCGAGCTTGATGGCATTGCTGGCGCATTGCGCCTCGCTGACCGTCAATGCGGTGAAACTGCCTTGGGAGCAGAACAAGCTCCGCGTCCATGAAACGGCTGACAAGCTGGCGACGGCGGTGACGCTCGACATGACCGCGCACTGGACGCCGACCGTGCGGACCTATCTCGGGCGCGTCACCAAGGCCCATATCCTCGCCGCCGTGCGCGAATCCTGCGGCAACGAGACGGCGGAGCGAATCGCGGACAAGAAGAAGGTGGAGATGGCGGAAAAGGCCGAGCAGCTTCTGGCCGGAACCGGCTGGCTCCCGCCTGTGCTGCGCACCGGACGGCCCGCATGGCTCACCGATCAGCAGACCGATGCCTTCGCCACTGAAACCTCGCCGGAAACACAGAACAATGGCCATTTCGCCATCGCAGCGGAATGAAGAAAACAGGCCGGGGGCCCGTAAGCGGCCCCGGTCTCCCGCTGGAAAAAATCGCGGCCGCGCGGTTACCCGCGCGGCCGGATCACCTCGACTATCGCAACAACAAGTCCTGTTAAGCATCGGAGGGCAAGCGGCTCCAGAGAGGAGAAGAACCATGTTGCCGTCATGCTGATGAGCGCTGTGCTGATCGCCAGGCTTTGCGTCCTTGCCCATACGCTCACCGTCTATGCGCTCCCGTTCATGCTCGGCCTGACCGCAGCGCAATTTGCCTTCCAGACTGACTCCGGCCTTATCGGCGCGGGTCCTGTCGGCTTCGTTGCAGCCGTTGCGGCCTTCGGCATTCTCGCATTCCTGTTTGACACGCTGCGCCCGCCGATCCGGCGTTTGATCGTGGCGCTGGTCTTCGCGGCACCCGCCGCCGTTGCGGGATATGCGCTAGTCCACGGCGTCACCCAGGAATCGGTGCCGTCTGAAATCTGGCGGCAAATCTTCTGCATCATCGGTGGCGGTTTTGTCGGCGTGTCGGCCCTGTTGCGGCTGGCTGCGCCAGCAGGCACAGCCTCCACGTCATCATAGCAAAGCTCAATCATGAGACGTTGTTGAACGTTTCTCCGGCGCGCAAAACGGCTATCTAAGACCCTTTTCGAGCGTAATATTCTTCCATCGCGCGATCTTCATCATACTGTGAGCGCCGAATGTCCTCGATCTTCTGCTTCGTCTCAGAAATACATTCGGGGCATGCGGATTCCTCCAAGCCGAAATTTTCCACCAGGACCATTCGCCCCTCATCGTAGTCCCAATCAAATAGGTCAGAAATATCTACCAACTCTGACTCGAAATTTTCTGTTCCGCATGTCGGACACTCGACAATACGTTCTTTGTGATGACAAAAGCAGCACTGCTCCTCTGATACTAAAAAGGTATCTTCCTGACATGAGAGGCACATCCATACGGTGGCATCCCCGCGGCTCGCGATATAGGTTTTTGCACGCTCCATCAGTTCGGCGCGCGTCTTCACCAGCTTGATAATATTATTATGGGCTTCTTCATCAATGAACGCCACGGTCTCAAGGTTGAGGTGGCTCCGGTAAAAGAAAATCATGAAACTGAAAATCTCAGCGAACTTCAGTTCGATGTGATCATGGCTATGATTAAACTCGAAATGCGTTAGATCGCTGCGGAGATCGAACGCTTTTTCAATTTTTCCTCTCTCAACATCTGTGATTGGTATGTTCCCGATCTGCGGGTTACGGAGCCGGCTGAGGGCGCTGCGAAGCGATATTGTCTTGTCGGGCCTATCTACTGACTCGTAGATAAAAACCGGGTGGATACGGCGAAGACGTTCTTTGAAAGCCAACTCCATCGCCTGAACCACATGGAGAATTGCAAACTTCCAATGGTTTGTTTCGGTGGAATCCTGCTGCGCGTAGGCGACCGCCTCCCTGAAATAGGAAATGCTGTTGTTGAGTAAATCGAGGCGGTGGGTCTTGCTCATTTGTTCACAAGGTTGAGTTTCTTCTCGAATATAGCGTTCCTGGACTGTGTGTCATCACATTCCCGAATAATCCTCTTTCGTGATAGCCTGGTTTCGTCGCGTTGCCCTTCGGGCCGCGCTCTCGGCTACGCCGGAACCGCGCCTATGGCGCGTTTCCGCCATTCGGCTTCGATCACTAACGCGAAGGCGGCAACGGTCATTTCGCGAGCGCCCTCATAGGCGAGGCTTGTGAAAAGCTGGCCTCAATCGCCGTTGTGGCGACACCAGCGAGATGGAGCAGCTCCGCCCGATCGATCACAAGGCAGACACCAGAGAAGCGCCGGAAACCCGGATCGACGAGGCGGGCCGAGACATTTGCGCTGCGTCTCACAGGCAGGCTTCTCAGCGGCACCAGATAAAACAAACCAGCGATGGAGTGAAAGCGTAGCCGACTCCCGATCACGCCCATCGGGGGCAATTGCCGGGCCATGAAGATGAAGAACGGACGGGAGAGCATCAACCAGCGAAACCCACGCCGTTTCCGTTCTCGAGCGTGGAGGCGCAGGGACGGCCGCCACTGCCGTATCCCCCCGATTTCCTGAAGCGGGCGCTCCATTTGCGATCTCGATTGGCATGGGTCTGACCGGTGACCGGCTTCGCCTCGCTCGTCTCCCGCAACGTCCGTCGCCAACTTTTTTCCGCCGCCGTCGGCTTTGCATCGCGAACCAAAAAAGCCGTCGCCGGCCGTCTTCCACTTCGTTCCAGCCCATGCGGGTGCAGGTCCAATCGCCTCCGGTTTCACGCCCCCCCATCGAGGTCGCAATGGTGCGGCCCGAGAGGAAAAGGCATACGACAATGGCGACCATCGGCACCTTCACGAAGAACGAAAACGGCGCGGGCTTCACCGGCGCGGTCAAGACCCTGACCCTCAACGTCAAGGCCAAGTTCGTCCCCTCCGAGGGTGAAAGCGAGCGCGGCCCCGACTTCCGCATCCTCGCCGGCGCGACCGAGTTCGGCGCGGCTTGGAAGAAGACCGCCCGCGAGACGCAGCGCGACTACCTCTCCGTCAAGCTGGACGATCCGAGCTTCCCGGCCCCGATCTACGCCAGTCTGGTCGAAGCCGAGGACGGCAGCGGTCACAACCTCATCTGGTCCCGCCGGAACGGCGACTAGGCCAGCCTCCAGATTGCCCCGCTCAATCGAGCGGGGCTTTTTCTTGCTCATGGCCGCCGCCTTCAGAGAACAAGGAATCGGGATGCAGGGATTTTTGGTTTTTCGGGTTCGGTCCATCCCGATTGGATCTCCTTCCCGCCGTCCGCTTCGCTCTCGCCGGGCTGGTTGCTTGGGGGTCTCCCCCTGGCGCGGCGCAAGGGGCCGCTGGCGCTCGACCGGGACGGTTTCCCCGGCCTTCCTCTATTTCATTCCGTGCAGGCCGGGTGATCCCCCTCCGTCCCGGTCGCCCTTGCACCTTGCACCCCCCGGTCTCGCCGACGGGCAGGGTTGCAGCGCAGCGCTGCGCTCCAACCCAGACCCAAGGAAGGAAAGACCATGTACCACCAGCTCGCCACCCGGTTCGGCCGCAACGCCCATCAGATCAGCGGCCGCGAGCCGCTGGACAACGAAGCCCTGTTTCGTCACGTCCCGTCGATCTTCGCCCAGGAGGCGCACGACAGCCGTTCCGAGCGCTATGTCTATGTCCCCACCATCGATATCGTGGAGGGCCTTCGCCGCGAGGGATGGTTCCCGTTCTTCGCCGTCCAGTCGGTTCCGCGCGATGGGAGCCGCCACGGCCACGCCAAGCACATGCTGCGCCTGCGCCGCGATGGCGGGATCGGCAAGCCGGAAGCCGCCGAAGTCATCATCGTCAACAGCCATGACGGGACAAGCGCTTACCAAATGTTTGCCGGGATGCTCCGCTTCGTCTGCACAAACAGCATGATTGCGGGCGAGCGGTTCGAGGAAGTGCGCGTCCCCCACAAGGGCGGTATTCAGGATCGGATCATTGAAGGCGTTTTCACCGTCGCGGAAGACTTCCCACGCCTCATAGACGCCAGCGAGACGATGAAGGAAATTCGCGTTTCCGAGGACGAGCGCCGCGTGCTGGCCGAGGCCAGCCTTGTTGCCCGCTATGGCGACGACGAAAGCCCAGTGCGCCCCGAACAGATCATCATGCCTCGTCGCAGCGAGGATGCCGGGCAAAGTCTCTGGAGCACGTTCAACGTTATTCAGGAGCATTTGACCAAGGGCGGATTGCATGGCCAGAAGCGCAATGCCGAAGGCCGCATCCGTCGCAGCCAGACCCGCGCCGTCAACGGTATCGACCAGAATGTGACCCTCAATCGTGCGCTCTGGACGCTGGCGGAAGGAATGCAGAAACTGAAGGGCTATTGATCGCCCAAGTGACAGGGCCGCCAACATCGCGGCCCTGTCCTTCGCCAGCAGGCGCAGGCATCCAAAAATTCGCGCCGATCCGGCGAGCGGATCGGCGGAGAGCGGCCATGCCCAGATACATGGTCGCGCTCGCCGGGCTGCGCCCGGCTCGCAGAATCACGCAAGCACTGTTAAGACTAAATTTACCAATTCATTTATTGGGTTAGCCGATCCACTTATCGCGACAGCGCGACTACAGTTACGTTCAAAGATATTCAAAGCTCTCTATCCGGGCGCTGCTTAGCGCTGGCCCAAATAGAGAGGTAACGCCATGCTGAGCATCGACTGGCGTTCACCGGCGGCTTATAAGTTTGCCAAGAGCATTCCCGCTGCCGGTTTCGCCTGGGAATATCTCCGTCGCGATGACGAGTATCGTAGTGAGTATCAGGCCATAATCACTTCGACCGAGTCAGACCCGGAGCGCCTGGAAGCCTTCGTGCAGCGCTGGGGGTTGCGATTTTCCGACCGATCCTGAAACCCCATCGGATCGGCAGACCCTGTTCTGGAGCCCGAGCCTTCAGCCGCAGGCCATACGGCTCGCCCCGTTAGAGCACCGCAACGGAGAGACAGAGCCCATCGTCACACTCGCGCATCTCGACGGTCTCGACCTGCGCCAAGCGGAGGATGGCTGGCATGGTATCTGGCAAGTCGATGGCGTCACACACCAATTCTGGTTGCCGCACGCTGTTCCTGATGCTGCTGCCTTTTACGGCACCGTCTTGCCAGCGGACGCCTTCTACGATCTCCGCTCCCATGCGGCTCGACGATTGGTGCGAGCGCTCCAAGGGCATCGGCCGGGACGCGATTTTCGCACGTTGCCCGCGCAGCTCCGGCAATGGCACATCCTCTCCCTACGCGCACTCGACGCCCGCCTTCGCGGCGAAAGCTACCGCACCGTCGCCGAAGTCTTGCTCGGCTTTCGCGGCAGCAAGGAGGACTTTGAGATTGATCCGCGCAAGAACAAGGCTCGCCGTCTTGTCGCCCATGGCATCAAGATGATGCGCGGCGGCTATCGCCTGCTGCTGCACTATCCCATTAAAACAACGGGCCAAAAAGCCTAAGTGAGTCCGCCACCGCGCGCAGCGGTCGCGGCCGCTTGCTCAAGAATGCGCCGATAGCCCGACCCGGAAAGCCATTGCGCGCGCGCCAGATGACTTTCCCAGCACCGTCGGCTGCGCGCTTCCTCCGTGACCGGATCGCGATGCAGAACGATGCGTGCCACTTCTTGCCAATCCGCACCGTCGCGGCTGGCATCGAGTAGACGCAGATAGGTAACATAATGCTGCTCGTCATAGGCGGTAATTCGGTCACCGGTCGGCGCGAGATCATCCACCTTGGGATCGAGATCGATTGGTGCTGGCATTGGCATTCTCCCCATCCGGGAGGATTTGTCTGCGGTGCGCCCCCGCAAACGACCTCTCTGACCCTGGTGATCGGGGAGTTCGAAACCGTGACTAGACGGCCCCATAGCCTTTAGGCGGGCAGCCCTGGACATACGCCATGGGCTCCCCGACCATAAGGTCAAGGAGTTTGATGCCGTCTCGGCCGGCACCAACCGCTAGTCAGGGGTTTCGACGCCCCCGAGCAGTGCGTCTGCTCTGTTCCGAATCTTACCCGACCCGCACGGCGATGTCTTCGCCGAATCCGTGCGGCAGGCATTGAGCCGCTGAATTCCCTCAACTTCTTTGCTTCTTCACGACGACCTTCGAGGGGTGCCGCCAGCGCATAGGCGCAAATGCGGCACGCTACCTGTCGCCAGTCCCTCGCCATGGTTCGCCGTAGCTCGCTGCCGTCACCGGCAGCTCGCACCGACGACGAACCTGGAGGTGATCATGGCCATCCGCCCGAATGCGGATATGCCGCCGCGCCTGCTGCGCACTCAGGAAGCCGCGCGCTTCCTCGGCATTTCCATCCGCACCCTTGAGAAGCACCGCACCTACGGCACCGGACCGACCTATCGCAAGATCGGTGGCCGAGTCCTCTACACCGTCCACGACCTCGACGCCTGGTCCGAGATCGGCGCCCGCAAATCCACCCGTGACACCAATGTCGGCACGGTTTTCCCCGCGCGTCCGCTGACGCCGGAAGAGCAGGGCAAGTGCTGAATGCTGCGCGACGACGATCATAGCCCTGCGCAGCCGGCCGATACGAGCGAGCGCAACCACCTGGCCCCCTTCGTGGTCGCGACCGGTGACGCCAGTCCCCGCGATCAACGCGATCTCATGGAGCGGCCCTTCTTCTCTTTGGCGAAGACGCCGCGCACCAAGCCAATCCTCTACAAGGCCGCCGATGTCGAAGTGCAGGTGCTCGCCATGCCCGAACATGGCATGGCCACCATCTGGGACGCCGACGTGCTGATATGGGCGGCCTCGCAGATCGTGGCGGCCGAGAACGACGGCCTGCGCACTTCGCGCTTTTTCCGCTTCACGCCCTATCATCTGCTGCGCGCCATTGGGCGGCCGACCGGCAATCGCCAATATGTGCTGCTAAAAGCCGCCCTCGCGCGCCTGCAATCGACCGTCATCGCCACCACGATCCGCAACGGCCCACATTGGCGGCGCCGTCAATTCTCCTGGATCAACGAGTGGGAAGAGATGACGACGCGCTCCGGCCGCGTCGAGGGCATGGAATTCGTCCTGCCCGAATGGTTCTACAACGGCGTCGTCGACCGCTCGCTCGTCCTCACCATCGACCCTGCCTATTTCCGGCTGACCGGCGGCATCGAACGCTGGCTCTATCGCGTCGCCCGCAAGCACGCCGGCCATCAGAGCCACGGCTGGCTGTTCGAGGTAGGGCATCTCCATATGAAGTCCGGCAGTCTCGCGCGCGTCTCCGACTTCGCGCTCGACCTGCGCCGCATCGCCGCTCGTCAGCCGCTGCCCGGCTACCGCCTTCAGATCGAGCGGGAGCATGGCCGCGAGCTGCTGCGCATCCGTCCCGAAACCCTGTCCACAGTGCCTGTTGAAAAGGGTGTGAATACCATCGGCACATCAGGCGCACGCGGTATCGGTACATCAGGCGCAGCCCTATCAGCACATCAGGCGCAGGAACCGCAGCTAAGCTTTTGGCCTGAAACGCAGAATCCGACTGCTAACTTAGACTCTAACAGAGAATCTAACTTTTCTTCTTTGACGCACACGCACGCGAGGCGTGGTGCCGGCACTGCCCGGTCCATCGCCGAGGTGCTGCGCGACATGCTCGCCTCCGACGACCGCCATGGAGGCCGGTCATGAGCGGCAGACTTTCGCGCCGGACCCATGGCCGTCCACTGCCGGACGGGCCAGCGCCGTTCACCACCTTGGTCGAGCTGACCTTCGAGAAACGCCGCATCGAGCATTGGATCAGGTTCGGCCGAAAGAGCTACGAGCAGATCCTCGACCGTCGCCGCAGCGTCGTCGGCTTCGCGCCGGACAGCATCTTCGCCTTCGTCCGCTGGGCGGCCGGCCAGCATGGCACGATCATCTCGCGCATTGATATCGTGCGCGCCATCGACCGCGGCGAGCCGTTCCAGACGCTGCCCTTCGTTCGTCCCGGAGGCGAAATCCTGTTACGGCTCGACGGCTGGCCCAAGGTCCAGCGCGCCCTTGCAGCCATCGACGCCGTGGAAGCTCTCGGCCTCGATCCGGCGGACGCTTCGCCCGATCACTGGCGGCACGTCCATAACCGGCTCTCGGCCAATCTAGCGCCAAGCGCCTACACCCCCGAGCGCCATGCGGCGTGGATTGGTCGCCGGAGGATCGACCCATGAGCCGCCACCGCATCCTCGCGGTGGCGCTGCTCGCCGTGACCGGCATTGCCGCCACTAGCGCCACGGACATGCCATTGAGGCTCGTTTGGAACGCCACGGCGAGCGCACCGGTCGGCATCTACACCATCGAGCCGGCCGACCAGATCGAAGTACCGGAGCTGGTCGCGATCATGCCGCCTGAGCCGCTCGCCGGCTTCATGGTTGGTCGCGGCTATGTCGGTCGCGGCGTGCCGCTCCTCAAGCGCGTCATTGGCCTTCCGGGCCAGCGTGTTTGCCGCACCGGCCACACCATCACCGTCGACGGCGTGGAGATGGGCGACGCACTCGATCGTGACCGAATCGGCCGCGCTCTGCCGGTCTGGCAGGGCTGCCGCGTCATCGCAGACGGGCAGCTTTTCCTCATGAACATCGACGTCCCCGACAGCCTGGACGGCCGCTACTTCGGTCCCGTTCCGGCCAGCGCCGCCATCGGTCGGGCGCTGCCGCTCTGGACCGATGAGGACGGCGACGGCCGCTTCGTCTGGCGCGCGCCGACGCGCTGATTTTCCCACCACACCCCCAACAAAGGAGACTTCCCATGCCCCAGATCGGTCAATTCTCGCGCGATGCATCCGGCTTCGCCGGTAAGCTTGTCACGCTCACCCTCAGGCGCGAACTCGTCATAGTTCCCGCCGAGCATTCCGACACGGAGAACACGCCGGACTACCGAGTCCATGTCATTGCGCATGACGGCCCGGAGGTGGGCGCGGCGTGGAAACGCACCGGCGAGAAGGCCGGCGAATATCTCTCCGTCCTGCTCGATGACCCCGTCTTGCCGCAGCCGATCCGCGCCAACCTCTTCCGCGACGATGATGCCGGATCGTCATGGTCGCTGCACTGGACGCGCCCGAAGCCGCGCGAAGAACGGGACTGAGGCCATGCGTCGTCCTGTTATTATGGCGCTCGCAACACGTATTCCTTTGTTCGCGGGAAAGCCGTCTCATTCCTTCGTCCCGCTCGACCACAAGTCGGCCGGCGCGCGCAGCGAAGGTCAAGGGCGGCCGCCGGCCGGCGCCTCGCGCGCACCCTTGACCGCAGCGAGCACGCTGGCGGGCTGGCGGTTCGGCGGAGAAAGGCGGGCACGGCGCTATGCCGTTGCACTGACTGTCGGCGTTCTTGCGCTCGGTGCGGGACTGGCGACCACGCTAGCGCAGTCTGCGCCGGTCGCACGCGCCGTCGTCGCCGATCAGCATGGCGATCATATCGCCGAGGCGGCGCAGCGCTTCGGCATTCCCGAACACTGGATTCGCGCCGTGCTGCGCGCCGAAAGCGCCGGCGACGTGCGCGCGATCTCGGGGGCCGGCGCAATGGGACTAATGCAGGTCATGCCCCACACCTGGGCAGGCCTGCGCGTCCGCTACCGTCTCGGCCGCGACCCCTACGATCCGCGCGACAACATCCTCGCAGGCACCGCTTATCTGCGCGAAATGTGGGATCGCTACGGCAATGTCGCGGCGATGCTCGCCGCCTACAATGCCGGTCCCGGCCGCTATGACGAGCATCGCGTCACGGGCAGACCGCTGCCCGCTGAAACCCGCGCCTATATCGCCGCGCTCGCACCGGCACTTGGCGGCACGGTCGCGGCCGGGACGCCGGAGAAGCAATCCGCACCGCCGCCCGATTGGCGCGATGCACCGCTCTTCGTCATGCGCCCGAGCGACAGGCGGAGCACCGATCCAGTACAGACGATCGGCACATCAGGCGACGCCCGACCGACCGTTCCGGTGCGCGAGAGCCGCGATGCGGAGCCGCGTGACGGCAGCATGTTCGTCGCGCGGGCCGACGCCAGGAAAGCGCCATGAGGACGGCGTTCCCGCGTCTGCTCGCGTTGGTTCCGGTGTGCAGTCAGGCAGGGTCGCGCCTGGCTGCATGCCCCGCAGGAAAGGCAGAAAGGTCAGAGAAGGCGGAGGGCAAGATAAAGGAAACCGGCACCATGCGGCTGCGGTTTCAGGGTAAGCCCTTGTCTGCACACTGCTTTGGATCGGCGCTGACGGCACCTTCATTGTCGCCCCTGCGTGCCGCGCTGGCACGCAAAGCCTTGGCTTTGCAGGGTTTCGAGCGGCACCATAGCCCGAAATCGGGCCTTCTCGGCGGCTTCGGCAGCTTGTGGCCGGAGGCGCGGCTTTGAGCGACGACGGCGAATTCCGCTTCCGCCCGAAGCCCGGCCGCATCCGCGCCGACACGCCGAAGCTCGGCAGGACCAAGAGCTTTCTCACCCAGGCGAAGAAGCTGGCCCGTCAGCAGAGCAACAGCCCGCCGCGATCATCGTTGCAGCGCGCCCGCTCGCAAGCATCGACCAAGAGCGGCAAGGCTTCGCGGGCGAGCGGCGGGCCGGGTCTGAAACGAGGACGCGGCGCGGCCTTTGTGCACGCCCGAACGCTGTCGGGCGGCTGGAAGCACAGCATGCCCGGCCAGCGCCGAGTCGTCGTCAAGACACGCTACGTCCAGGGCGCGGGCAAGAACGGAAAATCCGCCGCCCATCTGCGCTACATCCAGCGCGACGGCACCTCGCGCGACGGCGAGCGCGGCCAGCTCTATTCCACGTCCGAGGACCGCGCTGACGGCGCTGCCTTCGTCGAGCGCGGCGAGGACGATCGCCACCAGTTCCGCTTCATCGTTTCGCCCGAAGACGGCGCGGACCTCTCCGATCTCACCGCCTTCACGCGCGACCTCATGGCCCAGGTCGAAACCGATCTCGGCACGCGGCTCGATTGGGTCGCGGTCAATCACCACAACACCGGCTATCCCCATGTCCATGTCATCGTGCGTGGCAAGGATGAGCTGGACGAAAACCTCGTCATCAACGGCGACTATCTCGCCAACGGCATCCGCGAGCGGGCGAGCGATCTGGCGACGCTCGAACTCGGCCCCGTCACCGAGAGCGAGCAGAGCCGCAAGCTCTCGGCCGAGATCAGCCAGGACCGCTTAACCCGCATCGACCGCGCCATGGCCGGGGAAGCCGAGGACCGCTTCCTCGACCTGCGCCATGAGCCGGCCGATCATCGCCGCCAGTTCGACCGCACGCTCCGCCTGCGCCGTCTCGGCAAACTGGAGAGGATGGGCCTCGCCACTGAGCACGCTCCCGGCGTCTGGGAATTGAGTGAGCGCATGGAACCGGCGCTGCGCGAGCTGGGCGAGCGCGGCGACATCATCCGCAATATGCACAAAGCGCTGAAGGCCGACGGACTCGAACGAGATCCGATGACGTTCCAGATTCACGACGCCGGGCCCGAAGCCCCGATCGTCGGCCGCGTCGTCGACAAACATCTGACTGACGAGCTGGGCGAGAACCTGACCATCGTGGTCGACGGCATCGACGGCCGCACCCATCACCTTCCGGGTATCGACCCGGCCCGCGTCGAGGACGCCCGGATCGGCAGCATCGTCGAGATCAGCCCGGCCGAGACCGCGAGCCGCCCGTCCGACCGGACCATCGCGGCCATCGCCGAGGACGGCGTCTATCGGCCGAGCCGCCATCTCGAACAGGCGAAGTTCGAGGGACGCGTGCCGGGCGGCGACTATAAGGGTTATATCGATGCGCATGTGCGCCGGTTGGAGTCACTTCGCCGCGCCGGGATCGCAGAGCGGATCGACGCCGACCGGTGGCGCATCCCCGAGGACTTCGAGAGCCGCGCCGCCGCCTATGACGCCGGCCGCAACCGGCGGGCCAATATCCGCATCCTCTCCGCCGCCCGGCTCGAAAACCAGATCGGCGCGGACGGCGCGACCTGGCTTGACCGCCAGCTGGTCTCGGCGGACACATCGGATCTCGCCCCGTCCGGTTTTGGTCAGCAGGTCCACGAGGCGATGGATCGCCGCCGCGACCATCATATCGACCGGGGTGATGCCGTCCGCCAGCCCAATGGCGGCATCGCCTATCACCGCAACCTTCTCGCCACGCTGCGCGAGCGCGAGGTTGCCCGCGTCGGCAGCGAGCTGGCTGCGACCAAGAGCCTGCCGTTCCGCGCCGCCGCCGATGGCGAAACCGTCGCCGGCAAGTTCACCAGGACCATCCAGCTATCGAGCGGCAAGTTCGCCGTGGTCGAGAAATCCCACGAGTTCACCCTTGTTCCATGGCGGCCGGTTATCGACTGCCAACTTGGCCGCGAGGTTACGGGAGTCGTGCAGGGCGGTTCAGTTTCGTGGCAATTGGGAAGGCAGAGGGGACTGGGGATTTAATGGCAAGATTAACTACAGAAGCCCCGACTTTTCCTCACTACACGGCAATGCCTGCACGCTTACGCGCCGAGATCACGATACCGAGTGCGAACGTTGCCGCAATGCCACCAATCAGAAACACCGACGCATAGCCCGATCTATCAGCCAACAATCCGACTGCCGGTCCCGTCACGGCATACGCAAGGTCTTGGAAGGCCGCGAATCCGCCAAACGCTGTCCCACGTAGATGAGGCGGCACCAGCTTGGCGACTTCAGCTCCCATCGCCGGGAACACCATCGAACAGCCAAGGCCCGTCAAAAGGGCACCGGCCAATGCAGGATATGGGCCAGGAGCTATCCACAAGAGATACTGGCCGCCCGCTTCAACAATGAGCGAAACGGCAGCGACAGGCGTTCCACCGATCCGATCTGGCAGGTGACTGCAACACAGCCGCACCGCAACAAAACCAACGCCAAAGAAGGTGAGGCTCCAACCTGCATAGGGCCAGCCACGGCTTAGAAAATAGAGGGACGAGAAAGCACCCAGGCCGGCAAAACCAATGCCTTGAAGACCTAGAGCCGTGCCCGGACGCCAAATGCGACCGATTATCCGCCAGAAGGACTCCCGTTGACCCGCATGCGGTGCCACCGCTGGCAGCCGATAGATGGCAGCTAACCCGACGAGTGGCAGCACCGTGCAGGCAACCATCAGCCAAGCGAAGCCGAGCCTATTCAGGAGCGCAAGTCCCAATGGACCACCCGCTGCGTAGGCACCGTACATACCGACGCCAACGAGCGACATGACCCGGCCAGTTCTCGCCTGCCCCATCAGCCCAATGGCCCAGCTTATCATGCCCACATTAGCAACGCTCTCGCCGACACCAAGCAGAAGGCGCCCGACGATCAGCACCGCGTAGCTGCCGCCCATGGGAAGTTGAGGCCAACTCGCGGTGAAGCAGATCAGCCCGGCCGCAGCATAGAGGAGCAGGCCACGCTGCATACAATGTTTGCCTCCGAGTCGATCAACATGGGCTCCAGCCCAGCCACGCGTGAGGATCGTCGATACAAAGGTAATCCCGACAGCTAGCCCCCCGTAGGCGTTATCCAGCCCCAGGCCATGCACGACGTGGACCGGCACCGCCGGCAACGACATTGCAACAGTAAGATACGAGAGAAACAATGCCGCTGTGAGGGCCAGAACCCGGCGATAAGCTAATTCGGGCTGTTCAACATCGGACATGGGCACGCACTCACCAGCAGGGTTGATTTGATTCTAGTTTGCTAGCATACTAGCTCCCATGGCTAGCGAAGATGTCAAGCAGTTCAACGTTTACCTCCCGGTCAGCCTGATCCGAGAGGTCAAACATCATGCGATTGAAGCCGAAATGTCGCTCTCGGCGCTCGTTGCCGACGCGCTACGCGCGTATCTGAACGAGAAAATCAACAAGAGAGGCGATCTTCCGCGCAGCCAAAACAGACGTAGAAATGGAGATGAACAATGAAGACCGAAGGTGTGAAAGCAATCTTCCTGACGACCCATAATTGGGGAAAGTCCGCAAAGTTCTTTCAGTCCCTGGGATATGAACTTGACTTCGAAACCGATCATAATTCTGGACAACTGCGCAACGAGGCAGGCCCGTATCTTTTCATCGCAGAAGTGCCAGAGAACGAGCAGCCTGCCATCCAAATGGTGCTAAAGATTCGAGATGGCGAAACCCTTGACCTTGACCCCCCGTTTGAAGTCGTTTCGCCGTTCGCAGACACCCATTGGGGTACGCGGGAAATGACCGTCCGCGATCCGGATGGGCGGACCTGGAGCCTGGAAGCCCCAGCACAGACAAAAGCCGGCGCATCAACATGATGCAAGGCAAGGCGAACTTGGCGCCGGAGAGCACGGCAGAACGTACCGCGCTGTGGCGTGCCCTGCACGTCGAGATCGATGCAGCGCCTCACGTCTTTGAGGACAGGGTTGGGCTTCGCCTTCTGGCGCCCGGCGCGGAGTGGCGGCGTCGTCCCGACATGGATCCCGATTTTACAAAGACCTTTCGTGCGTCGATGGTTGCAAGAGCGAGGTTTGTCGAAGATCTGGTCATTGAACAAGCCGATCGCGGCGTTGCGCAGTATGTCATTTTAGGTGCCGGTCTCGACACCTTCGCCCAACGAAGGACAGACGTTGCGTGTCGGATGCGCATCTTTGAAGTCGATCAGCCGGCGCCCCAGGAATGGAAACGCCAACGGCTGACCGCGCTTGGCTATGGCATTCCTGAATGGTTGCGCTTTGTCCCGGTTGATTTCGAAGCAGGAGGCTCTGTCTGGCAGGCACTTGCGGAGGCGGGCTTCGATGCGAAGCAGTCGGCCATCATAGCTTCCACCGGCGTCAGCATGTACCTGACGAAAGAAGCAACTCTGGCAACTTTCCGTCAGTTCGCGGCGCTTGCGCCAGGATCGACACTCGCCATGACGTTCATGTTGCCGCTCTATCTCATGCCGCCTGATGTTCGGCTACAGCTTGGGCAGGCGCTCGAGGGTGCACGCGCAAGCGGAACACCATTCATTAGCTTATTCGCGCCTGAAGAGATCACGGCCATGGCTCGGAGCGCCGGCTTTCAGGATGTTCGGCATGTCCCCCCGTGCGCACTTGCACAACGCTACTTCACGAACCGGAAGGATGGCTTGCAATTATCGAGCGCGGAAGAGTTCTTGGTCGCGAAGACCTAGAACTCTGGTTGACGAGGCCCTTTCAGCCAGTCTTCAAACTCAGACAGGCTGGTTACGCCGTATTCGAGTACAGCTTCATAAACTTGAAAGCTGGACGGGCGTCTACCTGAACAGGAACCGTTCGCCAGCGCGGTTTTGATCGCCAAAATCGACTGGCGAGCGGAAGTGGTCAGCTTTGGCGGAATTGTGCGAAGATGTTTGAGATCAGGCTGCCTCTCCGGCTCGTCGACAAACCAGATGTCGAAGGTCCAGTCTCGGCCGGTGTCGTCGCGATAGGTTACCCCCAGATACAAGCCATCGGGATATTCTTCGACTGCACTGTTCCAGATGCCTGTATCATTGCGGAAACGCACAGAGCCTATAGAAGCATGCATGGCCAGCTTCCCGCCAAGTTCAACCACCGCGCGGTGCACCTCCTCATCCAGCTCTTTGCATATAACGGTGATGTCGATATCGCGGTGAACCATCAGACCCAGCGCGGAACTCCCCACGCGCGTCGGACTTCCGATATCTGACAGCAAATTGTCTAACCCAAGCGCGTCTACTATTGCGTCCGCTTCGGCCTGCAAATTCGCTTGATGAATGAGTAATTCTGATAACCCATCAGTTTTCGACATCTATACAACCCCTTTACCGCTTATCAGCGCTGTCGTTTTGAGTTTCCAGGTTTCTAAGGCTTCTAACGAAATCGCTCGCAATCTCGGCGCTGCGTTCTGTAAAATCTATGAGCAGGTTCAATTCTGCCGTCGAGTAGCGGTTAAACAGACGTTCCGTCGCCGCCTGGAGAGGATGATAGATCGCTGCGAGTTCGCCTATGTTCTCGGGCCGCAGCCGGACGTAGACACGTCGACGATCTTGCGAATCACGCTCACGAGTGACGTAACCGCCCTGCTCCAACCGATCGATCAGGCTCGTGACGGCTCCGGTGGTCAAGCCAGTATGCCGCGCCAGATCGCCTGCGGTGGCACAACCGCGTAATTGAATGAGGTCGAGGCACTCAAGGGCTGTAGGCGTGAGGCCGACTGCGTCGGCGACTGCCTGGCTAATTAAGGTGCTTTGGGCGCTAGCTATCCGAAGCGCTACGCCAAGCCTCGTCATCTGGTCCGTCCGCTGCTGATTTGACTCCGCCATCAAAGTCCCTTAGCAATCAAGATAATTGGCCATCAAGTTATCACAGTTGGAGGCATCCGCAATGCACGGCGTGCTCGCTCCCTTCGCAGCCTTTACCGCGCTTGCTCTTGCCGCCGTAAGTCTAGGCGGCGCGTTGTACGAGTGCCTGTTGGTAGATCGGATATGGCCTGCGAATATTCACTTGATCCAGCCGGAACAGGGTGGGCTCAACCGGAAGCTCTTCTGGATGCCTGTGCACTTTGTCTTTGAGTTCACCCTCATCGCCGCCTTGTGGCTGGTCTGGGCACATCCATCTGCACGCCTGTGGCTTTTCATTGCAGCGGCAAGCCATCTCCTGATGCGTGCCTGGTCAGGTGTCTATTTCATCCCCCGCGCGATCGAGTTCGAACAGACGAACCAAATGACGCCGGCTATGCAGGAGAAAGCAAGGAGATGGGTGCGGCTGA
Organism: Sphingopyxis sp. 113P3; assembly: GCF_001278035.1. NCBI lineage: Bacteria > Pseudomonadati > Pseudomonadota > Alphaproteobacteria > Sphingomonadales > Sphingopyxidaceae > Sphingopyxis > Sphingopyxis sp. 113P3. The sequence continues at coordinate 423,445 of NZ_CP009452.1, forward strand.
GCATTTGGCGCGTACCTCTAGACTTTGCGACACTCCTAGCGTTGTGTGGCGCAGTCAGTGCCCTGCTGATTAGCCAATAGCTGCATGCCGGACCTCTTTGATCTTATTCTCCCGGAGAAAAATAGCATGATCGACATGACGACAATGGTTACGTACTGCGCAGTTGTTCTAGGTTTTGTCTTTATTCCGGGGCCAGCTACGCTGCTCACCGTGGCGCGGGCTACAACTTCTGGAACGAAGGTCGGGATCGCCACCGGAGCCGGGATTGCCGCTGGCGACCTGGTACACACGCTCATGGCCGTGGTCGGTATCTCGGCAGTCATAGCCGCCTCTGCCATGCTGTTCAGTATCGTCAAATATATCGGCGCTGCCTATCTCATTTATCTCGGCATACGCGCGCTTCTGGAAAAAACCTCTGTCAATCCGTCGGCTGGCGCAGTGCGGATCTCCGCTGGTCAGGCTTTCAGTCAGGCAATTTTGGCGGAAGTCCTTAATCCCAAGACAGCGTTGTTCTTTCTTGCATTCCTCCCGCAATTCGTGCGGCCAGAGAACGGGTCGATAACGCTTCAACTCATCATTCTGGGAATCATCTTTGTCGGCCTAGGCCTCGTCAGCACAATCGTATTCGCCGTGGGCGCGAGCGGACTTGGCAATTTCCTGCGCCGGAACCCGTCGGTGATGAAATGGCAAGGGAAAGTGGTCGGCTGCGTGTACTGTGCTCTAGGGGTTCGACTAGCCCTTCAAGAGCGGTAGGACCTATGCCGCTTCAGCTTAAATGCCCGCAAGTGCAGCACGCCGGCGAGCCGCTCGATCGCCGGACCAATTTACTGCCGGGGTTCCTTCAGCAGGTGGCGGAGCCCCGCACGGGCCGGCCGCAAGTTCGCATCCGCATGCTTCATCCAGCGCAAAATCACGGAACGCCATCAGCCGTTGGTCTGTAGCCAATCCCTCCGGCCATGTGAGCGCATATACGTGGGACGCGAGCGCCTTGACATTGTCACCATATGGCCGAACCAGACGACCGGCCTCCAGTTCCGCATTGATCATCGGTGAACGACCTAGAGCGACGCCCAAGCCATCGATAGCCGCGGAAAGCGCAACGCCATAGTGGCTGAAGCGGAGCCGTGGCTGTGTGTTATCGGCGCTCACTTTCAGCCGCTCCAGCCAATACGACCACGCCAACGCTTGGTCAGGCGCGGGGTCCTCCTCGATTAGCGTATAACCAGTCAGATCAAACTGCTTGTCTGCCCTAGGCTGCTTCAGCAAGATCGGGCTACAGACAGGATAACTTTCTTCCCGGAAGAGAAAAATCTCGTTGTCCGTCGGCGACTGATCGGCCGGGTGCGAAACAATCGCTGCATCAAGCCCGTCGCGAACGAAGTCTGGCGAGCGATGATCAAGCATCGACAATCGTATCTCAATATTTGGGTGCAGAGTGGCGAAGCGACCAAGGCGCGGCACGAGCCACCACATCGCAAACGCTGTGGGGACTGCGATCGTGAGGATGCCCGACTGATTACGATACCGAATCCGGTCTGTTGCTGCCAGGATCACATCAAGCCCGGCACGCACCGCCTCTAGCAGGATCTTCCCATCCTCGGTGAGTTCAATGCCGGGATTATGTCGCCAGAAAAGCGGGACACCAAGAAACTCCTCAAGCGCTTTGATCTGATGGCTAACGGCGCTTTGCGTAATCGCGAGGTCTCTTGCAGCCAGCGTGAAACTTCCCTTTCGTGCGACAGCTTCGAACGTTCGCAACGTCGGCAGCGGCGGGATTGAACGATACGAAACTCCAGACCCGTTCCACATGACGCTATCCCCTATATACCGGAGAGCTGACGAGAACGACCGTATTAGCGGAATTCATGAGATCGTTAGAAATGCTCATTTGCTCATCCATTTATTGAAGATCAAAATTATCCCCATTCATGGAATTGCTGCAAGTCCGGCGGGGAACACCCGAAAGACAGCGCGTCACGGATTACGGGTGGGGAGGAACGACACGTGACATCTCCGCTCGGTCAAGCGGCCGAACGATGGAGACTTGAATTGTCAAACAAGGGAAGTTGGGCTGCACTCTTTAGTGGGCGTTCCGCATTTCAGGCCGTTGCACTGTCTGGCGGCGTCGGTCTGCACGCCGTCAATGTCTATGTGGCAACGACCATACTGCCATCGGTGGTGCGGGATATAGGCGGCCTTGATTACTACGCATGGAATACGACCCTTTTCGTGGTCGCCTCCATCATTGGTTCTGCTCTCTCCGCACGCCCATTGCAATCTTTCGGCCCACGCGGGGCTTTCGGACTCGCGCTTCTCATTTTCACAGCCGGTTCGCTTCTGTGTGGCGTCGCCCCTTCCATGCAAATCATGCTTGTGGGACGTACTCTCCAGGGGTTCGGCGGCGGACTGGTATTCGCGCTCTCCTATGTGATCATTCGAATTATCTACAGCGAGGCGCTGTGGCCACGCGCAATGGCCTTGGTTTCTGGAATGTGGGGTGTATCAACGCTATTCGGCCCGGCTCTCGGAGGAATATTTGCAGAGTTGGACGTATGGCGAGCTGCATTCTGGGCAGTGGCGGGCGTTGCAGTCCTGCTGCTCCTGTTGGCTCTTGCGGTGCTACCTAGGCGAAGCCAAGCCGACGGTGAACGACACCCGATCGCTGTTTTTCAGCTCGCACTTCTCGCCGCAGCAATCCTCGCAATCTCTGTTGGCAGTGTTTCGAATGAGGTCCACCAGAACTTTATCGGAATCGCCATAGCCCTTGGCTTGGTTACGATTCTTGTCGTGGTGGAGGCCCGCGGATCCACGCGACTTTTTCCTCGCGGAGCCCTTAATGTCTTTTGCCCGCTGGGTGCAGCCTATGCTGCTCTTGCCCTACTGGTCTTCTCAGTCCCGGGCAGCGAAATCTTTGTGCCCTATTTCCTTCAGGTCCTTCACGGCGTCTCCCCGCTAACCGCAGGCTATCTCGCCGCCATAATGGCAGCAAGCTGGACGCTGGCTCAAATCGGAGGCTCTGGCCTGCGGGAGGGCGGCGCGCGCAAGGCAATCCTTTTCGCGGCTCCAATCATGATTGTCGGATTTATCGGTCTGGCATGGCTGACCCCGATACAGAGCAACATAGACGTCGGGCTTCTTTCGGCGATTGTCTTGGCTCTGTTGCTTGTGGGTTTCGGGGTTGGCTTGGCATGGCCACATCTTCTGACACGAGTTCTGCAAGTTGCACCGGGAGACGAACAAAACCTCGCAGCCTCCGCGATCACGACGATACAGCTCTTCGCGACTGCGCTTGGGGCCGCGGTCGCAGGCATGATCGCCAATCTCGCCGGCCTGACGGAGCCGGGAGGAGTAGCTGGCACCGCCGCCGCCGCCTACTGGCTCTTCCTACTCTTTGCCATAGCGCCGCTTCTTGCGATCCCGGTGTCGATTTCGATCACGAGGGGGATGCAAGCGAAGCAGCCAGGGGAACGGCAGAACTAAGCCGTAGCCAATCTGGGTCGTCTTAGCGCTCATCATAGGTAATCAGAAGTCATTGAAGGGAGGCGGCGAAATGCGTCGACGTCGGCTTGGTGAGCCCGACAGTAGGCAGTTATTATATCGGAGGCGCATCCCGATAGTCGCCTTAATTCATTCATCAGCCGTCGCTCAGCATCTCAGCTTTCATCGGGCGGCACAGGCACTAGGCACCAGCCAATCGAGCGTGAGTGCACGAATCCGGGCGCTGGAGGAAGAACTTGGCATCGTGCTCTTTGACCGCAACACGCGAGGCGTCCGCCTGACTGAAGCCGGGCGGCGCTTTATCGAGCAGATCGATGATGCCATGAGCATACTGGATCATGCGATCAAAACCGCCGGGATGCATGCGAGCGGCGAGGAAGGCAATCTTCGGATCGGCGTATACGCCCTTGCATCGGGCGGCTTTCTCGACAGGCTGCTGGTACGGTTCCACGGTAAGCATCCGGGGGTCCGTCTGCATATTACCGAAGGAACGGCACGCGACGCACAGTTCATGTTGCGCGAACGTAAGCTTGATGTGGCTTTTATGGCCGGCGACCATGAAATCCCCGACCTTCATTCCCGCGTCGTAAGGCGTGACCGCCTGATGGTCGCGCTGCCGTCAAAGCACCGGTTAACCACAGAACCGGAGGTCGAATGGCGGCAACTTGCTGAGGAAACCTTCCTCGTTCGCCATGGTGGCACTGGCCCGCAGGTCCATGACCTAGTCGTGGCGCGCTCGGCCGGGAAATGGCTGACACCCCCAATCCACCGCATCGATGTTGGACGCAGCGCGCTCTTGTCGATGATCGGCGCCGGGCATGGCGTCTCGCTCTTCGCCGAGGAAAGCATCGACACCCGCACTGGGAACGTCATCTTCCTGCCAATCCGGGACGAACCTGAAACCATCGCCTTCTCGGCAGTCTGGTCGCCGCGAAACCGTGATCCGGCGCTTTTGAACCTGCTTACTCTGGCGACAAAAATGGGCCGCCGACATCCGAAATGTGATTCACAGTAGTTCACCGCAAACTATGCCGGAACAGTGCTGCCGCCACCCATCCTATACGCCGCCGACACTATCCGACGGCCCTCCGGCCTCATCTCTACTGTTGCGCCTCCCGGAAACCGCCATTCTCTGATCGGCTCCAACATTTTTGCCGATTGGAGCCTGTATGCGTGGAGGCCGAATCCTCTGGGGTCAGATTGCCGTCGTCCTGACCATCGTTCTCGTGATGACCTGGGCCGCGACCGAATGGACTGCCTGGCGTCTGGGATTTCAGCCTCAGCTTGGAAGCCCTTGGTTCGAGCTGGCGGGATGGCCGATCTACTATCCGCCCGCCTTCTTCTGGTGGTGGTTTTCCTACGACGCCTACGCGCCGGCGATCTTCGCCGAGGGCTCGATCATCGCTGCATCCGGCGGCTTCATCGCCATTGCCGCCGCCATCACCTTGGCCGTCATTCGGGCGCGGGAAGCCCGCAACGTCGCCACCTACGGCTCCGCGCGCTGGGCCGAGGATAAGGAAATCCGCAGCGCCGGTTTGCTCGGTCCCGATGGCGTCGTGCTCGGCAAATACGAGCGCGACTATCTGCGCCATGACGGTCCCGAGCATGTGCTATGCTTCGCTCCGACCCGCTCCGGCAAGGGCGTCGGCCTTGTCGTCCCGACCCTGCTCACCTGGCCGGGAAGCTGCATCATCCATGACATCAAGGGCGAGAACTGGACCCTGACGGCGGGCTTCCGTGCTAAGCACGGTCGCGTCCTGCTTTTCGATCCGACCAACGCGAACTCCTCCGCCTACAATCCGCTGCTGGAGGTCCGGCAAGGGGAATGGGAGGTCCGCGATGTCCAGAACATCGCCGACATCCTGGTTGATCCCGAAGGTTCGCTCGACAAGCGCAATCACTGGGAAAAGACCAGCCACTCTCTACTGGTCGGGGCGATCCTGCATGTCCTCTATGCCGAGAAGGACAAGACGCTGGCGGGCGTCGCCAACTTCCTTTCCGATCCGCGCCGCCCGGTGGAAGCGACCCTGCGCGCGATGATGGACACGCCGCATCTCGGCGAATCCGGCGTGCATCCCGTCATCGCATCGTCGGCGCGCGAGCTGCTGAACAAATCCGACAACGAACGCTCCGGCGTACTCTCGACCGCCATGTCATTCCTTGGCCTCTACCGCGATCCCGTCGTCGCCCGCGTCACCGCCCGCTGCGACTGGCGCATTGCGGATCTCGTCAGGGGCAAGAGTCCCGTCAGTCTCTACCTCGTCGTGCCCCCGTCGGACATCAACCGCACCAAGCCGCTGATCCGCCTGATCCTCAACCAGATCGGCCGCCGGCTTACCGAGGAGCTGACCGCAAGCGGCAAGCGCCACCGGCTGCTCCTGATGCTCGACGAGTTTCCGGCGCTCGGCCGTCTCGACTTCTTCGAGTCCGCGCTTGCCTTCATGGCGGGTTACGGCCTCAAGGGCTTCCTGATTGCGCAGTCGCTAAACCAAATCGAGCGCGCTTATGGGCCGAACAACGCGATCCTCGACAACTGCCATGTGCGCGTCAGCTTCGCGACTAACGACGAGCGCACCGCCAAGCGCGTGTCGGACGCCCTCGGCACCGCAACCGAACTGCGCGATTCCACCAACTATGCCGGCCACCGGCTTTCGCCCTGGCTAGGTCATCTGATGGTCTCGCGGCAGGAGACGGCCCGGCCGCTGCTAACGCCCGGCGAGATCATGCAGCTCCCGCCCTCCGAGGAAATCGTGATGGTCGCGGGTACGCCGCCGATCCGCGCCATCAAGGCGAAGTATTTTGAGGACGCGCGCTTGCAGGAGCGGATCATCACGCCGCCGAAGCTGGCGGCTGCTTCCGCCAATACCGCCGCAACGGATGACTGGTCCGGCCGCGTCGTCGCGACGGCGGGCCACTCCGGCGCGGACAGCGTCGACGCCGACGATCCCGCCAATGCAGGAATCCGCCGCGAGCCGGAATTACCCGAGCATGAAGAAATCCTGCCGCCGCCGCTATCGCCCGCCCGGGAGTTCGAGCTTCTGGACGACGAACCCGATGTCGACGCCGCCAAGGTCAACGCGATGCGCGCCCGTATGCGAATGGTCGCCCGGCAAGCCGCGCTCGATCCTGGCGACGGCATAGAACTTTGAGGATCACGCAATGACGACCCGCACCCGCATGAACGTCTATTTCGACCCGGCCTTGCTCAAGCAGGTCGAGGCGCTGGCCCTGCGTCGGAGCATCTCCAAATCCGCCATCGTCGAAGCCGCCGTAGCGTCCTTCCTCTCTGGCGACACGGCCGAAAAGCTGGAGGCAGCCATGTCGCGCCGCCTTGACCGGCTCGGCCGTCAGATCGACACGCTCGACGAGGATCTCGCCGTGCTCGGCGAAGCCGTCTCGCTGTTCATCCGATACTGGCTGATCCTCACACCGCCGCTACCCGATGCCACACAGGCATCGGCTCGCGCCAAGGGCGCAGAACGCTTCGACGGTTTCTTGCAGTCGCTCGGCAAACGGCTGGCAACGGGAGACCGGTTCCTGAAAGAGCTTTCGCGCGATGTTGAGTCGGTTCCGGCTGGCGGCGATGTTAGTGCCCCGCAGATGAATGGCGACGCGGCCGAATAGACAACCCCTCCTATTCGCCGCTGTTGGCCGCCGATCCCCGCACGGCCTTCGATACTTGTTGAAACGGCCTATTTTCAGGCTCTTTTAATCGACCCTGATCCGGGGACCGTCTGTTGCGCCTCGTGGAGAAACGGGGCCGAAATGACGACCAGCCATCAAAAACCGGAAGCCATCGCTCGCGGCGCGCGGATGCTGCGCACGGCGCTCGGTCCCGCCATCGCGCGCTTCCTGGAAGACCCTGCCGTCGTCGAGGTGATGCTGAACCCGGACGGGCGCATCTGGATCGACCGTCTTTCCGAAGGACTTTCCGATACGGGCGAAAGGCTGTCAGCCGCTGACGGCGAACGCATCGTGCGCCTGGTCGCCCATCATGTCGGCGCGGAGGTTCATGCGCGCAGCCCCCGCGTCTCGGCCGAACTGCCCGAGACAGGAGAGCGGTTCGAGGGGCTTTTGCCCCCTGTGGTGGCGGCGCCGGCCTTCGCCATACGCAAACCCGCCGTCGCCGTCTTCACCCTCAACGATTACGTCGCCGCTGGAATCATGTCGCCGGATCAAGCCGTGACGTTGCGCGAAGCTGTCGCGGCGCGCGCCAACATCCTCGTCGCGGGCGGCACCTCCACCGGCAAGACCACGCTCACCAACGCGCTGCTGGCCGAAGTGGCAAAGACGCAGGATCGCGTCGTCATCATCGAGGACACCCGCGAGCTGCAATGCGCCGCTCCCAATCTGGTGGCGATGCGCACGAAGGATGGCATCGCCACGCTTTCCGATCTGGTTCGGTCCTCGCTGCGTCTGCGCCCGGATCGTATCCCCATCGGCGAGGTGCGCGGATCGGAAGCGCTCGACCTCCTCAAAGCGTGGGGAACGGGGCATCCCGGCGGCATCGGCACGATCCACGCCGGCACCGGCATCGGCGCGCTCCGTCGCCTTGAACAGCTCATCCAGGAGGCCGTCGTCACCGTCCCGCGCGCGCTGATCGCCGAGACCATCGACCTCGTGGCCGTCCTCGCCGGCCGCGGCTCCGCGCGCCGGCTCGCCGAACTCGCCCGTGTCGGAGGGCTTGGCTCGGACGGGGATTACCGCATCAGCCCTGCAACCCCCACCAATGCTGGAGACCCTTCATGATCCGCATTCCCATGCGCGTGCGTCGCACCGTCGCGACTGTCGCCGCCGTCGCCTATGTCAATCTCATCCTCGTTCCCGCCGCCCATGCCTCCGGCTCCTCCATGCCGTGGGAAGCGCCGCTCCAGAAAATCCTTCAGTCGATCGAAGGCCCCGTCGCCAAGATCATCGCGGTCATCATCATCATCGCGACGGGCCTGGCGCTGGCCTTCGGCGACACGTCCGGTGGCTTCCGCAAGCTTATCCAGATCGTCTTTGGTCTGTCGATCGCCTTTGCCGCGTCTAGCTTCTTCCTGTCGTTCTTCTCGTTCGGCGGCGGGGCGCTCGTCTGATGGCGGTCGCCTTCGAGCAACTGGACGTGCCGGGATTCACCGTCCCGGTTCACCGCGCGCTGACCGAGCACATCCTGCTCGGCGGTGCGCCGCGCTCTATCGCGATCCTCAACGGGACGCTGGCCGGGGCCGTGGGCCTCGGCCTGCGCCTCTGGCTGGTCGGCCTCCTCATCTGGGCCGTCGGCCATTTCGCGGCGGTCTGGGTCGCCAAGCGCGATCCGCTCTTCGTGGAAGTCGGCCGCCGGCATCTCCGTATCCCCGCCAACCTGTCGGTCTGAGAGAGGCGCACATGATGAACCTTGCCGAATATCGCCGCAGTGCCAGCCGCCTTGCCGATTTCCTGCCGTGGGCCGCGCTGGTCGGCCCCGGCGTCGTCTTGAACAAGGATGGCTCGTTCCAGCGCACCGCGCGCTTCCGTGGCCCCGATCTCGACAGCGCCGTCTCCGCCGAGCTGGTCGCGGTGGCCGGCCGCATCAACAACGCCTTCCGCCGCCTCGGCTCGGGCTGGAGCATCTTTGTCGAGGCACAGCGATCCGAAGCCGCGACCTATCCCGACAGCCAATTTCCCGATCCGGCTTCCGGCCTGGTCGATGCCGAGCGCAAGGCCGATTTCAAGGAAGCCGGCGCGCATTTCGTGTCAGGCTATTTCCTAACCTTCCTCTATCTGCCGCCGGCCGAGGAAGCCGCCCGCGCCGAAACCTGGCTGTATGAAGGCCGTGAGCGCGCCGGCGTCGATCCGCACGAGATCCTGCGAACCTTCGTGGATCGCACCGACCGCGTGCTGGCGCTGCTCGACGGCTTCATGCCGGAATGCCGCTGGCTCGATGATAGCGAGACGCTGACCTATCTGCATTCGACCGTCTCCACGAAGCGCCATCGCGTCCGCGTGCCGGACGTGCCGATGTATCTCGATGCGCTGCTCGCCGATCAGCCGCTCACCGGCGGGCTCGAACCGCGCCTCGGCGGCGAGCATCTGCGTATCCTCACCATCATCGGCTTTCCGACCGTGACGACGCCCGGCCTGCTCGATGATCTCAACCGGTTGGCGTTCCCGTATCGCTGGAGCACCCGCGCGATCCTGCTCGACAAGACCGACGCGACCAAACTGCTGACCAAGATCAGGCGGCAATGGTTCGCCAAGCGCAAGTCCATTGCCGCCATCTTGAAGGAGGTGATGACCAACGAGGCGTCCGCCCTCGTGGATACGGACGCCGCAAACAAGGCGGCCGACGCCGACATGGCCTTGCAGGAGCTCGGCCAGGATGTGGCGGGCATGGCCTATGTCACCGCGACCATCATCGTCTGGGACGCCGATCCGCGTCTCGCCGACGAGAAACTGCGCCTCGTCGAGAAGGTCATTCAGGGCCGCGACTTCACGGCCATGATCGAAACCGTCAATGCCGTCGATGCCTGGCTCGGCTCATTGCCCGGACATGCCTACGCCAACGTCCGCCAGCCGCCCATCTCGACGCTCAATCTCGCCCATATGATCCCCCTGAGCGCCGTATGGGCGGGGCCGGAACGGGACGAGCATTTTGGTGCGCCCCCCTTGCTTTACGGCAAGACCGAAGGTTCGACCCCGTTCCGGTTATCCCTTCATGTCGGAGATGTCGGCCACACCCTCGTCGTCGGCCCGACAGGTGCGGGCAAGTCCGTGCTGCTCGCGCTCATGGCCTTGCAGTTTCGGCGCTACGACCGGTCCCAGGTCTTCGCCTTCGACTTCGGCGGTTCGATCCGCGCCGCAGCACTCGCCATGGGCGGCGACTGGCACGATCTCGGCGGCGGGCTGACCGAGGGGTCCGACGGTTCCGTTTCGCTCCAGCCGCTCGCCCGCATCCACGACACCTACGAGCGCGCCTGGGCCGCTGACTGGATCGTGGCGATCCTGATGCGCGAAAGCATCGCGATCACGCCGGAGGTGAAGGAGCATATCTGGACGGCGCTGACCTCGCTCGCTTCCGCGCCGGTCGAAGAGCGCACCATCACCGGCCTCAGTGTCCTGCTCCAGTCCAACGATTTGAAGCAGGCGCTCCGGCCTTACTGTGTCGGCGGAGCCTATGGCCGGCTGCTCGACGCCGAAGCCGAACATCTCGGCTCGGCCGCCGTGCAGGCGTTCGAGATCGAAGGGCTTGTCGGGACGGGCGCCGCGCCCGCCGTTCTATCCTACCTGTTCCATCGCATCGGCGACCGGCTCAACGGTCGTCCGACCATGCTCATCATCGACGAGGGCTGGCTGGCGCTGGATGACGAAGGCTTTGCCGGCCAGCTCCGCGAATGGCTGAAGACGCTGCGCAAGAAGAACGCCTCCGTCATCTTCGCCACGCAGTCCCTTTCCGACGTCGACAATTCGAGCATCGCGCCGGCCATCATCGAAAGCTGCCCGACGCGGCTGTTGCTCCCCAACGAACGCGCGATCGAGCCGCAGATCACCGCGATCTATCGGCGCTTCGGTCTGAACGACCGCCAGATCGAAATCCTCGCGCGGGCGACGCCCAAGCGGGATTATTACTGCCAGTCTCGGCGCGGCAATCGCCTGTTCGAGCTGGGCTTGAGCGAGGTCGGTCTCGCGCTCTGCGCCGCATCCTCCAAATCCGACCAGACGCTGATCGCGAACCTCGTCGCCGAACACGGGCGCGAAGGGTTCCTTGCCGCGTGGTTGCGCGCCCGCAACGCCGGATGGGCGGCCGATCTCATCCCGAACTTCCCCCAAGCCGAAAAGGAGACCATGCCATGAAGACCCGTACTTTCCGCTCGCGCGCCGCCATCCTGGCCGCAACCATGCTGGCCGTTTCGCCCGTCCTGGTGACGCAGCAGGCCCATGCCTTCGGCTTTGGCCGCATCGTCTATGACCCGACGAACTATGCGCAGAACGTCCTGACCGCTGCACGCACCCTGGAGCAGATCACCCATCAGATCACCTCGCTTCAGAACGAAGCGCAGATGCTCATCAATCAGGCGAAGAACCTCGCCAGCCTGCCGTACTCCGCGCTCCAGACCTTGCAGCAGAACGTCCAGAAGACCCAGCAACTTCTCGGGCAGGCGCAGAACATCGCCTTCGACGTCCAGAAGATCGATCAGGCGTTCCAGAGCCAATACGGCAATGTCTCGCTATCCGCCACTGACGCGCAACTGGTGGCGGGCGCACGCGACCGCTGGAAGAACACCGTCGGCGGCTTGCAGGACGCCATGCGCGTGCAGGCTGGTGCTGTCGGCAATATCGACAGCAACCGCGCGCAGATGTCGGCGCTGATCGGCCAGAGCCAGGGCGCGACCGGCGCATTGCAGGCCGCGCAGGCCGGGAACCAGCTTCTCGCCCTCCAGTCGCAGCAGCTTTCCGATCTCGTCGCGCTCCTCGCCGCCAACGGCCGCGCCGGGGTGCTAACCGAAGCCGAGCGTGCGGCCTCGGCCGAACAGGGCCGCGAACAGCGCCGCCGCTTCCTGACGCCAGGCTCGGGCTATCAGCCCGGCAACGCGCAGATGTTCAACAGCGGCAATTGATCGCCAGTAAGGAAGCACCGTCATGGACGGCAAGATGCTGGCCCGGCTGGGCGCAATCATATTCGTTGCGGTCGCCATCACGGCGACCGCGTTTGAGATGATCCGCAAGGAAGAGGCGCCGGCACCCACGCCGGCCAGCCTTCAACAGCCCGCGCGTGACCCGCTGCGCGAAGGGCAGCGCCGGTGCCAGCAGCTTGGCCAGAAGGCGGCGGATGACCATGACTGCCTGCGCGTCTGGGCCGAAACCCGCGACCGCTTCCTCGGCCGCACGCCTGCGCCGTCCTCGCCCCTCCAGATCGAGGGGCCATGAACCATGGGCGGCGCTGGCGTCATCGACAATTTCCTTGGGGTCTTCACCCGCTATATCGACTCCGGCTTCGGCCTGTTGTCGGGCGAAGTCGCCTTCATCGCCACCACGCTCATCGTCATCGACGTGACGCTGGCCGCGCTGTTCTGGTCCTGGGGTGCCGATGACGACATCATTGCGCGCCTCGTCAAGAAGACTCTGTTCGTCGGCGCCTTCGCCTATCTCATCGGCAGCTGGAACAACCTGGCGAAGATCGTCTTCGACAGCTTCGCCGGGCTGGGGCTCAAAGCGAGCGGAACCGGGTTTTCGGCCGCCGACCTGATGCGCCCTGGCAAGGTGGCGCAAACCGGCCTCGATGCCGCCCGGCCGCTGCTCGAATCCATCTCCGATCTGATGGGCTGGGTCGCCTTCTTCGAGAACTTCATCCAGATCGCCTGTCTGCTCTTCGCCTGGGCGCTGGTCATCCTCGCCTTCTTCATTCTGGCGATCCAGCTTTTCGTCACTCTGATCGAGTTCAAGCTTTCGACGCTCGCGGGCTTCGTTCTGATTCCGTTTGGCCTCTTCGGCAAGACAGCCTTCATGGCCGAACGCGTGCTCGGCAACGTCATTTCCTCCGGCATCAAGGTTCTAGTGCTCGCCGTCATCATCGGTATCGGCTCGACGCTGTTCAGCCAGTTCACCGCCGGGTTCGGGGGCGTGACCCCGAGCATCGACGACGCCATGGCCGTCGTGCTCGCCGCACTCTCGCTCCTCGGCCTCGGCATCTTCGGCCCCGGCATTGCTTCCGGCCTGGTTAGCGGCGGTCCGCAGCTCGGGGCAGGTGCTGCCGTTGGAACCGGCCTTGCCGCGGGGGGCATGGTCTTGGCCGGTGCTGGCGCTGCCGGTCTTGCCGCCAAGGGCGGCGCAGCCGCGCTTTCCACCGGCGCTGCCGCCGTGCGTGGCGGCGCGACCGCAGCCGGCGCGGCATCCGCCGCCTTCAGCCTCGGTTCGCTCGGCCAATCCGGTGCAGCAGTTGCCGCATCCGGCATGGGCGGCGTCGGACGCGCGGCAGGCTCCGCCGCCATGTCGCCGCTGCGCCGTGCAGTGGCCAGCGTGAAGTCCAGCTTTTCCGACGGCGTGAAAAGCGGCTTCGGCGTCACTGGCGGTTCTTCGACCATGGGGACAGTCGACGGGTCCGTCGATGCCGCGGCCGACGCTTCCGCCACCCACACCGCCAAGGGCCAGCCCGATTGGGCGAAGCGAATGCAGCGCTCGCAGCGCCTTTCGCACGGCGTCCAGACCACGACCCATGCCGTCCGCTCCGGCGACAGCCGCAGCGGCGGCTCCTCAGTCAACCTCTCCGAAAGTGACCGCTCATGAACCTGTTTCGACGACCCGCCGCCCATTACGGCAAGACCCCGCAACCCGAGACCCCATACCAGAAGGCCGCCCAGGTCTGGGACGAGCGTATCGGCTCGGCCCGCGTGCAGGCGAAAAACTGGCGCACTATGGCCTTCGGCTCGCTGGTTCTCTCTGGCGGCTTTGCCGCTGCACTCGTCTGGCAGTCGGTGCAGGGAACCGTCGTGCCTTGGGTGGTGCAGGTCGACAAGCTTGGCCAGGCCCAGACCGTCGCGCCGGCGACCGCCGACTTCCGCCCGACCGATCCGCAGATCGCATGGCATCTCGGCCGCTTCATCGAGCAGGTCAGGTCCATCCCAGCCGACCCGATCATCGTCCGCCAGAACTGGCTTCGCGCCTATGAGTGGACGACCGATCGAGGCGCGGGCGCGCTCAACGACTATGCCCGGACCAATGACCCCTTCACCAAGGTCGGCAAGCAGCAGATCGCCGTCGACGTCTCCAGCGTCATTCGGGCTTCGCCCGACAGCTTCCGCGTCGCCTGGACCGAACGGCATTTTGAGAATGGCCAGCTCTCCGGCACGGAGCGCTGGACCGCGATCCTCACCATCGCCGTGCAACCGCCGCGTGACGCGGAACGCCTGAAAGCCAATCCGCTCGGCATCTACGTCAACGCCATCAACTGGTCGCGGGAGATGGGCCAATGAACCGCGCGATCCGCAAACCTGCAATCGTGGCTGTGATGCTCTCGGCGACCATGCTCGCCGGCTGCGCCTCCACCAAGCCGCCGCAGATTAGGTACGACAACAGCGTGCCGCCGCTTCCGGCCATTCCCGCAACGGTGACGGGTGAGCGGCTGAAGCCGATCCATGTTCCGCCGGCCTGGACCGTCGCGCGCGGCGGCACGGTTGGGGCGACACCGACGGCGCGCGTCGAGAATGCCAATGCCGCCGCCCGTGTGCAGCCGCGCCGCGAGGGCTACTTCAACGCCATTCAGGTCTATCCGTGGTCGGAAGGCGCGCTCTACCAGGTCTATGCCGCGCCTGGCCAGATCACGAACATCGCGCTCGAACCCGGCGAAAGCCTGACCGGCGCCGGACCGATCGCCGCCGGCGATACAGCGCGCTGGATCATCGGCGATACCGAATCCGGCTCTGGCGTCGCCCGCCGCGTGCATGTGCTGGTCAAGCCGACGCGCGCCGACATCACCACCAATCTTGTCATCACCACCGACCGGCGCACCTACATGATCGAGCTGCGCTCCGGCGAGAAGCCCTATATGCCGGCCGTCGCCTGGGCCTATCCTCAGCCGGCAGGTGGCGGGCGTCAGGCCATTCCGGCAACGCCGGTCATTCCGGCCGTCGCCGCACGCAACTATCGCTATGGCCTGACCGGGTCCAGCAATCCGCCGTGGAAGCCTGTCGCCGTCTATGACGACGGCCGCCGTGTCTATGTCGAGTTTCCGCGCGGAATCGTGCAGGGTGAAATGCCGCCGATCTTCGTCATCGGCCCCGAGGGCGAAGCGCAGATCGCCAATACCCGCATCTACCAACACATCCTGATCGTGGATCGCCTATTCGGCGCGGCCGAGCTGCGCCTTGGCGCGGGCGACAAGCAGCAGACCGTCAGGATCGTTCGCACCGATGGGAGGCCGCAGTCATGACCGAAGCCGAATCCAATGCCGCTCCGATGCGCCTGCGTGCTGAAGCGCCCCGCGTCACGCGCCTGTCGCGCAAGATGCTCGCCAGCGTCGCGGCTGTCGCTCTGGTCGGAATCGGTGGCGCGCTGATCTACGCGCTCCAGACGCGCGGCCCCAGTGATGGCGGGGAAGAACTCTATTCCACGTCCAACCGGCAAACCGCCGACGGTCTCGCCGGCCTGCCTCGCGACTATAGCGGCCCCGCCCTCGGGCCGGCGCTGCCCGGCGATCTCGGCGGCCCCATCTTGAGCGCTCAGAATGCCGGCCAGCCCGTCGCGCCTCCCGTCGTACCGACGCCCGGCGTCGACGAGGCCGAGCAGCGCCGCCGCGCCGAGGAAGAAGCGGCGCGCCTAAGCACCGTCTTCTTCCAGTCGCGGCAGGGATCGACGGCAGCGACAGCCAGCACGATGCCGGGCTTTGCCGGCTTCGATCCAGCCAGCGCGGCGGGACAGCCGACTGCGCAGGACAAGCAGCTTGCGTTCCTCAATGCGGCGGCTGACCGGCGCACCGTGACGCCTGATCGCGTCACGCTGCCGGCATCGCCTTTCGTGCTGCAAGCGGGCGCAGTCATCTCGGCCGCGCTCATCACCGGCATCCGCTCCGATCTCCCCGGCCAGATCACGGCGCAGGTCACGGAGAACATCTATGACAGCCCGACCGGCAGCATCCTGATCGTGCCGCAGGGAACGCGGCTCATCGGCCAGTACGACAATGCCGTGCAGTTCGGCCAGCGCCGCGTGTTGCTCGTCTGGAACCGCCTCATCATGCCGAACGGCCGCTCCATCGTTCTCGAGCGCCAGCCGGGCGCGGACACGCAAGGCTATGCAGGCTTGGAGGATGGCGTCGATTACCACTGGCGGGATCTCGCCAAGGCCGCCGCGCTCTCGACCCTGCTCGGCATAGGCGCGGAACTCGCCACCGACGACAATGATCGCCTGATCCGCGCCATCCGTGACGGCGCGCAGGGTACGGTCAATCAGGCCGGTCAGCAGATCGTCCAGCGTCAGTTGCAGGTCGCACCGACGCTGACCATCCGGCCCGGCTTCCCAGTCCGTGTCATCGTCACCAAGGATTTGGTGCTCGAACCCTACAGGAGCTGACCATGACCAAGCTGAAACTCGGCCCCATCGCCGATGACAAGCCCGTCAGGATCACGGTGGAGCTGCCGGCGGCGCTCCATCGCGATCTCACCGATTACGGCCGCATCCTGGCCGATGGCCGCGCGGCGATCGAGCCCGCCAAGCTCATCGTGCCGATGCTGGAACGTTTCGTCGCGACCGATCGCGGATTTGCGAAGGCGCGACGAACAGCGGCGCAAGGCATCAGATCAGCATCTGGCTAGTCGGCATCTAAATCGAGATTAACGTCCTCAGCCGATCAGCCCACACATTAGTCGAGCCGTATGCCCGCTCAATTGCTTCCAAAAGCCAGGCTTTTTGTGTGGGCGCCAGCAATGGCAGCGACGCCTCAAAGTCCAGCTCGTCTTTTGGCCGTGGGGAACTTGCCTTGTAGAAGAGCTGAATTTCCGGGCTCAGAAAGCGTCCGCCCTGGTCGTCGGACACGCCCATTTCTTCAAGCGGCTTCCTTACCTGGTGGCAGCGGCGAGAATACCATTCCGAACCGTTGCTCTCATCGATCATTATCTGAAAACTCCACGGCGAAGTCGAATCCTGTCGACACCAGACGTCATGGACATTGTCCCCCAACACTTCGTCAACGTGCCAGACACGTAAATGGCCAGGCGGGTCCGCTGCCCAACAATCCCACCCGTTCAAGTAACGTCGCAAGGATGTAACATCCTTGCGGAGGACTAGGACGTCTATGTCTGCATGTGGCCTAAGCCGTCGCCTGACAAAGTGCTCGATCGCGAGACCGCCAGCGATCCACCAAGGAAAAATCGCCGATCGAAAAAGTGATATAATCTCCCCCGGGCTAAATGGCTTCCATGGTTTTTCGTGCTCGTACGGCATCAAGGGCCCTCACAAATAGCAATGAGGTGACAATACTCCACCGTTAGCTTGATCGCGATACCAGCAGAGACAAACGGGGTGCCGCCAGAAGGATGCGTCGAATGCGGCACGCTACACACCTCCGTCTCTCCTCCACAGTCTGGCAAATATCGGAGAAGGCAGTCACGCTTTAGGCTGACTTCCACAGATGTTCGACACGAACTTTGAAAGAGCGAGGTGTGAGATGACCGCACAGAAATTCGGGGGCGAGGACTATGGCGAATTGAAAGCCTGGATTAGGCGAACCGCGCGCGGCGAGCGAAAGCAACCCGCGGACGGTCCGAAGGTCTGGTGCTCCTCAGTCGATGCGTTCAAACAGTTGCACTCCAGCGACGAACCGGAATTGCTCCGGACGCTGGAAGAGTGCGCACTAGGCGTTCTGCCGGGGAGCGCAATCAAACGGGCCGAGGGTGCACGATGACCTCATCGTCGCCTAGGCTCATAAAGCGCACTATTCGCAGGCACCAACTGCGCGAAATCGTACCACTTGCCGACACCACCATCTACGAGCTGGAGCAGCGAGGTGAATTCCCGCAACGCTTCTATCTGACCGCCCGAACTGTGGTCTGGGATCTCACCGAAGTGGAAGCTTGGCTTGAGCAACGTCGCCAAGCCTCCAGAGAGAAAGCCGTCAAGCGTGCGCCGTCGCCTGACGTCAATCTCAGGAAGTTCCGCCCCGTCAAAGGTTAGGCTCGGGAGCTAGAAGCTCCATGGACACCGGATACAGTGTCGGGGTGTATTTCTGCCCAGCAACCCAGGCGTCAATCAGATTGGCCCATTCCTGCATCATGTGGCGGCGTTGATGCTCATACTCCGCCTTGTTGTAGATGCCACGCGACGACCGGCCATCCTCATGTGCTAAGCACTTCTCGATCCAATCGCTGTTGAAACCCAGCTCGTTGAGCAGCGTCGAGCCCGTGCGGCGCAGGTCATGCACCGTGAATGGCTCAAGCGGCAGTCCCTCCTTCTTGGCTCGTTCGACCACCGCATAGGTGACACGGTTGAAGGTCGCGCGCGACATAGGAGCATCCGCGTCGTAACGCGATGGCAGAAGATATCTCGAATTCCCGGCGCAGGTCTTGAGCGCGACGAGGATGTCGACCGCTTGGTCCGCTAGATAGACGTTGTGCGCCTTCGAGCGTTTCATCCGTTCCTTCGGAATCGACCAAACCGCATTCTCGAAATCAACCTCATCCCAGGTCGCATCCTGCAATTCGCTCTTGCGGACCATCGTGAGCAGAAAGAACTTCATGCCGAGCCTGATGGTTGGCAGCGTCGCCACATGCTCAAGCTGGCCGAGCATGACCCGGATTTCGGCTGGCGAAAGCGAGCGGTCTTTGGGGACGAAGGTCGCGATCGAGGCAGGCCCGACCTCATCGGCTGGGTTCGGCACTTTCTCGCCGTGCAGGATCGCGAAGGAATAAACCAGCTTCACGATGTCCCGGACGTGGACCGCCGTGGCGGGCGCCCCCCGCTCTTTCACCTTCGCGCACATCGCCCGGAGATCCTCTGGGCTGATTTCCGTCAGCAGCCGATTGCGAAACGTAGGGAGGATGTCCCGTTTGTAGATCGTGCGGCGCATCGCACGGGTGCTTTCGGCCATCCGATGCTCTTGCAGCCAGCGTTCGGCAAACTCGCCGAAGCTCTTTGCCTCCTTGATGCGCCGCTTCTCGCGCTGCTTCTCCTGGGCGGGCGACCGCCCTTCCTGAATTGCGCGCTGTGCGTCGACCAACTTCTCCCGCGCACGCGCCAGAGAGAGGCCGGCAGCTCCATATCGGCCGAGGGTCAAGGTCTCGCGACGCCCGTTCATTCGATAGTCGTATCGGAACACAACGGACCCCGACGGCTGCACCACGACGTACATACCGTCACGGTCCGCGACCTTGTATAATTTATTCCTTGGTTTCAGTGCTTTGATAGCGGCGTCTGTCAGCATTGTGCCCTCCGAAATCGTTCAAGAAACGCGAGAGAGCCCCCAAATATACCGTCAGGCCAAAATCGGCCTCCCTGAACGGCAGTTTTCCTTTTATTTTCAAAGGAGTAATGCCGAAAAAAATACCGTCACAAGCTCTCTAAGCCGTGACGGTATATGCAATTTGCCGAGGTAACAAGAGTCGCCGTACCGTCACGTATACCGTCAAACGGGACGCTTGCCCTGCGATAGACGGCGAAAGATGCCGGAAGATTTATTGTTTTGTTTCAGTCACTTATATAGGGTCTTAGCGTAAAATCGGCGGCGTTCGGCGGGGCAAAAATCATTCCCACTCGATCGTGCCCGGCGGCTTCGATGTATAGTCGTAAACCACGCGGTTGATGCCCTGCACTTCGTTGATGATGCGCGTTGCGCAGCGGCTGAGGAAGCTCGCGTCGAACGGGTAGATGTCGGCGGTCATGCCGTCGGTTGATGTGACGGCACGCAGTGCGCAGACGTGGTCGTAGGTGCGCCCGTCGCCCATGACACCGACAGTCTTGACGGGAAGCAGTACCGCGAATGCCTGCCAGATCGCGTCATAGAGGCCAGCGTTGCGAATTTCCTCGAGATAAATCGCGTCGGCCTTGCGCAGGATGTCGCAGCGTTCCTTGCTGACTTCGCCCGGGATGCGGATTGCGAGGCCAGGGCCGGGGAAGGGATGGCGGCCGACGAAGACCTCGGGAAGGCCAAGCTCCTTGCCGAGCAAGCGCACCTCGTCCTTGAAGAGCTCGCGCAGCGGTTCGACGAGCTTCATGTTCATCCGCTCGGGCAGGCCGCCCACATTGTGGTGGCTCTTGATCGTCACGCTCGGCCCGCCCGTGAAGGAAACGCTTTCGATCACGTCAGGGTAGAGCGTCCCCTGCGCGAGGAAATCCGCTCCACCAAGTTTCTTCGCTTCTTCCTCGAACACATTGATGAATTCGGCGCCGATGAACTTGCGCTTCTTTTCGGGGTCGGTGACCCCTGCGAGGCCCGCCATGAAGCGCTCCTCCGCATCAACGACAACGAGCGGGATGTTGTAATGATCGCGGAAAAGCCGCTCGACCTGTGCTCGCTCGCTCATGCGAAGGAGCCCGTGATCAACAAAGACGCAGGTGAGCTGTTCGCCGATTGCTTCGTGAATCAGAACCGCGGCGACCGCGCTGTCGACGCCGCCCGACAGACCGCACAGCACACGCTTGTCGCCCACTTGCGCTCGGATCTCGGCGATTTTCGTGGCGCGAAATTCAGCCATCGTCCAGTCGCCCGAGCAGCCGCACACGTGGCGGACGAAGTTTGCGATGAGCCTGGCGCCATCGGGCGTGTGCACGACCTCGGGGTGGAATTGGGTGCCATAGTAGCGGCGCGCGTCGTCGGCGATGAGTGCGAAGGGCGCGCCGTCGCTGATCGCCACGATGCGAAAGCCCGGGGCGAACTGGGTGACCCGGTCGCCGTGACTCATCCATACTTGATGCCGTTCGCCAACGTCCCAGAGTCCGTCGAAAAGTACGCAGGGCTCGGTCACGGTCAGAAAGGCGCGGCCGAATTCGCCGTCGCGCTCGCCGTCTGCTCCGCCCGGTTCGACCTGCCCGCCGAGCTGCTGCGTCATCACCTGCTGCCCGTAACAGATGCCGAGAATTGGAAGGCCGCTGTCAAAGATCACCTCTGGCGCGCGAGGACTGCCCTGCGCGGGCACCGATGCCGGCGAGCCTGAGAGGATGACGCCCTTGGGTTGCATTCGCTCGAGGGCATCCGCAGCGCCGCTGAAAGGCACGATCTCGCTGTAAACGCCGGCCTCGCGGACGCGGCGGGCGATGAGTTGAGTGACCTGACTGCCAAAGTCGACGATCAGGATCGATTCGGGGGCGAGCGAGCTATCTGGAGTCGGCATGGGGGGCCGATAAAGAGGCGCGTCGCTGCTGTCTAGCGGTCGCTATCGGGAACTCGTCGAACTTTTATCGCGTTGCCATATTGCTGCGACAAATTGCGACCAGATGAACCGCCGGGGCAAATCCGTGTCAGGCCGGGTTCAGACCGGCGTGATTAAGAAAAAACCAAGACAAGACCATATGAAGGCTCTCCTTCCCATGAAAAACCTCTGCTTTTCCCTGTCTGCGCGCGCCCTGTTACTTGCAGGCGCTGCAGCTGTAGCCAGTCCGGCGTTTGCCGCCGATGCCGATATGTTGTCCGATGCGAGCACGGTGGCTCCGGACGATTCGTCGCTCGACACCGGCACGAGCGTGCCAGAAACCGATTATGACGTTGAGGAAGAGGGCGAGATCGTCGTGACCGCCCAGCGCCTCGCCGGGCAGCTGGAAACCGACATAGCGGCCGAGGCCGAGCTCGATGAGGCGGCGATCGCAAGTTATGGCGCATCGTCGATCGAGGAGCTTCTCGCCTCGCTCGAGCCGATCACGCGGTCAGGGCGCGGCCGGGGCGGCGGGCGCCCCGTCATCCTCGTCAACGGGCGCCGTATCTCGGGCTTTGGCGCGGTGCGCAACATCCCTCCCGAGGCCATCGCGAAAGTCGAGGTTTTTCCCGAGGAGGTGGCGCTGCAATATGGCTATGCCGCAACCGAGCGGGTGGTCAACTTCGTGCTCAAGCCCGATTTCCGGCAGGTGTCGATCGAGGCAGAGGCGGGCCTGCCAACGCAGGGCGGCCAGTTCATGAGCCAGCTGGAACCCGCTTTTACCGCGATCGGCAAGAATGGGAGGCTAAACCTCAACGCCAGCTGGGAACATCAGACGATGTTGCTCGAGAGCGAGCGGGACCTTGTGTACGACGACCCGGTCCTCGCGGCAGGGGCGGCGGCGCGCAGTCTCTCATCGGCGAGCGATCAATATGTCATCGACGGCACGCTGGTGCGCAACATCGACAAGGTCACCGAAGCGTCGGTGAGCTTGCGCTTCGACCAGACCGACAGTCTGAGCCTGCTCGGCCCTGATCTGGGCGGGGCGGGCGACCCGCTGCGCCGCGAGAGCCGCACGCAGAACTGGACGAGCTCCGCCAGCGTCAATGGCATGCTCGGCGACTGGCGCTGGGCTGTCACTGGCAATTATGCCGACGCCGACACGCGCACCTTGACCGATCGCGCGGGCGGTACCCGCGACCGCTTCGACAGCTCTCAGCAGAGCTTTGGTGCGAACACCAATTTCTCCGGTAGCCTGGGCGAAGCTTGGGCCGGCCCGCTTCGTTTGTCGGCAACAGCGAGCTATTCGGGGCTGCGATACGACAGTCAGTCGCAGCGCGGCGGGGTGGTGACGACCACCGACCTCTCGCGCGATGTACCGAGCGTGTTCGGCTCGCTCAATATCCCGCTGCTCGATCCCGATTATGGCGTGGGGCCGATTCGTGTTTCGGCGACGCTGAGCGGGCAGGTGCAAAAGCCCAGTGACTTCAAGACATTGAAGAATTGGGGGGCGAATCTCAACGTCATCGTCACCAACAATCTTTCGCTCGTTGCGAGCTTCAACAGCGACGAGGAAGCGCCCAGCGTAACGCAGCTCGGCGCCGCGCCGCTCACGACCGAGGGGGTTACATATTATGACCTTGCGACCGGGCAGACGGGGCTGATCACGACAACCACCGGAGGTAACCCCTTCCTGCTCCCCGAACGGCGGCGGGATTTCAAGCTGGGGCTCAACTGGGAGGTTCCGATGGTCGAGGGGCTGCGCCTTTCCGTCAATTACAACAGCAACAAGAGCTATGACACGGCGAATAGCTTCCCGCTGCTGACTCCCGAGATTGAGGCGGCTTTTCCCGATCGTGTGACGCGCGCGCCTGACGGCACGCTGCTCGCTGTCGATCAGAGGCCGGTCAACTTCGACCGCGCCAGCAATTCGCAAATTCGCTGGGGCGTCAACTTTGGCAAGAGCTTTGGCCAGCCCGAACCCGGGGCCCGTGGCGGCGAAGGCCGCCGCGCCGCGGGAGGCGGCCGGGCGGGCGGGGGCGCGCCGCCGGCCGAAGGCGGCGCTACGCCGCCGCGGTCCGAGGGCGCGGATCGCGGCGACGGCCAGCAGACCGCATCGCCGCCGGCAGCTGCGGATGGTCCGCGGCGCGGCGGTGGCCGCGGCTTCGGCCGGGGCGGACGCGGCGGGGCCTTCGGCGGCGGCCAGCAGGGCGGTCGCTGGCAGGTGTCGCTCTATCATACCGTCAAGCTGACCGACAAAGTACTGATCGGCCCCGGCGTTCCCGAGCTCGATCTGCTCAACGGCTCGGCGACCGGCAATGGCGGCGGGAGCACCCGCCACCTTGTCGAACTGGACGGCGGGGTCTTCTACAAGGGAATCGGCGCCCGGGTCGGCGCCAAATATGACAGCGGCAGCACGGTGGCGGGCGGCGCCAACGGCGATCTTCGCTTCCACGACTTGGCGACCTTCAACCTGCGCGTCTTCGCGGACTTCAACCAGATGCCCAAGCTGACCGAGGATCTCGCGTTCCTCAAGAACTCGCGGTTGCGGCTGTCGGTGAACAATCTGTTTGACGCGCAGCGCAAGGTCACCGACGCGGGCGGGACGGTGCCTTTGATCTATCAGCCAGGCTATATTGATCCGCGCGGCCGCTATGTCGAGCTGCAGTGGCGCAAAGCATTCTGAGCATCACCGCGCTGATTTGGGCCAATGCTGATGAGAACGGGCTGGCGTTTCGGGATAAACCGGGCGCTGCCCGATCATTTTCGAGGCTCTCCGGTGCGATCTTTTCCGGCCTCATCGGTGAAGGGCGGCGCTGGCAGTTCACCCAGCGCTGCCTGACCGCAGGCCGCGAGCGAGACAATTTTCGGGAAGGCCCGCAAGAATAGGACCTTTGTGCATTTCCATGCAACCAAGCGGGTGGCCGAAGCGATCATCGAATCAAGGGCGAGCAAGCTGGAGAAATTCGCCGCCAGCTCAGCGGCTGGTGCGCGATGCGGCGCCCGGTTCGGCCACCCCTTTCGGGCCGGGCCGGGCGCCAAGCGTTGAACTTGGAAAGCCGATCCGTACGAAAGGCGGTACGCAACCCGAATTGGGATAGGGGGCTACCGCGCCCGCGGGACCGGGCTGGCGCGGCGCAGTGCGGGTCTGGCTGGGGCAGGGCAGCATCCGCCACCGTCTATTCGTGGAGCGCGGTGCGCCATTTCCACCCGAGCGCGATAGGAGGGGGATGAATTCAGTCGGCCGGCATGGTGTTGGACTCGGAATAATCCTTGAACTGACCGATAAAATTGTCGTGATAATCATTGATCTGCATGTCAGCGTCTTCTGCAGCATCAGCCTGTGAATCACCGCTGGCGCGGTCGAGCGCGATCACGGCGCTGCGAAAGGCGTCGCGCTCGGACTGGCAAACCGTCTTGATCGCGGTCTCATAGTCCGCGGGCGACTTCTTGGCATCGAGCGATTTCTTGAGATCGCTGCGCAGGCACTTGGTGAAGGCGGCGCGTGTCGAGCTGACAGCCTCGGCGGGTGAAGGCGCGGCAACGGCCAGAAGTAGGGCGGTGATCAGCATCCTGCGACTCCCCATTTTGCAGTGATCTTGATGGCGAAGAGAATAGACGATGCGAATGAAAAAGGGGAGCGCTTTTCGCTTTCTCGTCGGGGGCGAGGTGCCGCTCTCCCGCCCGCTGCCCGGCGGACCAGCGCCGGCACGTCAGGGCGTCACCGTCCGCACCTGGGTGCTGCTCAGTCGGCACCCGCGTTCGGCGCGGTCCCGGATGAGGCTTTGCCGCTGTGGGAGGATCTGCGGACTTTTTGCCATCCAAAGGGCAGCACGCAACCGCGCCGAGTTTGGAGCGTATCGCTTGAACCCGGCGCGATCGCGAATCTGGACGGCAACAGGGCAATCGATTTCGGGTGCGCATGCCAAGATCGGAGGCCCTTCTCTGGCGCTTATGGTAAAGCAAGTTTTGATTTCGGCCTGAGATTTTGGTGCTTTACAGCGAGAAGTGCGACTTTTTGGCAACAGATTTGCGATTTGTTATCTTGCGTGGAACCAAAGCGACGCGTAGGACGTCTGACGAGACGTAAATCTCAATTGAAAGGGGAATTTCTATGAGGAAGCTTGCCGTCGCCGTGGCGTTGGCCTCCACTGCCCTTGCGTCGCCCGCAATCGCGCGCGACAACTCCTGGTATGTAGGAGTGGGTGGTGGCGTGATGCTGGTCGAGGACATGGATCTCGATATCGGCACCGTCGACAATGCCGGCACTCTCGATCACCGGAAGGGTTACGACTTCGAAGGTACCGTCGGCTACGATTTCGGCGCGTTCCGCGCGGAAGTGGAAGTCGGTTACCGTGAAGCCGACATCAAGAGTGGTCGCTTCGTGGCTCCGGGCATCCCGGGTACGCCTTCCGGGGCGGGTTCGCTTAACACGGGTTCCTATGCCCTGAACGGCGACACCAACGCGCTCAGCTTCATGGTCAACGGCATGTTCGACTTCGGCGACGACGATGGCCTGCAGGGCTTCGTCGGCGGCGGTGCCGGTGTCGCGCGCGTCAAGGTCGCTCCGGTCTTCGCCGGTCCGTTCCTCGACGATTCGGACACGGGCTTCGCGTGGCAGGCGATCGCGGGCATCCGCGCTCCGCTCACCCGCAACATCGATGCTGGCCTCAAGTATCGCTTCTTCAACGCCAGCGGGCTCGATCTCGTCGATCAGCTCGGCCGTGACGTTTCGACGCGCTTCCGGTCGCACTCGATCCTCGGCACGCTGACCTTCAACTTCGGTGGCGCAGAGCCGCCGCCGCCGGCTGAACCGCCGGCGCCGCCGCCGCCGCCGCCGCCGCCGCCTGAACCGGCTCCCCCGCCGCCGCCGCCGGTGTGCGCGCCTGGGCCGTATATTGTGTACTTCGACTGGGATCAGTCGGCGATCACTCCGGAAGCGGCTTCGACGCTGGACAACGCGATCAGCGCCTACAACCAGGGCTGTAGCGGTCAGCAGGTCATGCTCGCCGGTCACGCCGACCGTTCGGGTTCGGCCAAGTACAACGTCGGTCTCTCGCAGCGTCGCGCCGATGCGGTGCGCAGCTACATGACCGCACGTGGCGTTGCCGATACCTCGATCACGACGCAGGCGTTCGGCGAAACTCGCCCGGCGGTTGCAACGGCCGATGGCGTTCGCAACGACCAGAACCGCCGCGTGGAAATCACCTACGGTCCGGGTTCGGGCATGTAATATTGATTTCCATCCCGACGGGGACTGGAATGAAAAGGAAGGGCGGTACCGCAAGGTGCCGCCCTTTCTTCTTGGTCGCGGCGCGGAGCTTCATTTTCCTTGTCAAAATAATAAAATGTTATACCATACCATTACCGGGCGCCCCGCTGACGGTGATGGGCGCCGGGACATGGCGGTCTTGCGCCGGGCACCCACGGTGGACGGCCGCCCGACAGGGAGAGAGTCTATGCGCCGACGTCGCAGCATTTTCCGAACCGACCCCAATGCCGATCCGATGATAAACACCACACCGCTCATCGATGTCATGTTGGTGATGCTGGTGATGTTCATCATCACCATTCCCCCGCCCACTCACAGCGTCGACGTCACCCTACCTCAAGGGACCGTGCTCCCGGCCCCGGTGCGTGATGAAAATCACGTCACGATCGACACGGCCGATGTCATCCGCTGGAACGACGAGGCGGTCGACCTTGCCGAATTGGGATTGCTCGTAAAAGCCGCCGCAGAGCGTCCAGAGCCCGCGACGCTGATGCTCGAACCCGACGCCCACGCGCGGTACCTGCGGGTCGACGAGGCGATTGGCGCCATTCGCCGCAATGGAGGGACGCGGATCGCGTTTCCGGGCATTCAGCGATATGGCGGGCTGATCTAAGAGCGTAGGAGACCGTGCCCGATCTGGCCATGCCCCGGGGCGCGCTGCTGGAAAGGGGCGGCTGATCGGGTCGGTTCGAACATCAGGCGGTGGGCGCCGTGCCGGGCCGTAGATGCTGTATCATGTAGCTTGCATAATCGGCTTTTCCGAGCGGTACGCCCATGTGGCGCATGATCGCATAGGCGGCAACGATGTGAAAATAAAATTGGGGCAGGGCCCAGTCGCGAACATAGGCTGCAGCGCTGAGATCGAAGGTCATCCCGTTGGGGAGCGAAAATTCGATGGGTTGCGCGCCGTCCTCGCCCAGGGTCTCGGGCTTGATGGAGGACAGGAAAGCGAGCGTCTGGGCGATCTGAGCCTGCATCGCGGAAAAACTGTCCGCGTCGTCCGGGAAGTCGGGCGCGCCGGTGGCACCGAGCCGCGACACCGCCTGGAGTGCCTGACCGCAGGAAAAGCGGATTTGCGTTGGCAACGGGAACATGTCGGGCGCAAGCCGCGCCGCGAGCAATTGCAGCTCACCCACATTGTTGTCGGCGCCCCAAGCGAGGGCCTTGTCGAGCTGGGCCGACAGCGCGCCCAGCGCATTTTCGTAGGCAGGTACGGTAATGCCATGCAGCATTCAGGGTCTCCTCTGGCTAGGCGGTATCCGGATTGCTCTGAAATTGCAGATGCGCGAGCCGCGCGTAGAGCCCGCCGGCCGCCACAAGCGCGTCATGGCGTCCTTCCTCGACGATGCGCCCTTCATCCATCACCACAATACGGTCGGCGGCGCGCACCGTGGCCAGGCGATGCGCGATAACGATCGTCGTGCGGTCATGCATCAGCGTCTCGAGGGCATCCTGCACAAGCTTCTCGGACTCGGCATCGAGCGCCGAGGTCGCTTCATCGAGGAGAAGCAGGGGAGCGCGGCGCAGCAGCGCGCGGGCGATTGCAACGCGCTGCCGCTGGCCGCCCGAGAGGCGTGCGCCGCCTTCGCCCATGAAGGTGTCGAGCCCCTGTGGAAGCTTCCGCAAAAAAGCCTCCGCATTGGCGGCGCGCGCGGCCTCCCATAACTCCTCATCGCTCGCGGACCAGTTGCCATAGCGCAGGTTGTCGCGAGCGGAGGCAGCGAAGATGACTGTCTCCTGAGGCACCATGGCAATGCGAGCGCGAATGTCGGCTGGATCGGCCTCGGTCAGCGGGACGCCGTCGAGGCGAATCTCGCCGGACTGAGGGTCATAGAAGCGTTCTGCAAGCTGGAAG
Source organism: Sphingopyxis sp. 113P3 (assembly GCF_001278035.1). Taxonomy (NCBI): domain Bacteria; kingdom Pseudomonadati; phylum Pseudomonadota; class Alphaproteobacteria; order Sphingomonadales; family Sphingopyxidaceae; genus Sphingopyxis; species Sphingopyxis sp. 113P3. Next base: position 451,859 of record NZ_CP009452.1, read on the forward strand.
AGGGTCGACTTCCCGGCTCCCGACGGACCGACGATAGCGACAGTCTCTCGCGGCGCGATCCTGAGACTGAAATCGTGGAGCGCGGGAGCGTCGAGACGCGTCGGATAGCGGAACTCGACATTCGTGAACTCGAGCGTTCCGATTGGTGGCTCAGGAAATTGGCGCGGATGCTGAGGCGGCGCGATTTCAGGTTCGGCATGGAGCAGTTCGGAAAGCCGCTCGGCCGCCCCCGCTGCACGCAGAAGATCGCCATAGACTTCGGTGAGCGCGCCGAAGGCACCCGCCACCAGGCCGCCGGTGAGGACGAAAGCCGCGATCGTACCGCCGGTGATCGTCCCCGCTGCGACACCCGCGGCGCCATACCAGAGCAGTGTGGTGATGGCGCCAAACAGCAACCCGATCACGATCGCTGTCATCGCCGCGCGCAGACGAATGCGGCGCTTCGCGGTGGCGAAATTGCTTTCGACCGCGGCACTGAAACGCTCGGCTTCTCGCGCTTCCTGACCGAAAGCCTGGACAATTTTCATCGCTCCCAATTGCTCCGCGGTCGTCGCGCCGATATCGGCGACGCGGTCCTGGCTCGATCGGGAAACATTCTGGAGACGGCGCCCGAGCAGGACGATCGGCATGATGATCACCGGAATGCCGATCAGAATGCCGCCCGTCAGCTTGGGCGAGAGGGTGAAAAGATAGGCAATGCCGCCCACTCCCATCACGAGATTGCGAAGCGCGACCGAGACGGTGGTGCCGACCACTTGTTCGATGATCGCGGTGTCCGACGTCATGCGCGATGCGATTTCGGAAGGGCGATTTTCCTCGAAGAAGCCGGGAGCTAACCGCAAGAGATTGCGCTGCACCGCCTGGCGGATATCTGCGACCGTGCGCTCACCAAGCCAGCTCACGAAGTAGAAGCGCAGCGCCGTGGCCAGCGCGAGGATCACGACGATCACGTAGAAGAGCCGGAAATGCGGCGCAACATCCCCCCCGCCCGCGACGAAGCCGCTGTCGATCATCTCCTTGAACTGCCACGGTATCGCGAGCGTTGCGAGTGCCGCAATGCCGAGAGCAATGGCGGCCACGAGCAGCTGCAACGGGTAGCGACTGGCGTAGCGCCAGATCATCCGCAGGCTACCGAGCCTGCGGGCGCGGGATTCCTGCGGTGCGGGGGGTGGGGCGGATCGGTCGGATGTGGTCGCCATTGCGCTCGCCCTAGCAGCCGCGCGGGCGGTGCTCAACGATGGAGAATGGCGCGCTGCTTCAAGGCGCTTGAAGCGCAGCCAAATGAAACGAAATGACGCGTTGCACAATGACCCCGATAGCCTAGGATGGAGCTGAAACGTGGCGCCGTGAGAGCGCCTTCAATCGCAAGGAAGTCCCTTTGATGCTGTATCACGCTTTCGACATGCAAAAGAGCTGGCTCGCGGGGGCGAGCGCGTTGGCGACCGCCGGCGCGCAGGTGATACAGCACCCCGCCAATCCGCTTGGCTATTTCGGAGGCAGCCCGCTTTTCGCCTCGGCGCTTGAAGTCTTCGCGCACGCCGCCGCCCCGCGCGGCAAGCCGGCGTTCGACCTCTACGAGACGATCGTTGAAGGCGAGAAGGTTCGGGTGAGTGAGGTGATCGAGGCCCGCAAACCTTTTGGTCAGCTGAAGCACTTCAAGCACAAGGGCTCAAAGGACGCACCCAAGCTGCTTATTGTGGCGCCGATGTCGGGTCACTACGCGACGCTTTTGCGCGGCACGGTCGAACGGATGCTGCCGGGGCATGATGTATGGATCACCGACTGGCGCGACGCCCGCAATGTGCCGCTGGAAGCAGGCGCGTTCGATCTTGACGACTATATCGATTATCTCATCTCGTGGCTCGAACATATCGGGCCAGGCGCGCACATGCTCGCGGTATGTCAGCCGTCGGTGCCGAGCCTCGCCGCAGCGGCGATCATGGCGGCGGAGGGGAACAAGTTTCGGCCAAGAACGCTGACCATGATGGGAGGCCCGATCGACACGCGCAAGGCGCCGACTGCAGTCAACCAGCACGCGACAACGCGCCCTTATGCCTGGTTTCAGGAAAATGTCATAGCGACGGTGCCCGCCTGGTATCCCGGCGCGGGACGCCGTGTCTATCCCGGCTTCCTGCAACTCGCAGGCTTCATGTCGATGAATCTCGGCAACCACATGATGAGCCATTGGGAGATGTTCAAGCATCTGGTCGATGGCGACGGTGAGAGCGCCGACAAGACCAAGGAATTCTATGACGAATATCGCTCGGTCTGTGACATGACTGCGGAATTCTATCTCCAGACCGTCGATATCGTCTTCCAGCGCCACCTGCTCCCAAGGGGCGAGATGCGGCATCGCGGTAACCCCGTTGACGTCGCAGTGATCGAGGATATCGCCATCCTCGCGATTGAGGGTGAGCGCGACGATATTTCTGGGATCGGACAGACCAAGGCCGCGCTGACGCTGGCAAAATCACTGCCGGCTGCGAAGAAGAAATATCTGATGGCGAAGGGCGTGGGCCACTATGGCATCTTCAATGGCCGCAAGTGGCGCGACGAAATCGCGCCCGTGGTCGAGGATTGGATCCGTTCGCACGCTGACTAGCGATTGCTGCGGCCATTTGCTTCCCCGGCACCGACGGGTCTTTCATTTCCGCTCAATGCCAAGGCGATGTTCGTACGCTCCAGTAGACCGTGTAGAGCAGGCCGGCCCAGATCAGCAGGATCGCGATCATGCCTGCGCGGCTCGATGGGCGTTCACTTGCGGCCTCGGCGGCGCGATGGAACTCGGCCCAAAGCGGCGTGGGGATCAGCTGGCGCACCGCCCACAGGCCGGCAGGAACAAGGATGAGGTCGTCGAGCCATCCCAGCACCGGGATGAAGTCGGGAATCAGGTCAACAGGCGACAGCGCATAGGCTGCGACGGCGACCGCGAGCAGGCGCGCGAGCGCGGGTGTGCGCGGATCACGGGCCGCGAACCAGGCGGCGTGCGCTTCGACGGCGAGGCGATGGCCGAATTCGGCGACGCGTTCGGAAAGGGATTTACCGGGCATGGCGCACAGCATTACTGTTCTTCGATGGCCATCCAACTGAAAAGCGCGCGGGTCGAGCGCTGGCCGGTCGCGGGCGAGTTCGTGATTGCACGCGGCGCGCAGGATCATGTCGACCTCGTTGTGGCCGAAATCGAGAGTGAGGGGATCATTGGACGCGGCGAGGGGACACCGATCTATTATCGCGGCGAGGGTGCCGCCGGATGCCGCGATGCAATATTGCGCGTGGTGCCGCATCTGGCCGGCATGGACGTCGTAGAGGCCCGCGCCGCGGTCCAGGAACTGCTCGATGCCGGCGCTGCACGCAACGCGCTTGACTGCGCGCTGTGGGATCTCGAGGCCCGGCAGCGGGGGGTGCCGCTGTGGCGGCTCGCGGGGTGCGATGGCCCGCCGACCGAGCGAGTCACTGCCATCACCATTTCGCTTGCACCCCCAGACCGCATGAGGGCAGAGGCGGCGGCCGCCGTTGCCGACGGCTGGCGGCTGCTCAAACTCAAGCTGACAGGGGAGGGCGACCGCGCGCGCGTCAAGGCCGTACGGGAGGGCGCGCCCGATGCGAGATTGATCGTGGACGCCAATGAAAGCTGGGGCCAGCTCGATTTGCTCAGTGAGGCTGAAGGGCTCGCCGAACTGGGCGTCGAATTGATCGAACAGCCGGTACCCGTCGGCGCAGACGCTTTGCTCGACGGGGTTTATGCCCCGCTCCCGTTCGTTGCCGACGAAAGCTGCCAGACCGCCGCTGATATCGCGCGCATCGGCACCTTCTATGATGGCGTCAACATCAAGCTCGACAAAGCGGGGGGCCTCACCGAGGCACTCCGCCTTGCCGACGCCGCCGACGCGGCGGGGCTCGGGATCATGGTCGGGTGCATGCTCTCAACCAGCCTCGGCATTGCCCCCGCCTTCGTCCTCGCCCAGCGCGCGCAATGGGTCGATCTCGACGGCCCGGCGCTGCTGGCGCGTGATCGCGAGGAGGGATTCACGTTTGAGGACGGGTGTATCCGGCCCCTATCAGACCCCGCCTGATCGCTAGAGCGCTACCGTCGCGTGCTCGCCAAGCTCGCCTTCTTTCATGGTCATACCCGCCGCGAGCTTGAACATCCCCTTGATTCCGGGATCGGCCGTCCAGATTTCGGCGTCTTCAAGGTCGAAGCGCAAAAGCACGAGCTTGGGATCGTCCTTGCCGCCCGGATACCACGCCGCCACGCCATTGTTCCACAATCTGTCGAGCACTTCGCGGCTTTCCTCCCGGCGAAGCGTGCCGGATATGCAGGCGAACAGGTCGTGGCCCTTCGCCGCAAACTGCGCCATCGCAGGACCCCCGGCCGCCAGCCGGTTATCGGTTGCGGTAAAAAACCACCAGGCGCTGTTCGCATTCTTGTCGAGCTGCGCGTTCATCGGGATATGATGCTCGCGCTCACCGGTCATGCCGACCATGACATAGGGACTGGCATCGAGCGCCTTCCAGAAGGCGTGTTTGATATCTTCGCTCATCGGTTGAGACTCCTCATGCGTCCCCCCGATATGCTCTCAACGCGGCAGCGGCGCTGACGTTGCGCCGTCTAGCGCAGGCGCGGCTCCGTATAGCTGACCACCTCATATTCAATGCCGTCTGGGTCGAAGAAGTAGAAGCGGCGACCAGGCTCGTAGTCGGCGTGATTGAAAGGCGCGAGCCCGACAGCTTTAACGCGCGCTTCGATCTCATCGAGGTCATCCACTTGCACACCGACATGGTTGAGCGGCTCGCCCTTGGGCCACCGCTTTCCTGCATGTTCGCCGTCAGGGGCCGTGTAGAGAGCGAGATAGGCGCGGTCGCTGCCAACATGAATGGTGGTGCCCCCATCGCGCGCGGGTCCGCGCCAGCGCTCGTGCCAGCCAAAAATTGCAGACAGCAGCTGGGCGGAGCGTTCGGGGTCGGTGACGGTGATATTTACATGCTCGATGAAAGGGTGCGGCACGATGAGACTCCTGATTCGTGTTGACGCACGCAGTCCTGCAAGCTCAAGTCAGGTTTAGATCAAGCGGCAAATGAGGACGAATATGCACCGGACGGACCTGATTGCGATCGGCGAACTCGCGGCGCGGACCGGCGTAGCGGTGTCGGCGATCCGCTTCTACGAGGCGAAAGGTCTGATTGAGGCGTTGCGCTCGGGCGGAGGGCAGCGGCGTTTTCTGCGCGCGGACATTCGCCGCGTTTCCTTCATTCTGATTGCACAGCAACTGGGTCTGAGCCTTGAGGAGATTGCGGACGAACTGGCGCGGTTGCCGGCGCAGCGCACCCCCAATGCCGCCGATTGGACGCGAATCAGCACGGACCTGCGCGGGCGGATCGATGCACGGATTGTCGCGCTCGAGCGGACGCGCGAACTGCTTGATCAGTGCATCGGCTGCGGATGCCTGTCCTTGAAGAAATGCGGGCTCTACAATCGCGGCGACAAGGCAGCGCAGCGGGGGGCCGGCCCGCGCTATTTGCTCGGCGACCGCGCAGGGGAAATTGCAGAGGTGACGGGATCAGGGAGCTAGCCTGAGATCCTTCCGGCCACGGTGCCTAGACGGCGATCAGTCGCTCGATCTCTGGCGCGACGACGAGGCAAGGGGCGAGCCTTGCGCCAAGAGTGCGAAAATGGTCCGAGGCCCGGTGCGCCTCGAGCGCGTCCGAATCCACATAGCATTCCATAACCTTGTACACACCGGTTTCGCCGGTGCGGAACAGACGGTAATAGCTGTTGCCCGGCTCGTTCGCACGCACGGCGGGGGCAAGTTCGGCAAACACATCTTCGAACTCGGCTTCCTTGCCCGGCTGCACGCGCAGCGTTGCGATCACGCCAATGTCACTCATGTCTGTCTCCCTTGATTCACGCACGAAGATCAGGATCCGTCTCCCAACCTTCTTCGACCTGGATTCCGAAGCTGTTCAAGATCATCGACACCTGGGTATATTGGCCCACGGTGAAAACGAGGTCCATCCGCCCCTTCTCGCCGAGCGGGGCGAGCGCAGCCCAGCTTTGGTCGCTCACGAAATGATCGCGGGTCAACTCGTCAGCGGCGCTGAGCATCGCGCGATCGAGGTCGCTCCAGCCCTCAGCTTGGGGGCCGGCCTTGATGCGCTCGATCTCGATTTCGGTCAGCCCGCAGCCAAGTCCGATCCGCTTGTGCTGCGTCCACTCGTAGCCTGACCGGCAATTGTAACCGGTGCGCAGGATGACGAGCTCGCGATCGCGGGGCGAGAGCGCGTTGCGCTTGGAAAGGATGTAGCCACCCCAGGCAAGAAACGCGGTCAGCGCCCGCGGCGCGTGGGCGAGGGTACGAAAGATGTTGAGCACCCGCCCACCCCCGACCTTGCCGCCATCGGCGGCAAGGAGAGGTTCGAGCGCGGCACGTTGTTCGGCGTCGAGCCGATCGAGATTGACCGGCTCGACCCGCGGGGCGCTCAGGCGCAAGTCAGAAAACCTCGAACAGGCCTGCTGCGCCCTGGCCGCCGCCGATGCACATGGTCACGACGACATATTTCGCGCCGCGGCGTTTGCCCTCGATCAGCGCGTGACCGGTGCAGCGGGCGCCCGTCATGCCGAAGGGGTGGCCGATCGAGATCGAGCCGCCGTTGACGTTGAGCAGCTCGTTGGGAATGCCGATCTTGTCGCGGCAATAAAGCACCTGCACCGCAAATGCTTCGTTGAGTTCCCAAAGGCCGATGTCGTCCATCTTGAGCTCGAAGCGCTCAAGGAGCTTCGGGATCGCAAAGACGGGCCCGATGCCCATTTCGTCGGGCTCGGTGCCTGCGACGGCCATGCCGACATAGCGTCCGAGCGGCGTCAGGCCTCGCTTCTCGGCGACCTTGGCCTCCATCACGACGCAGGCCGAGGATCCGTCGGACAACTGACTGGCATTACCCGCGGTGATCGTATGGCCTTCGCCCATCACCGGCTTGAGGCTCGCAAGGCCTTCAAGCGTCGTGTCGGGACGGTTGCACTCATCCTTGTCGGCAACGACCTCCTTGTAGGAGACCTCCTTGGTTTCCTTGTCGACAATCGCCATCGTGGCCTTGCAGGGAATGATCTCATCGTCGTATTTGCCCGCCGCCTGAGCAGCGGCGGTACGTTGTTGCGACTGGAGCGAATATTCGTCCTGCGCCTCGCGGCTGATGTTGTAACGCTTCGCGACCACCTCGGCTGTGCCGATCATCGGCATATAGGTATCCTTGTGCATCGCGAGGAGTTCGGCGTCGGGCTCGATGAACACCTTGCCGCTGCCCGAAACCTTGGAGATGCTCTCGACGCCGCCGGCGACCACGATGTCCTGACGATCGACAATTATCTGCTTCGCGGCGGTCGCAATCGTCATCAGTCCCGACGAACACTGGCGGTCGATCGACATGCCGGGGACAGTGACGGGGAGGCCGGCCCGCAGCGCGATGAGGCGTGCAACGTTCGGCGACTGCGAGCCTTGTTGCATCGCGGCGCCAAACAGGACGTCGTCGATCTCGCCGCCTTCGAGGCCCGCGCGCTCGACGGCCGCTTTGACCGAATAGGCGCCGAGCGTCGGAGCCGGCGTGTTGTTGAATGAGCCACGCGCCGCCTTGGTGAGCGGTGTGCGGGCGGTGGAAACGATAACGGCGTCACGCATGATGAAGTCCTTCTGCTGGGGTTCCGGTTATCTTTCGGGGGAGGTCGGCCGGAAATTTCTGGTTCAGACGAAAAATTGCGTGATCCACTCGGCAATCAGCGCGGGCTTTTCCTCGCCTTCGATCTCGACCGTTATCTCATTGGTCTGCTGCCACTGACCGGGGCGCTTCTCGTCGAGCTCGAGGAGCTTCACATGGCTGCGAACGCGCTTGCCCGACCGGACGGGAGCAAGGAAGCGAACCTTGTTGCCCCCATAGTTGACGCCCATCTTGATGCCCTCGATCTTGGGCGCGTCGGTCTTTTGTCCCAGCATCGGGATAAGCGAAAGCGTGAGAAAACCGTGCGCGATCGTGCCGCCGAAGGGTGTGAGCTTCGCTTTTTCCTCGTCGACATGGATAAATTGATGGTCGCCCGTGGCGTCTGCGAACTTGTTGATCATGTCCTGATCGACGAGGACCCATTCGGAGGTACTGAGATGCTGACCGACCTTGGTCTTCAACTCCTGCGGCGTGATCGTGGCCATTTTTCATCCCCTCAAAGACTGGTTCGCGGGCGTTCTAGGCCCCTCTTGCCGCATTGCACAAGACCCCGGGCATTGCGCCGCAGCGCCGTAGCGTCAGCTGGACCGCTCTGCGCTGCCTGAGCCTGATCGAGGCGCCAAAGACTCGGCGTAGGGCATGATCATCGTGCCGTCGGGCGCTGCGGTGAAGGTCGTCTGGGTCGGATAGGCAAAATCGTACCCCGCCGCGGTCATGGCCTCGAAAACCCGAATTCCGATTTCGGTGCGCGCGGCGGTGACCTTGTCGTAATTTTCGTCATGCACGTCGAAGATCAGTTCGAAGTCGAGGCTCGATGCTCCAAAACCGGTGAAGCTTGCCCGGATGAAATCCTGTCCCGCCGTCTTCACCTGTTCCTCGAGCAACGCTGGCAGCGCGCGGAGCATTTCGGGCGTGGTCTGATAAACGACCCCGATCGCGAACTGGATGCGCCGCCGGTGGAGATGCGCATAATTGGTGATCTCCTTTGATAAGAGGTTGGTATTCGAGATCACGAGAAGCTCGCCGTTGACCGAGCGGATATGTGTGCTTTTCAGTCCGATGCGCTCGACCGTGCCCGCCGAATTGTCATATTTGATCGCCTGTCCGACCCTGAACGGCCGGTCGAAGATGATCGACAGCGAAGCAAAGAGGTCGGAGAAGATGCCCTGCGCTGCAAGACCGATCGCGATGCCGCCGATGCCGAGCCCGGCAACGAGGCCGGTAACATTTACCCCCATATTGTCGAGGATCACGATAGCTGCGATCGCAAAAAGCGCGACGCTGATCAGCAGGCGAATGATCCCCATCGCATTGTTCAGCGTCTCGTTATGTCCCTCCGCCGCGCGTCGCCGGATGAGGCCGATGACAATCTCGCGCGCCCATATTGCAGCCTGAAAGACCACCGCGATGGTGAAGACGAACTGGATGGTGGCAAGGATGATTGCGGGCGGATTGGCATAGCCCGCTACGAGCCGAATGGCGACGATTGCAAGCACCGTTGAGCGGGTCTTGTGGATCACGCGCCCGACAATGTCGGTCAGCGTATAGTGCCCGGGGGCCGATTGCGCGCGCTTCAGCGCGAGGCTGCGCAGCAGGGACAGGAGAAAATAGATGATCAGCCCTGCGCCCACTGCAATGCCGATCTGTAGCCAATGGCCGTTCACCCAGGCGACGCTGCTGTTCCACCAGGAATTGAGGTCGTCGAGTGGGTTGGCCGGCGCGGCGGTCTTGGGCACAGAGGCGGCAGCGGCAAAAAGGGAGAAGGTCACGTCGATCCTCGTGGATATTTCTTGGGTGTCAGGCGGAGCGGAGCAGGGCGGCGGCGCCCGGCGTCTGCTCCAGATAGGCCAAAAACCCGCGTTCGTAACGTGAAAGATATCGGGTCGCGCGCGGAAGCGATCCCGCCGCGATTGCAAAATTTTCGCGCGCCTGCGCTGCTGCGATCATTGCAGGATGAACATAGGCGCGCCGGGCCACCGCCGGTGTGTTGCCGAGCCCCTGCGCAACATGGGCGAGCAGCGCCTTCAGCGTCGGCGGCTCCGCCGCATCATAAAGATAAGTGAAGGCGGTAACGCTCGCCGACCAGGTACGGAAATGCTTGGCACTGAAATCTGCCCCCATCGCCTCGCGGATATAGGCGTTGACCTCGTCCGATCCCACGGCGCAGAGGCTGCCTCCATCCTCATACTGAAACAGATGTTGCCCCGGCAGGTCCTGGAGACGGCGCACCAGCGTCGCGAGGCTGCGGTCGGTGACCGTCACCTCACGCATCGTGCTGCCCTTGGCGCGGTACCTCAAGTGCAGCCTCTCGCCGCGGAGGCGCGCGTGCTGCCGGCGCAGCGTCGTTGCACCAAAACTCTTGTTGGCCGCGACATATTGTTCATTCCCGACACGTAGCGCTGCAAGGTCAAGGAGACGCACCACAGCCGCTACGACGCGCTCGGGCCCCAGCGT